>CALXJV010000009.1 GCA_944388715.1 uncultured Clostridia bacterium
GTATGCAGATGAAAAATTTAAAGAACATGGAGTAAAAAATATTTCAATGCCAGTATTGATACCAGAAAATTTATTAAATAAAGAAAAAGACCATGTAGAAGGATTTGCACCAGAAGTTGCTTGGGTAACTGTTGGAGGAGAAGAAAAATTAGAAGAAAGGTTATGTGTAAGACCTACTTCAGAAACTATTTTTTCTACAATGTATTCAAAATGGTTGAACTCATGGAGGGATTTACCATTTTTATACAATCAATGGTGTAATGTATTAAGATGGGAAAAGGAAACAAGACCATTTTTACGTTCGAGAGAATTTTTGTGGCAAGAAGGTCATACAATACATGAAACAGAAAAAGAAGCAAAAGAATTCACATTAGATATGTTAAATGTATATGCAGATATTATAGAAAATTTATTAGCAATACCAGTGTTAAAAGGACAAAAAACTAAAAAAGAACAATTTGCAGGAGCAGAAGCAACTTATACAGTAGAAACATTAATGCATGATGGAAGAGCTTTACAAGGAGGAACATCACATTATTTTGGTCAAAACTTTACAAAACCATTTGAAGTAATGTTCCAAAATAAAGATGGAGAAAAAGAATATGCATATCAAACTTCATGGGGAATAAGTACAAGGTTAATAGGTGCAGTTATTATGGCACATGGAGATAATAGAGGATTAAAATTACCACCAAAAGTTGCACCAATTCAAGTGGTAATTGTACCAATTGCTCAACAAAAAGAAGGAGTATTAGAAGAAGCAAATAAATTAAATGATAAATTAAGTAAAAAATTCAGAACAAAACTAGATGATAGAGATAATTATTCAGTAGGATACAAATTTAATGACTGGGAAATGAGAGGCGTACCAGTTAGAGTTGAAATGGGACCTAGAGACATAGAAAAAGGAGAAGTTGTTTTAGTAAGAAGAGATAATTCTGAAAAGATTGCTGTGAAGATGGAAGAAATAGAGCAAAAATCAGAAGAGTTATTGGAAGATATACAAAAATCTATGTATAATGTATGCAAAAAAAGAGTTGAAGAAAAAACAACAGTGGC
Source organism: uncultured Clostridia bacterium (assembly GCA_944388715.1). GTDB lineage: Bacteria > Bacillota > Clostridia > TANB77 > CAG-508 > CAG-269. The sequence continues at coordinate 1,060 of CALXJV010000009.1, forward strand.
TCTAAATATGGAAGAATTAAAGAAAAACTTAGAAGAAAATCAAGGATATGTAAAAACAATGTGGTGTGGAAGTCAAGAGTGTGAAGATAAAGTAAAAGAAGAAACAGGAGCACCATCAAGATGTATGCCTTTTGAACAAGAACATTTATCAGATACATGTGTATGTTGTGGAAAGCCAGCTACAAAGATGGTAGTATGGGGAAGACAATATTAGTTGAGATAATAAAAATATTGATACCAATGTTTTTGGGGGGAAATATGATTGTAAAAAGAATAAATTTAGATATTGAAAATAATATTTACAAAATGATAAGAGGATAGCACAGTGTGTTATCCTCTTTAATCAAGTTCATAGTTTTTCAGTTGTACCGTTTTCGCTTATAAATGAACGGTATATTTTGTTTTTTCAACTCCTGAACACAAAAAATTCTTATATATTCGGGAATATGTTGTTCAAATGATAAATGCAAATCTTTATGTTTTATATAACCTATGCAATCTTTATTCCCATTGACGGAACGCATAACATAATTTCTGTCATTTCCCACTTGAACCAAGAAATAGTATAAAGTATTACTACTTTTTCCCGTTGATATAAAGCTATATGCATCTATAGCCCGCCTGCAAATTTGAGCTATTTGCTTATTATTAAGTTTTTTAACTAAATTAGGCGATACAGTTAACTCAAGTTTGTTGTTAATCGTAACGTTACCTAAAGTTAAGTTATTGCCTTTTGCAACTGAAAAAGTAATTTGTTGAATAGGAAATCCCATTATAGTTCTCCTTTCTTATTAAAAAGCATATTTATGAACTATAATTATTTTATCATAAAATCAAATATAAGTAAACATAATTAGAATAAACATGAGTTACGAAATAAAAATCAATCTAAAATTGAGTTAAAAAGTTATATATACATGTTTTATCTTTCCACTGATGCTAATGTAACTCATATTTTTATAGTCTTTTATTAAAATACTCTAGGAAATTAAAAATGCTAAGAAACATTTGTATTACTGTGCTTTAAAGATTTTTTATCAATCAAAATATAAAATTTATCATATATTTTTTTATATAAATATTTCTTTTATTTTATTGACTTTACTATGGTTTATTGTTAGAATTTAGATATGAAAATTTTCCTAGAGTATTTTACTGTAGGAAAAAACTAATGAAAAATTAAAGGGAGGAATAAAAATGAATCTAAAAAACAAAAGAGGTATTACGTTAATAGCATTAGTCATCACAATTATAGTTTTACTAATACTAGCAGGTGTCACCATTGCGACTTTAATGGGAGATAATGGAGTATTAACGAAAGCCAATAAGGCAAGTGAAGAAAATACACATTTTACTGTGTATGAAGGTTTATCTTTAGAAATAACAAATTATTATGCTGATAAAAAACTTGGTAAGACAACAGAGAGTCTTATAAATTATTTAAAAAGTAATAGTATAATAGATGAAGATTTAGTAATTAATGTAGAAGAATTAGTAGGGCAAACATTATCATTAGGAAATGGTAATACTACAGATGGTGATTATTATAAGTTAGAAGAGGTAATTGCAACCGTAAGTACAACAAAAGAATTAGAAAAAGTAGCTACTACAGGAGAAGTTAAGATAGCCGATACATCAGATGATGATTCAACACAATATAAACTTGTATATTGCAGAATAGCAAATGTAGTTGAGTGGGAAAAGGAACTTGTAAATGTAGAGACAGAAAATCAAAGTTTAGCTAAATTGTCTGATATTGTAGAAGTAGGAGATTATATAAAATACAAAACAGGAGTATTGGTTGATATGTATGGTAATCCTAGTGAAGATGGAGATGAAATTAAATGGCAAGTGTGTTATGTAAATCCCGAAACAGAAGAAGTTAGAATAACGACAGAAAGTTTAGTAAATATGGGAGCTGAAAATAGATTATTAGATACAGATGTAGCCACCGCTATAAGAAATATGCTAGTAGAAGATATAGATTATTTAGAAAATATAGGAGCTATTAATGTTATAAGCAAAACAGATACAGAAGAAATATTTCAAATAACTGATCAAAGTGATTTTTTATATACACATGCTGTTGAAGGAGGAATAATTCTTATTAGTCCTGGTGAAGGATTAAAATTAATTTTTGGTGAAACTATAAATAAACCAGTAGTAACATTAAAAAATGGAATTACTTATACTAGTGGAGAGGGAACAGAAGATTTGCCTTATGAAATATATTAATAAAGGAAAAATAGATAAAATAAAAATACTTGCAATTTTAGTGATATTATTGATATTGAAAATAATAATGGTAGAGGTACAACCATTAAATGCAAAATATACAATGAAATATGATGACCAATTAATGGTAGAGATGTCAGAAAATATAGTAAATGGAAATTGGTTAGGTGAATATAATTCAAAGACTTTAATAAAAGGTGTATTTACACCTTTATTTATAAGTCTTTTATATATTTTACACATACCATTTTTAATTGGAAAAGAGATATTTTATGGAATTTCTTGTATTATATTTATTATGATACTCAGAAAAAAAATAGAAAACAAAGTATTATTAACATTAATATATGTAATAATACTTTTTAATCCAGTGGAATATTCAGAGGAATTATCAAGAGTTTATAGAGATGGAATATATATTTCATTAATAATGTATTTAATAGCATTTTCATTAGGAATATTTTTTTCAAGAAAAGAAGAAATAAGCAAACAAATAAAATATTTTGTAGGATTTGGAATAAGTATGTCAGCCATATTTTTATGTAGAGAAGAAAATATATGGTTAATACCTTTTATATTAGTAATTGCTACAAGTACAATAGGCTCCATATTAATTGATAAAAAACTGAAAAATAAGATAAAAAGAATAGCAATATATGTATTACCAATATCTATTATGTTAATATCGATAAATATAGTTTGCATGCTTAATTACAAATATTATGGAGTATATACTTTAAACCAATATTGGGGAACATCTTTTAAATCTGCATATGGAGCACTAACAAGAGTAACTCCAGAAGAGGAAAAGAAAAGAGTACCTGTTAATAATAAAACAATAGAAGAATTATATAAATATAGTCCGAAATTATCAGAACTAAAAGATTTTTTTCAGAATGAAGCAGATGGGTGGAGAGAATGTGGAGAAAAAATAGAAGGAGAAATAAATGGAGGATATTTTCATTGGGCATTAATGGATGCTGTAGAAAGTAAGGGATATTATAAAAATGCAAAGATGGCAGATGAATATTATACAGAATTGGCAAAAGAAATAAACAGTATATGTGACAATAATATTGTAGAAAGTAGATGTAAAAAAAGAGTTAGTAATATGTGTTATTTTGATTTTGGGGATATTATAAATGTTATAAAAAGCATGAATAAAACTATACAATATCAGTACGAACTCGAAGATGTAGAAATGGTAGTTTCTAATAATAGTCATAAATTAGGAATAGAAAATGAAGAAGAGAAAAAACAACAAATGGAGAAAATGACAAATCAAAAAATAGTAACAGTTAGTCATTATGCGGAAAAATGGAATAATATTCAACTAAAATTTCTTGAGACAATAAATGGTATATATAAAATATGGAATAAATATTTGTTTTATATTTCAATAATATTTTTTATTATATTTTTCTTACTAAATATAAAGAATATAAAAGAAGTATATGAAGAATTAGTGATAATTATAAGTTTATTTATCTTGTATTTATCAAGAATTTTTGTAGTTACATTTACAAAAGAAATGATATTTGAAGAAGCATTAAATACATCATATTTAGCATGCATATATGATACACAATATTTATTTGGAATAATTTCAATAATATTTTTAGTTACAAATATAAAAAATAGAAACAAAAACAAAGTAAATAAGGATGAAAGTTATTATAGAAAAATATTTAGTAATTTAAAAGATTGGGTAAACAGAAAAAAAGGAGAAAAAATATGAACCATGATGTAGAATTAACAATATTAATTCCAGCACTAAATGAAGAAAAAACAATAGAAATAGTGATAAAAAAAGCACAAAAATGGTTAGAAAAAAATAAAGTAAATGGAGAAATTTTAGTTTCAAATAATAACAGTACAGATAAGACCAAAGAAATAGCAATAACGAATAAAGCTAGAGTTATAGATGTACCAGAAATAGGGTATGGACATGCATTAATAAATGGAATCAAAGAAGCAAAAGGACAGTATATAATAATGGGAGATGCAGATGATAGTTACAATTTCCTAGAATTAGATGATTTTTACAAAGAATTAATAAATGGATATGATATAGTTATAGGAAATAGATTTTATCATATGGAAAAAGGGGCGATGAAGTGGTCTCACAAATATATAGGAACACCACTTTTAAGTTATATAATAAAGAAAAAATATAAAATTAATTTGAAAGATGTAAATTGTGGTCTAAGAGGATTTAAGAAAAATGCCATAAATAATTTAAATTTAAAATGTGGTGGAATGGAATTTGCCAGTGAAATAATTGTAAAAGCAAAACAGGCAAATTTGAAAATAAAAGAAATACCTATAAATTTTTATAAAGATAAAAGAAACGGTAAATCACATTTAAATACTATAAGAGATGGTTTAAAACACATGAAGATAATATGGAATATTAATTCAATTTAAAATATATTATTAAGCAAAAGATTATTAAAAATGTTATATTATAATTTGGTTTTTATAAAATTTAGCTATAAATTATAGCGATTTTTAACTAAAGATAAGATATAATTTAATTTAATTATTGAATTTTTTCTGGATTTGTGTTATATTATGTGAAGTAACATGTCAATGTACTATTTTATAAGGAGGTGTCTTTATGGCACAATTTTCACGGAGCAGTGGCATATTAATGCCAATATTTTCATTACCAAGTGATTATCCAATAGGAAGCTTAGGAAAGGAAGCTTATCAGTTTGTCGATTTTCTGGTGTCTGCCAGACAAAAATATTGGCAAATTTTACCTATAGGACACACAGGTTATGGAAATAGCCCATATCAATGTTACTCGGTAATTGCTGGTAATCCATACTTGATTAGTTTGGAAATGCTAGTGGAAGATGGTCTGTTAAGGAAGGAGGACATACTTAGTTTTACAGGTGATTATCCAAAAGTAAATTATGAATTTTTGCTTTTCTCACAGATGTCTATCTTAAAAAAGGCATTTAGAAACGCAGATTCAACAACTTTAGAAGAGGTCAAAAAATTTGAACAAGAAAATAAAGAATGGATAAATGATTATGCATTCTTTATGGCACTTAAAGATTGTTTTAGTGGAAAAGCTGTATGGGAGTGGAATAAAGATATAAGAACTAGAAACCATAAAGCTATGTCAGAGTATGAAAAAATTTTGCATAATGACATCCTGTTTTACAAATTTATACAGTATTTATTTTTTAGACAGTATAAAAAACTGAAAGATTATGCAAATTCAAAAGGAGTTAAAATTATAGGAGATATTCCTATATATCCTTCTCCAGATAGTTGTGATGTCTGGGCAAATCCAAAGCTTTTCAAAGTTGACGAAGAAAAGCTAGTAACTAAAAAAATAGCAGGTGTACCACCTGACTATTATTCTGCAACTGGACAAGTTTGGGGTAATCCTGTGTATGATTGGAACGTCCATGAGAAACAAGGTTATTCCTGGTGGATTTGGAGAATGAAGAAGATGTTCGAAATTTCCGATGTGGTCCGCATTGACCATTTTAGAGCCTTTTGCGACTATTTTGAAATACCTCAAGGTGAAGAAACAGCTGTAAATGGCAAATGGCAACCAGGTCCTAAGATGAAATTATTTAATGCAATAAAAAATCATCTTGGGGATGTACCAATAATCGCTGAAGATTTAGGTGATATTGATGATGCCGTTCGAGAATTTTTAGCAGAGTCTGGATATCCTGGTATGAGAGTCATGGTTTTTGGATTACAAGAAAATGAAGATAATATGCATCTTCCTCATAACTGGCCTAAAAACTGTGTAGGTTATACGTCTACACACGATTCTGAGACATTTGTGCAAAAAGTCTTTCTTCTTAATAAAGTTGATAGAGATTTTGCAAAAGACTATGTTAATTTTAATGGCTCATATAGATTAGGGTTAAGTGCAGTGCGTTCTGCAATGGCATCACCGGCTAATATGGTAATATTTCCGATTCAAGACTGTTTATCTTTAGGAAGAGAAGGCAGAATGAATACACCTTCAACAGTTTCAGGAGGTAACTGGTCTTGGAGATTACCAAAAGATGCATTGAGCGAAAAATTAACTAGACAATTGAGCAATTTTACCAGAGTGTATAAACGTTGCTAATGAATCCAATCAATCCCTCAGTAATCTGAGGGATTGAACCTTTAAAAGTCACAATTTTTAGGTGTTCTAGGGAAAGGTATTACATCACGAATATTTTGCATACCAGTTAAATACATAATAGCTCTTTCAAAACCTAGACCAAAACCAGAATGAACACAACTACCATATTTTCTTAAATCCAAATACCAATCATAAGTATCAATATCCATATTTAATTCTTTCATTCTAGCTAACAACTTATCATAATCTTCTTCTCTTTGGCTACCCCCAATTATTTCACCAATTCCAGGAACAAGCAAATCGGCAGCAGCAACTGTTTTACCATCTGGATTTTGTTTCATATAAAAAGCTTTAATATCCATAGGATAATCTGTTACAAAAACAGGTTTTTTAAATACTTGTTCACAAAGATATCTTTCATGTTCTGTTTGTAAATCAACACCCCAAGATACTTTGAACTCAAATTTATCATTTGATTTTTCTAACTCTTTAATTGCATCTGTATAAGAAATTCTAGCAAAATCAGAATGAATAACATTATTCAATCTATCTAATAGCCCTTTGTCTACAAAACTATTAAAAAATTCCATTTCCTCTTTACAATTTTCTAAAACATAAGAAAAAGTATATTTAAGCATTTCCTCTGCCAAATCCATATCATCATTTAAATCAGCAAAACAGATTTCAGGTTCAATCATCCAAAATTCAGCAGCATGTTTTACAGTATTTGAATTTTCAGCTCTAAATGTTGGACCAAAAGTATATACATTTCTAAAAGCAGTTGCATATGTTTCAACATTTAATTGACCACTTACAGTAAGATGAGCAGGTTTCCCAAAAAAGTCTTTTGTAAAATCTACTTGTCCATCATCTGTCTTTGGAACATTTGCAAGGTCAAAAGAATTAACATTAAACATTTCTCCAGCACCTTCTGCATCACTAGAAGTAAGTATAGGAGTATGAACATATACAAATCCATTTTCTTGGAAAAATTTATGTATTGCATATGCAAAAACACTTCTTACTCTAAATACAGCATTAAAAGTATTTGTTCTAGGACGAAGATGTGATATTGTTCTTAAATATTCAAAAGAATGTCTCTTTTTTTGAAGTGGATATTCCAAGTCACATAAATTTAAAATTTCTATATTTTTTGCTTGTATTTCAAAAGGTTGTTTTGCATTTTTAGTTATAACTAAAGTACCATTAACTTTAATAGAAGAACTAATTGATAATTTAGCTATTTCATTAAAGTTATCTAATTTGTCACTAAAAACAATTTGAACATTTTTGAAAAATGAACCATCATTTAATTCAATAAATCCAAATGTTTTAGAATCACGAATTGTTCTTACCCAACCTTCTAAAGTTATATCTTTGTTTTCATATTCATTTGTATTTTTGTATAATTCTTTAATTACTAATTTATTCATATATGAAACCTCCATAAAATTTGTATTTTTGAAATCTATTAACAAATGTAATTATATCTTAAAACTATCAGAAATTCAACTAATTTCAAAAAAGAGAATAAATATAACTGTGGGGACGTGTCGATTTGGACATTTTTTGTCCAAAAGGGACAGGTCTAGGGATATTTTTGAATTTTTGTATATGGCATAATATTTGAAATATATAATTTTGAAATAAAAAAGGAATCCCCCACATTACAAGTTATACTACGTATTATGTAAATTGTCAAATGGAAATTTCTTCATTTCATAAATTTAATAAAATTATAAAAATTAGACATAATAATAATACAAAATAAAAAAGGAGGAATTTATAAAATGAAAAAAATTACTAATATAATACTTATTATATCAACAATTTTTACAATTATACTTTTATTTAATACAAACAAAGTACAAGCAGTTGCATTAGATAATATAGAAATTTCCACAAATAAAGATACAGTAAATCCAGGAGACACAATAACACTTACAATTACTTTTGGAAAACCATTAGGAGCATATACATTTGATATAGCATATGATAACAACTTACTAGAATATATAGAAACAGATGGAGGAACACCAAATGATAATGGAACAAGAGTAAGAGTCGTATTTTATGATTCAACAGGAGGAACAAGTCCAAGAGAAAGCATGAATATAACATTTAAGGCAAAAGAAGGAATAATTACATCTAATCCAACAGACTTAGCAGTTACAGCAGAAGGTTTATCAAATCCAGACGCAAGTGAAAGTTATGATGATATAACAATAGCATTAGAAAAAAATATAGTAGTAGAACCAAGATATGAAAATTATAAGTTTGATTTATCATATACAGGAGTACCTATAATAAATGAAGAAAAAGAAATGATACTTTCATTAACATCAAGTATGGGAAAAAATTATGACCATGCAAGAATAATAGCAGAAGCAAAAACACCAGATGGAGGAAATGTACAATTAAAAGGAACAGATGAAACACAAACAGAATATGACATAATTGATAGCGGTTGGGGAGCTCCTTCAGGATATGCAATTGGAGGAAAAAATGTTAATAAAGTATTAAATCTAAGAGGAATATTTGACAAATCAGGAACTTATACAATTACCTTTAAACTAATTGATAGAGATAATTCAGATGCTATTGTAGCAGAAAACAGTTTTCAAATAACAGTCGCAAACACAGAAACAACACCCCCAGAAGAAGAAACACCTGGAAATGAAACAGAAGGAACAACAGGTCAAGAAAATAATAATCAACAAAATAATGGAGAAGAAAATCTTCCATCACAATTACCAAAAACAGGTATGAATTTGTATATTCCAGTAGCAGTGATATTTATTGCAATTATAAGCACATCACTATATATGAATATGAAAAAGAAAAATAAATAGAAGGAAAAAATTGAGAACGAAAGATAGAAAAAAATATATATTTATCTTAACATTTATAATTGCAGTTTTAATTGTATTAATAATCTTAATAAATAAAGTTAATTTGAAAAAAGTAAACATTGCCAACAATGATATAGAAAGAAGAATTGAAACAACATTAGTAAATACTAAAAATGCAGAAAAAGAAGAAATGTCAAAAGAAAATTCAGAACAAAAATCAGCAGAAACAATAGAAACAGAAAAGGAAAAAGAAAACAATGTTGATAACAATAAAAGTAAAGATATAGAAAATGAAGAAGTTATATCAGAATATAAAGGATATCCAGTAATAGCTAAATTAGAAATTCCCAAAATAGAATTAGAAACTTATGTGATTTCAGAATACAGTGAAAAAGCATTAGGAGTATCAGTAACAAAATTTTATGGGGGTAATCCAAATGAAGTAGGAAACTTTTGCATAGCAGGCCACAATTATATTACTAAAAATATGTTTCATGATATCAAAAAATTATCTAATAAGGATGAAATCATTTTAACAGATTTAAAAGGAAATAGTATTGAATATGAAGTATATTTAATAGAAACAGTCGAACCAACTGAAACAAAATGTTTATCTCAAAAAACAAATGGAAGAGTAGAATTGACGCTAATTACATGCACAACAGATTCATCAAAAAGAATAATAGTAAAAGCAGTAGAGATGAAAAGGGATTGAGGGATGCTCCTTTGGAGGGAGAGGGATTGAAGGACCGTCCCCAAAATCCCCAAAAATCGGGAAAAAAGGACCGTCCCCAAATCCCTCTCCCTCCAAAGGAGCATTCCTCAATCCCTCACTTACATAAAGGAGCAAATATGTTTAATAAAAAACTATTATATTCATTTTATATAATTTTAATAATAATACTAACGATATTTATATCTAACAAAATAAATGTAAAAGCATTAAACAATTTTGAAAAATCAGAGACATTAGATGGTATAGAAAATTTTCCAGAAAGTTATAAGCCATATTTGGAAGAGTTGAAGAAAAATCATCCCAATTGGACATTTACAGCATTATATACAAATTTAGATTGGGATTACGTAATAAAAAATGAAAATGTTTTTGGGAAAAATTTAGTACCAAAGTCATATTCTGATAATTGGAAAAATACGAATCCAGGTGAATATAATGTAGAAGTGGATGCTGGTTGGGTTGATTGCTCAAAACAGTCGATTTTATATACTATGGATCCAAGAAATTTTTTGAATGAGGTTAGAATTTTTCAATTTGAAGAATTGTCTTATAATGCAAATACAAATTCTGTAGACGGGGTAGAGAAAATATTATATGGTACGGAATTTTATAATACTATTGTAAGTTATTTAACTTCTAGTGGAAGTACAATCACAATGAATAAAAAATATTCTGATTTAATATATAGTGCAGGCGTGACTTCTAAGGTTAGTGCATATCATTTGGCGTCAAGAATAAAGCAGGAGGTAGGTCCATTTTTATCACATAGTTCTATTAGTGGAAAAGTGGCAGGATATGAGGGACTATACAATTTCTATAATATAGGTGCTACAAGTTCTTCAGAGCCAATGGGAGCAATTATAAATGGTTTAAAATATGCAAGAGATGGAAAAGGAGCTAGTGAAGCAACAAAAACTAAGTATTTGATACCATGGAATACAAAGGAAAGAGCGATAACAGGAGGAGGAATATTTATAGGTTCTAGTTACATTAATATTGGACAGAATAATATATATTTACAGAAATTTCATGTGAGTGATAATAATAATGGTGAGTTGTTTTGGCATCAATATATGACTAATGTATTGGCTCCATATAGTGAATCTCAAATTATATATAAAGGATATTCAAATAGCAATTTGTTAGATACAAGTATTAATTTTATTATTCCTATATATAACAATATGCCAGAAATACAAGAAGAAAGTCCAGCTATTAATAAATCAGATTATGAAAGTGATAATACTAAAGTTTATGCCAATGTTCAGACAAGCTTGAATGTTAGGAGTGGTCCAAGTACAAGTTATGAAAAGATTACAACAGTTTCATCAAATGAAATTATGACTAGAATTGCTAAAGGAAAACAAAAAGGGGATTTATGGGATAGAGTAATTTTAGAAAATGGAATTGTAGGATATGTGTTTCAAGAATATGTAGAAGAGGTTCCAGAAATTCAAGTAGAGGAAATAAGGTTGTCAGTAGATAATAGAGTAATAAATAAAAATGAAATTAGTAAAATAAATGTAGAGATATATCCACAAAACGCTAAAGATCAAAAACTAAAATATATTTCAAGTAATGAAAAAGTAGTAAAAGTAGATGATTATGGCAATATTTATGGAATATCATCAGGTACAGCTAAAATAACAGTAAGAGCAATATCAAATGGTGTAGAAGCAAGTATAGATATAGAAGTATATAGTAAAGTCACAGGAATAGAATTAAATGTGGAAAACATAACTTTGCAAGAGGGAGATAATTATCAAATACTAGCTAATATAGAGCCAGAAGATGCAAATAATAAAAATCTAAAATATATTTCTGAAAATAGTGATATTGCAAGTGTAGATAATACAGGTAAAATAAGTGCTAATAAAACTGGAAATACAAATATAAAAGTTTGTTCAGAAGAGGATGAAAATATTAATGAAATTATAAGTGTAAATGTAATAGAAAAAATTTCAGAAGATGATTTAAGTTTTAGCTCTAATATAAAAGTTGATGGAAATGAAATAAGTGGAATAAATGAAGAAATCAGAACAGTAGAGAAATTACTAGAAAATATAAATGTTAGTGATAAATATTTTATAAAAGTAGTAAATAAAGAAGGAAACATTTTGCAACAAAATGATTTAGTGGGAACTGGTTCAAAGGTGCAGGTATTTATACAAAATTCTCAAGAAGTATTGGCATGTGAATATCAAATAATAATTTATGGTGATATAGATGGTAATGGAAAAATAAATAGTGTTGATTTGCTAAAATTGCAAAGAAATATATTAGAAATTGAAGAATTAGATTTTATAGCACAAAAAGCAGGAAATATAAATAAAAATGGTAAAAAACCGACGTCATTGGATTTATTATTAATCCAAAGACATATCCTAGGAATAAAGTTTATAGAGCAATAAATTATATAGGAGGAAAGTTTTGAAAAGAATTGCTATTTTTCTAATAATCTTAATAATGATAAGTATAACCAGTATAGCTGTAGAAAGTGATGGGCAAAGTCAAGATAATATCTATTTAGATATATCAAAATCAGAAGTGAAAAGTGATGAAGAATTTAGCTTCACAATAAATCTAGCAAATATTGGCATATCTGCTTTTGATTTAAATATCTATTTTAATGAAAACTTATTTCAATATGTATCAGGCCCAGAAAATACTAATGTTGTAAATGGTAAAATTATAACATCTTGGTATGATGAAACTGGAGAAAATAATGCAAAACAAAATTGCGAATTGGTAAAATATACATTAAAAGCAAAAGAAATAGGAAATGAGTTGATATCAGTACAAGGAGAGTTTTATGATTCGGAAGGAAATTTAGTGCAAAGATTCACAGATGGTATAGAAGTAATAACAGAAGAAGAAGGAGAAATAGAAAAGATAGAAATCTCAGAAACAAGTCAAACATCTGATGATAATTCAAAACTAGAAATTATGAGATTAAATCAAGAAGGAATAACACCAGGATTTTCTCCAGATGTAACAGAATATTATTTTTTGACAAAAGACTTAAATAGTTTAGAAATTACAGCAATACCACAAAATGCAAATTCAGAAGTAATTATAACTGGAAATACAAATTTTAAAGAAGGATTAAATACAATAAATATTAATGTAAATTCACCAGACAAAACAAGTGTAACAAACTATAAAATTTATATGACCAAAACTAATAATTTAGAACAAGCAAATGCTAATCTAGAAACATTAGCAATAGAAAATGTTACATTAGAACCTGAGTTTGCAAATGATATTTATGAATATAATACAATAGTTACAAATACAACTGAAAACTTAAACATTTTGGCAATTCCGGAAAAACAAACTGCAAATGTACAGATATCTGGGGGAAGTAATTTAGTGTATGGAAATAATGAAATTTTGATTAATGTTATTGCTGAAAATGGTTATACTAAAAAAGAGTATAAAGTAAATGTATATAGGAGAAATGAAGAAGAACAAAAATTAGCAGATGAGCAAAAACAAATAGAAATTCAGAAATTAAATGCTATATTAGAAAGCCAAAATGAAGAAAATCTAGAGAAAAGTGAAAATAATGAAAGTATACAAAGTAATATTGTAGAAAATATAAAAGAAAATAAGTGGAAAATAGTAGTAGCAATAATTATTGTGATAGCAATATTATCAATTGTTATATATAGAATAAAAAGTTACAATTCACATATTACAAAATAAAGAATGTATATATATTAATATTTCATAAATTTCTCGGCTCAATACGTGCATTAGAGTTTTTAAATCTAAAAGGAACGAGCCTCTCGCTATTCCCGCTTCCTCATTCCTTTTAGAGTAAAAAACTCTACAAGCACTCCAATCACATTCGAAATTTATTCAATATTAATATATATACATTCTTAAAATAGATGTGAAACTGTGAAGTGTAAATAAAAACAATAAAAAAGTGAAGAAATTCAAAAAAAGTATTTACGAAATCAAATTAACTTGGTATAATGCTATTGTAAATTTGGAGGTGATAATATGAAATATAGATGTATGGCATGTGGATATATTTATGATGAAGAAGTTGAAGGAGTAAAATTTGAAGACTTACCAGAAGATTGGGTTTGTCCACTATGTGGAGTAGGAAAAGATATGTTTGAAAAAGTTGAAGAATAAGAATACAGTTTGGGACATGGCACTTTTTGTATGCTATGTCTTTAATTTACGCATAAAAAATTTTATATACTTGAGTTTTAGTGATTACATTAAATAATTATAATAGGTTTATAGATTGATTCCTAAAAAATCTAAATTTATTATAAAAGGAAATTTAGAAAAAATGGATATCAAAGAAATTAATAGAATATCTATCATTGGAGGACCAGGAACCGGAAAAACAACATTATCAGATAAATTAGGAAAAAAATATAATATGCCTGTATATCATTTAGATGGTATACATCATTTAGAAAATTGGATACCTAGAGATAAAGATGAAAGAGATAGAATGATTTTAGAAAAAGCTCAAGAAGATAAATGGATAATGGATGGTACATATAAAACAACATTAGAGGAAAGAGTTGAGAGGTCTGATGTTATTATTTATTTGAATTATTCAAGATTTGCTAGAATAAAAGGAATAATGGGGAGATATCTAAAAAATAGAAATAAAGAAAAGCCAGAAATACCTGGTTGTAAAGAAAAAATGGATACGAATTTTTTGAAATTTACTTTCAACTGGGACAAAACAAAAGGAGATTCAGTTAAAGAAATTTTAGAGAAAAATAATGATAAGAAAGTATATGTATTTAAAAATAGAAAACAATTAAATAAATGGTATGAAAAACTAAAATAATTAGTGATGAATTAGAGATTAAAGAAGTTGGGAGAAAGAATATGAGAATAGTATTAGTAAGACATGGAGAATCAGAGTTTAATAAATTATGTAGAGAAGAAAAAGAAATATATTGTGGTGCATATAATACAGGACTTACAGATAACGGAAGAAGAATGGCTAAAAATTTAAGAAATAACAAATATATTCAAGAATTAGATGAGATATATTCTTCTGATTTAGATAGAGCCATAGATACAGCAATGTTAGCAACTGGAAAGACAGATTTTAAAAAGATGTCAATTTTAAGAGAAAGGTCATTAGGGAAGTTTGAAGGAAAACTAGAAGAAGAATTAGAAAAAGAATATCCACAATATTTTACAGATTCTAAATTTATGAATTTTAGAAGAGATTTTGTAACAAAAGCACCAGAAGGTGAAAATTTAGAAGATGTAAGTAAAAGATGTAGAGAGTTTGTTAGTACATTAGACTTAAAAAGCAATTTAACAATAGGCATTTTTACTCATTATACTTTTATTTGTTGCATGTTATATGTGTTGATGGGATTAGATAAAGAGACTGTAATAAAAATGAAAATTCCAAATTGTGAACCAATTTTAGTAGAAGGAAACAAAGTAGGAGATTTTATATTAAAATCACATAGCTTATCACAATTAACAAAATTTGAATTGTATTAAGCTATAATCAAATAAAAAATTTTACAATTAATAATTATGGAAAAAATTAGGAGAAAAAGAAGTTTTATTAGAATAAGAGATATTAAGTAATGTGATTTTTGAATGAAAAGCAGATAAAAAAGAGGGGACATATTTTAGGTCACCCTCACTTACTGATTTTGCTAAATAAAGTATATAATTTAAAATTATTACAAATAATGTGTCAATTATTTAATTTAATCCATATAAATTGCCATCAACTAATAGTTTAGCTCTTTTTGCAGTTTTTTCATCAGCCTTTAAAGAATTTTCCAAAAATTCAGGATAATTAATCAAAAATTGTTTCATTGTTTCATCAGGATTCTCAAAAAATTTCTTTAACATAGTTAATTGATTTTCATTAATTATACCATTTTTATATGCTGTTTCAAACAAAGTATTATCAACATTAACTAAAGAAAAAGCTTTAACTCCTTGAGCCTCTATTTTTTCTTTTCCCCCTTGCATACGGTCAACAACTACACAAGACCAACACATTTGACCCCCAATATTCTTAATAGCAGGTATCCAAGCTCTAATATAACTAGAAGCAACAGTTACTAAATCAGCAACATGTAAAACCTTTTTATTATCAATATTATTAACTGTTTCTGAATTTTCAAATTTACTATCACTTATAACAGATGACAAATCTTTATAAATTGAAATATGAGGTTTAGCTAAAAGATATGAAAGTATATTTGAAAAGAACCAATCTCTTCTTTCACCCCCAGAAATATAATCAATTTCTGAAACATCTATATTTTTTTCAATATAATTTTTCATAGCATCTATAACATTGTGATAAATTTCATTTTCTTCATATTGTTTTAATACTTTTTTAAACACCTTTTCTGGTAAAGTTTTTTTATCAGCTAGACATTCATCAATAAATGATAATAATTCAGTAGCATCCTTTTCACTTCCATATACAAAATGTGTATTTATAAAATATGGGCCGATTTTTCCAGATGTATACCAAAATGGTTTGTTTTCTTCGCAAAATCTTACAGCTTTTGTTTC
The DNA here is from genome assembly GCA_944388715.1 of uncultured Clostridia bacterium. GTDB lineage: Bacteria > Bacillota > Clostridia > TANB77 > CAG-508 > CAG-269. The sequence goes on from CALXJV010000009.1 coordinate 17,537, forward strand.
AAATAAATATGACATTATATCAGACATAAAAAATTCCTCCTTAAAATTACTAGAAACATAATAATATAAAAAAGCAGATAAGTCAAGACCCCTTGACTTTTAAGGGATTTTTATGTATAGTATTAGGAGATTAAAATAAAGGAGGAAGCAATGAAACATTTAATTGATATTAAAGATTTATCAACAGAAGAAATTGACGGACTTATAGAAGTTGCAAAAGATATAATTGCAAACAAAGAAAAATATTCAAAAAAATGTGAAGGCAAAAAATTAGCAACATTGTTTTACGAACCAAGTACAAGAACAAGATTAAGTTTTGAATCAGCAATGATGGAATTAGGAGGAAATGTATTAGGATTTTCATCAGCTAATTCTAGTTCAGCTGCAAAAGGAGAAAGTGTAGCAGATACAGTAAGAGTAATTGGAGGATATGCTGATATTATTGCAATGAGACATCCAAAAGAAGGAGCACCATTAGTAGCTGCAATGAAGTCAGAAGTACCAATAATAAATGCAGGAGATGGAGGACATAATCATCCAACACAAACTTTAACAGATTTATTAACTATTCAATGTGAAAAACACAGGCTATCTGATTTAACAATAGGAGTCTGTGGTGATTTAAAATTCGGAAGAACAGTTCATTCTTTAATAACAGCAATGTCAAGATACACAAATATTAAATTCGTTTTGATTTCACCAAATGAATTAAAAATACCAGATTATATAAAGAAAGACGTACTAGAAAAAAATAATATAGAATATATAGAGACACAAGATATAGAAGAATACATGTCAGACTTAGACATTTTATATATGACTAGAGTTCAAAAAGAAAGATTTTTTAATGAAGATGATTATATCAGATTAAAAGATTATTATATTTTAAACAAAGAAAAATTGGAAAAAGCAAAAGAAGATTTATGTATTATGCACCCATTACCAAGAGTAAATGAGATATCAACAGATGTAGATGATGATAAGAGAGCTTGCTATTTTAAACAAGCAAAATATGGTAAATATATTAGAATGGCATTAATACTAAAATTATTAGAAATAAATTGAAAATGTTTACATGCATAAGTATTTAAGAAACAATAAAAGAATAATAGATTTTCAATGAAATAATATACATTTGTGAATTTTTAAATGAAATATAAATGAGAGCAGTCTTATATTAAAAAGAGAAGGGAGAATAAAGAATGAATATTGATAGCATAAGAAATGGCTATGTAATAGATCACATACAAGCTGGAAAAAGTTTTGAAATATATAATTACTTAAATTTAGGAGATTTAGATACATCTGTTGCAATTATAAAAAATGCTAAAAGTAATAAAACAGGAAAAAAAGACATAATAAAAATTGATGAAAAGTTAGATATTAATTTAGATATATTAGGATATTTAGACCCAAATATAACTGTAAATAAAATAAAAGATGGAAAAATAGTAGAAAAGTTTCATCCTAGTCTTCCAGAAAAATTAGTAAATATTATAAAATGTAAAAATCCTAGATGTATTACATCAATAGAACAAGAATTGCCACATATATGTGAATTAACAGATAGAGAAAATGTAGTATACAGATGTAAATATTGTGAGGAAATGGTAAATAGATAATAGATATTTTAGAAAAGTTTACGAGAAAATCTTTAAAAAGAAAAGTGAAACATAGTATTTGTGTACAAATTAGTATAGTTGAGATGATTAGAGAATAAATTAAAAATCGGAAAGGATAGATAAAAATGAAAATATTATTAAAAAACGGAACTGTAATTGATTACAAAAATAAATTAAATGATAAGTATGATATATTAATAGAAGATGAGAAAATAGTAAAAGTTGATAAAAATATAAATGAAACAGTTGATAAAGAGATTGATTGTACAAATTTAAATATTATACCAGGAATGATAGATATACATTGTCATTTAAGAGAGCCAGGAGGAGAGCATAAAGAAACAATAGAAACAGGTTCAAAAAGTGCTGTTGCAGGAGGATTTACAACAATATGTCCAATGCCTAATACAAAACCAACACCAGATAATGTGGAAACATTAAAATATATAATAAATGAAGCCAAAAGAGTAAATTTATGTAATATATTACCATATGCATCTGTAAGCAAAGGTGAAAAAGGTGAAGAACTAGTAAACTTTGAAGAATTGAGAAATGCAGGAGCAATTGCATTTTCTGATGATGGTATGCCAGTTGTAAATAGTAGAATGATGAGACAAGCAATGATAGAAGCAGACAAATTAGGAACATATGTAGCATCACACTGTGAAGAAAAATCTGTATCAGCAGGAGCGATAAATGCAGGACCTGTAGCAGATAAGTTAGGAGTACAAGGTGTATTACCAGAAGCAGAAGAAATAATGGCAGCAAGAGAAATAGTAATATCAGAAACAAACGATGTAAGAGGACATATATGCCATATTAGTACAAAAACAAGTAAAAATATGATAAGAGACGCAAAAAAAAGAGGAGTAAAAATTACTTGCGAAACATGTCCACACTACTTTACATTCACAGTAGATGAAGTTTTAAAATCAGGAACAAATGCAAAAATGAATCCTCCATTAAGAGAAGAAAAAGATAGACAAGCAATTATAGAAGGACTAAAAGAGGGAACAATTGACTGTATTATTACAGACCATGCACCACATGCAGAAGATGAAAAAAATGTAGAATTATCAAAAGCACCAAATGGAATAATCGGATTTGAAACAGCACTTTCAGCTGAAATTATGAACCTAGTAGACCCAGGACATATAGATTACCTAAATCTAGTAAGACTTACTTCATATACACCTTCAAAATTATTACATATTGATAATGAAAGAGGAAGTATTGAAACAGGAAAAATGGCTGATATTACAATATTTGATCCAAATGAGGAATATGTATATACAAAAGACATGATAGTATCAAAATCAAAAAATAGTCCATTTATAGGAAAAACACTAAAAGGAAAAGTAAAATATACAATAGTAAATGGAAAAGTAGTATATGAAGGATAAATGGAAAGAAAGAGAGGAATAACTTTGGAAAATATATTTATAGAATATCCAAAATGCTCTACTTGTAAAAAAGCAAAACAATGGCTAGAAAACAATAATATCTCATTTCAAGATAGAAATATTGTAACAGAAACACCAACAGAAAAAGAATTAGAAAAATGGATAAAAGCAAGTGGATATGAAATAAAGAAATTTTTTAATACAAGTCGGACTAAAATATAAAGAATTAAATTTAAAAGAAAAACTACCAACAATGTCAGATAAAGAAAAAATAAAATTATTAGCATCTGATGGTATGTTAATCAAAAGACCGCTATTAATAACCCAAGAAAAAATATATGTAGGTTTTAGAGAAAAAGAATGGGAAGAATTAAAATAAACAGGTACCAATAATGAAGGAGGCAGAATTTTTAAGATGAAAAATATGATGGATAAATTAATCGATAAAATTAAGGAAACCAATAACCCAACCGTTATTGGTTTAGACCCTAGATATGAAATGATACCAGGATGTATTAGAAATAAATATGAAGAAAACTTAGAAGGTGTGGCAAAAGCAATTGTAGAATTTAATAAAGCATTAATTGATGAGATTTATGATGTTATTCCAGCAATAAAGCCAAATGTTGCATTTTATGAAATGTATGGATTAGAAGGAATGAAAGCTTTTGAGGAAACTTGTAAATATGCCAAAGAAAAAGGAATGTTAGTGATAGCAGATATAAAAAGAGGAGATATTGGAAGTACAGCAAAAGCCTATTCTAATGCTTTCTTAGGAAAAACAAAAATAGGAGAAAAAGAAGAAAGCGTTTATGATGTTGATTTTGTAACATTAAATCCATATTTAGGAATTGATGGAATTAAACCATTTATAGAAGATTGTGCCCAATATGGTAAGGGTGTATTTATCATTGACAAAACATCAAATCCATCATCAGGAGAATTGCAAGATTTAAAATTAGAAAATGGAGAAGAAGTATACACAAAAGTTGCAAAACTTGTGGAAGAATGGGGCAAGGATTTAAGAGGAGAATATGGATATAGTAGTATTTCAACAGTTGTAGGAGCAACTTATCCAAAACAATTAGAAGATTTAAGAAAAGTAGCACCACATACATTTTTCTTAATACCAGGTTATGGTGCACAAGGTGGAAAAGCAGAAGATATCGCTTTAGGTTTTGATGAAAATGGAATAGGCGGAATTGTAAATAGTTCAAGAGGATTAATGTGTGCATATAAGTCAGATTTATGGAAAGATAAATACACAGAGGAAGAATTTGAAAAAGCAACAAGAGCAGAAGCAATTAGAATGAGAGATGAATTGAACGAATACATAAAGTAGAAAGATTAGTATAATGGAATATAAATGAAAAATCATAAATAAAATTAGATTGAAGGAGTGTCCCTTAATCCCTGTTTTAAGGGATTGAAGGAACGTCCCTCAATCCCTTAAGGAGGAGAAAAAATGCCAAAGCAAGTATTAGCAAAATTAGTAGAAAAGCAAGAAATTATTAAAGGAATTTTTAAATTTAGTGTAAAAGCAAGTGAAATTGTAGAAACGTCTAAGCCTGGAAATTTTATTGAAATAAGAGTAACAGACCAAGTAGAGCCATTTTTAAGAAGACCAATCAGTATATACAACTTAGATAGAAAAAATGGAATATTAGAATTCATATTTCAAGTAAAAGGAAAAGGTACAGAAATATTATCTAAAAAAGAAGTAGGAGATAAGATTGATATTATAGGACCATTAGGATATGGTACTTTTAAAACTGAAAAATACAATAAATTAGCAGTTATAGGAGGAGGAATTGGAATATTCCCATTATATGAACTTTCAAAAACTGCAAAAGCACAAAAAAAACAAGTAAACTGTTATTTAGGATTTAGAAGTAAAGATTTTGTAATGTTAGAAAAAGAATTTGAAGAAGTAACAGATAATCTAATTATTACAACAGATGATGGAAGTTACAAAAATAAAGGTTTTGCAATTGATTATCTAATAAATGATATGGAAAAAGAAAAATATGATTGTATATATGCTTGTGGACCACTTCCAATGTTAAAGGCAGTTCAAAAATATGCTCTTGAAAATAATATTGAATGTCAATTATCATTAGAAGAAAAGATGGGGTGTGGATTAGGTGTATGCCTAGGATGTGCTGTAAAAACAGCTCAAAGTCCAAAAGATGCTCCAGAATATTTCCATGTATGTAAAGGTGGACCAGTATTTAACGCAAAAGATGTAGAAATCTAGACAAAACGGAACAGGTCGTAAATTGTATTTTTAAATTATAGGAAATTGCATTTTCAATAATTTAAATAGTTGCACACAATTTTACTAACGTAAAATTGGCGTCGAACAATGATGTGGCTTTAAAATGTTCTAAAAAGCCTGCTATTGTTCTTTTGACAAAATACGACAGACTTTATACTTGTGTAAATAATTAAAACAAAAAAATTTTACAGCACAAGAGAGTTATTTTAGGAAAAGAGGAATAGAAAATGCCAGGATTTACAATACATTTGGCAATAGCAAATGAATATGCAAAAAAAAATAAAGAAAAAGTAAAAAATATGAATGAATTTTTAGAAGGAACAATTGCACCAGACTATATATTTTTGACTAACCAAAATATAAGTAAAGATATAACACATTATGGTAAATGGGGAGATTGGACAACTAATGACCAAGAAATATATTTTGATAAATTTCTTGAAGACAAAAAGGTAGATTTACAAACCGATTATTGGAAGGGATATTTTTTACATCTATTAGCAGACCATTATTTTGGTAAAAAATATTTTTATGAAGAAATGAGAAAGGCTAAAGAAAATAATGATAAATTTTATAACGATTATGATTGTACAAATAAAGAATTGATTGAAAAATATAACATAATAATAATAGACAAAATAAAAAAATATATGAGTTGCATAAATGAAAAGCCTAAATATTTAAACATAGATAAAGTAAGTAAATTTATAGAAGACATGGCTAATTTGAATTTAGACGAACAAGTAGAGATTATAAAAGAATATGGAACAAAACAACTTATTAAAACCTAATAATTTAATCTAAAAAAATGTATGCAATTTCAATTAAATGAAAGACAAACATAAAAATTGAAAAGCGTTACTATTTATGGTATAGATGATATTTAGTCTATGCTATTACAGTCAAAAAATGTAATAAAAAACAAGATTTATATGTTGCAAACATATTTTGCAATATGAAATCAATTTAATAGTAACTAATAATAATTAAATCAATGGAGGAAAAAAATATGAATACAAAAATAAACTTTGCAGGAATAGAAATGAAAAATCCAGTAACAGTTGCATCAGGGACATTTGGATATGGAAGAGAATATGCGGATTTTTTTGACCTAGGAAAATTAGGAGCAGTAATAACAAAAGGAACTTCACTAAAACCCAAAAGTGGAAATAAGCCATCAAGAGTATGTGAAACAGCAAGTGGAATGTTAAATAGTATAGGGCTTCAAAATCCAGGAGTTGAATATTTTGCAAATAATGATTTACCATATTTAAGAAAATTTGATACAAAAATAATTGTAAATGCTTGTGGAAGTTCAATTGATGAATATGTAGAATTATGTAAGATATTAAACAACTTGGATATTGATGGTGTAGAATTAAACTTATCTTGCCCAAATGTAAAAGAAGGATGTATGGCTTTTGGAAATACTTATGAAGGTGTAAAAAAAGTAACAAGTGAAGTTAGAAAAGTATTAGATAAACCATTAATAGTAAAATTAACACCAAATGTAACAGATATAGCAGGAATTGCAAAAGGAGTAGAAGATGGCGGTGCAGACGCGGTTTCTCTAATCAATACATTATTAGCAATGAAAATAGATATTTATAAAAGAAGACCTGTACTTGCCAATAATACTGGTGGATTATCAGGACCAGCAATAAAGCCAGTAGCAGTAAGAATGGTATATCAAGTATCACAAGCGGTTAATATTCCAATTATGGGATTAGGTGGAATTATGACAGGAGAAGACGCTATAGAATTTATGTTAGCAGGAGCAACTACAGTTTCAATAGGTGCTGGTAATTTTGTAGATCCATATACTAGCATAAAAACAATTGAAGGAATAGAAGAATATATGAGAAAATGTAATATTGAAGATATTAACGATATTATTGGAAAAGTGGAAATGAATTAGAAAAAATATATATGAATTATTGCATATTCAACTTGTTTACAGTTGAAAATATGATTTATAGAGAAATAGATGTATATGGTTCTAGTCTTCAAGAAGCATTTTTAGATATAGTAGAAAATTAGTAAAAATGATAATATGAAACTAAAATTTTATAGTAAAATAAGAAAGAATACTTGAAAAGTATTCTTTTTTGGTATAGAATAAGAAAGGTCAAGGAAGACTAAAAAATAAAAGTCAATGACTTTTAAATATAAAGGAGGAATTTTTATGTCAGTAAAATTAGGAATTAATGGTTTTGGAAGAATTGGAAAATTATCATTCCAAGCAGCATTAGCAAAAGAAGGAGTAGAGGTAGTGGCAATAAACGACCCATTTATCTCAGCAGACTATATGGCATATATGACAAAATTTGACACAGTACACGGAAGATTTAATGGAACAATAGAAGAAAAAGATGGAAATCTAGAAGTAAATGGAAAAGAAATAAAAGTATATAATGAAATGGATCCACACAACATCCCATGGGGAGAATTAGGTGTTGAATATGTATTAGAATGTTCAGGAGTATTCACAACAATGGAAAAAGCACAAGCACATATTGATGCAGGAGCAAAACAAGTTGTTATCAGTGCACCATCAAAAGATGCCCCAATGTTTGTTATGGGAGTTAATAATAAAGAATATAAACCAGAAATGAACATCGTATCAAATGCATCTTGTACAACAAACTGTTTAGCACCACTTGCTAAAGTAATTAATGATAAATTTGGTATTACAGAAGGATTAATGACAACTGTACATGCTACAACAGCAACACAAAAAACAGTTGATGGAGCTTCTAAAAAAGATTGGAGAGGTGGTAGAGCAGCAGCTGCAAATATTATCCCATCTTCAACAGGAGCTGCAAAAGCAGTTGGAAAAGTTATCCCTTCATTAAATGGAAAATTAACAGGTATGTCATTCAGAGTACCAACAGTTGATGTTTCAGTTGTTGACTTAACATGTAATTTAGCAAAACCAACAACATATGAAGAAATTTGTAAAGCTATGAAAGAAGCTTCTGAAAATGAATTCAAAGGAATCATCGAATATACAGATGAACCAGTTGTTTCTTCTGATTTTATATCAGATCCACATACATCTATTTTTGATGCAACAGCTGGAATCATGTTAACAGATACATTTGTAAAATTAGTAGCTTGGTATGATAACGAATGGGGATATTCAAACAAATTAGTTGATTTAGCTTGCTATATTGCATCTGTTAAAAACTAAAATTAAAAGGAGAAAATTTGGGTTAATCCTTAATTTTCTCTTTATATATTAGGAAACTTCTAATATATAAAATACATTGCGATTAAAAATAAAAGAAAGGAAGATTGTGCTATGAATAAAAAGACTGTAAAAGATATTGATTTAAAAGGGAAAAAAGTATTTGTTAGATGTGACTTTAATGTACCAATGGACGAAAATCAAAATATAACAGATAATACAAGAATAGTATCAGCATTACCAACTATCAAATATTTATTAGAACAAAATTGTAAATTAATATTAGCATCTCATTTAGGAAGACCAAAAGGAGAAGTTAAACCAGAATTTTCATTAAAACCAGTAGCAAAAGAATTGTCAAGATTACTAGGAAAAGAAGTAATTATGGCAAAAGATGTTATTGGAGAAGATGCCATGACAAAATCAGCTAATTTAAAAGAAGGGGAAATATTATTACTTGAAAATGTAAGATTCCATAGAGAAGAAACAGATAATGACCCAGAATTTGCAAAAAAATTAGCATCAATGGCAGAAGTATATGTAAATGACGCATTTGGAAGTGCTCATAGAGCACATGCTTCAACAACAGGAATAGCAAGTTATTTACCAGCAGTAGCAGGATTTTTGATTGAAAAAGAATTAAAATTCTTAGGAAATGCAGTAAATAATCCAGAAAGACCATTTGTTGCAATATTAGGAGGAGCAAAAGTTTCAGATAAAATAGGGGTTATAGATAGCTTGCTAGAAAAGGTAGATACATTAATGATTGGTGGAGGAATGGCTTACACATTCTTTAAGGCACAAGGATATGAAGTTGGAAATTCAATATGTGAAATGGACAAATTAGACTTGGCAAAAAATGCTATGGAAAAAGCTAAACAAAAAGGTGTTAAGCTAATGTTACCAGTAGATACAAAAATAGGTAAAGAATATAAACCAGATACAGAAAGTAAAGTGGTAAAATATACAGAAATACCAGCAGATTGGGAAGGATTTGATATAGGGCCAGAAACTATAAAAATGTTTAGTGATGAATTGAAAACAGCTAAAACAGTAGTATGGAATGGACCTTTAGGGTTATTTGAATTTGAACAATTTGCAGAAGGTACAAATTCAATTGCTAAAGTATTATCAGAAATAGATGCAACAACAATCATTGGTGGTGGTGATTCAGCAGCAGCAGTTAAAAAAGCAGGATTAGAAGATAAAATGACACACATCTCAACAGGTGGTGGTGCATCACTTGAATTCTTAGAAGGAAAAAAATTACCAGGAATTGAATGTTTAATGGATTAATGGAATAAAGTAAATGTGCAGATTTTACTAATAGAAAATTTGCGCAGAACAAATTTGCGGAAAGCCAATATGAAACTATAAATTAGTACAATGTAAGGCTTTCCTATTTGTTATTAATTAAGTAAAAGATAATTTGGATAATCATCAACATTAAATTTTTTAACATCATTATCTGTAAGAGTGTTGTACGAATATGTATAAGTTAAGTCAGTGATTTTTTCAATTTCGCCAGAAGAATAATTTGGAGAATAAACTTCATGTTTAACAATAATATTATTATCAGGATCAATATAATAATTTTCTATTCCTTCATCTTCTTGAGTAAAACAAATTTTTAAACATTTTTTATCATTTACAGTTTCTTTTCCTAAGTATTCAAAATTAGTATAATTATTTTTTGAATTGTCAAAATCTTCACTAGTAGTAAGAAATGGCAAATTCTCAATAGAAGTTTCAGGTGTATATAGAATACCTTCTTGCTCACGGTCAACATTAACAAGCTCTGATATTTCGGGATTATAATAGCATTCTTGAAATATTGGAGATGTATTATTGTTTCTATAAGTTACATAATAAAAGTTATCTTTCATGAAAATTTCTGTATATGTTAGTTCATTATTTGAAATACCTTCTATAAGAATATGCATATTTGTTATGCTTTTTGGAGTATTCAGAATTTCTTCAATTTCTGCTAATGTGTAGTTGGATTTTTCGTATATAAAAAAAATTAAGGCAATTAATATTATAATAATTATAACAATAATTAATGATAATTTGAGTTTTTGTTTAATAGATGACATATTAAGTCCTCCTTTTTTGGTAATCTTGTATTTAATATATCATGGTTATAGCTATTTTTCAATAAAAAAATTTCTTAGAGTCGAATACTCTAAGAATTATTTCATAAATGAATTTTATCACTAAAAAGTTTACAAGTCAATAAAAAATTAAAAAAATTAGAAGAAATCTTTTTTGCATTTCAAGAAAAATTTTTAGAATGTAAAAAATGATGATAGCATAGAGTAGCAGGCTTTATAGAAATTACTGATTTTCTTAGAGTATTCGACTCTAAGAAAATAAAAACAAAGGAGAATGAATAAAATGAGAGAGAAAAAAATGAAAAATAAGGGAATTACATTAATAGCATTAGTAGTTACAATTATTATATTGCTGATTTTAGCAGGAGTAACAATTGCGACACTGATGGGAGATAATGGTAATGTAAAGTTATTTTAATGTAAAGTCAAAAATAAAAATGCCCAAATATCAATACTTTTAGA
>CALXJV010000010.1 GCA_944388715.1 uncultured Clostridia bacterium
ATCAACTGCTCAAGCGAAGCTTGAAAAAATATATAAATTCGTAGAAAAATGTGTCTAAAAACTTGACATAGATCCATCCTATATCCCCTGACCGTGAACGATGTATTACACGGCCACCAGCGATTTGGTGGATCTTTTCATGATCGAATTCATAATCAAGAATTTCATATTCATTTCCAGACTCTGAAATGTTTAAGAAAAGATTAGTAAGTCCCTTTCCCCATGATACACTAATTTCATACATATTTTTCCTTTCCCTACTACTCACCTTTGGTGACGTTCGTTCCCAAATATATAGACGGCTAGTCCATATATTTTTGCTTTCCAGCTGGGCCTTTCTTTATTCTTTTTGTTTTTTATGCACAAAAAAATAGGCTAAAATATTCCCCCCAGTTTATATGAGGTGCCTATTGCACCTATTTTTCAATGTGCTCGCAACTTTTGTTGCCCATATTATTATAGCACTTTTCTACTCATTTTTCAAATTTATGTAAATTTTATTAGTGATAAGACCTAAACCTTCTTTTTTTTGCTTAGAATTTATTGTATAATAAAAAATTTTTTATAAGGACTTGCTTATTTTTTTAATTTAGTATAATATAATAAAAGTAAATTAAAAGTATGCAAAAATTTTTAAAGAAAGGAGACATTAATTTAATATTTAGCGCCTGGACACTACATAGTGTTGACGAGGTTCAGGGTTATCGAAATTCGGCGGGTGCCCTGATGGCTACAACTTATAGTCATAAGTATTAATAAAAAAATCAATAGTGATATTGTAACAAAAGTTAATACAAATAAGTTTTATTTGCATGCCTTTAATTCTATACAAATACCATTATAGGAAATAATACGAAACTTTAAGTTACTAGGCTCAAAGTGAAAATAAAAATCAAATATTTTATTTTCAAAATAATTTTCTTTGAAATAATTACTAATTTTCACTTTTAACTAAAAAATTATATTATTCCCTATAATATTAAAAAAATCTTTATGCAAAACATTAAAATATGTATAAAAGATTTAACAAAAAAATATAATGGCAATATACATATTGCTTTAAAGGAGGATTTATTATGTGTGGAATTGTAGGTTACATTGGAAAACAAAAAGCTAGTCCTATTTTAATTAATGGACTTATGAGATTGGAATATAGAGGGTATGACTCTGCTGGTATATCAACTATAGAACCAGAAGGTTTAGTTGTTATGAAAGACAAAGGAAGAGTAAAAAATCTATATGATTTAGATGGTATCAATGATTTAAAAGGAACTATTGGTATTGCTCATACAAGATGGGCAACTCATGGTAAACCATCTAAAGAAAATGCTCACCCTCATCAAGATAATTCTAAACTATTTAGTGTAGTTCATAATGGAATTATTGAAAATTATAATGAATTAAGAAAATTTTTAACAGATAAAGGATACAAATTCTATTCTGATACAGATACAGAAGTTGTTCCAAATTTAATACATTATTATTTCTCAAAAGATGACGAGAAAGATATCAAAATGAGACTTTTAAAAGCTATAAAAGCTACATGTGCTGATTTAAAAGGAAGTTTTGCATTAGAAATAATTTGCAAAGATTTACCTGATAACATGATAGTTGTAAGAAAAGATAGTCCTTTAGTAATAGGAAAAGGTGATGGAGAAAACTATATTTCTTCTGATATTCCAGCAATTTTATCATTTACAAGAAACTTCTATCTTTTAAATGATTTAGAATATGTATTTTTATCAAGAGATTCAGCTGAATTCTATGATAAAGATTTAAATAAAATAGATAAACAAATTCAAAGTATTGAATGGGATGCTTCAAGTAGTGAGAAAAATGGTTATGAAGATTTCATGTTAAAAGAAATTTATGAACAACCAACTGCTATTCGTGAAACAATTGGTGCAAAATTCAATGAAAATTCTAAATGTGAATTTGATGAATTAAATTTCTCAAAAGAATATTTATCAAGTGTAAATAAAATTTATATTGTTGCTTGTGGTACAGCAATGCATGCTGGATTGGCAGGAAAAAATGTATTTGAAAAACTTTGTAGAATTCCTACAGAAGTTGATGTTGCATCTGAGTTCAGATATAGAGACCCTTTGATTGATGACAAAACTTTATGTATTTTTGTATCACAATCAGGTGAAACAGCAGATACAATTGCAGCTTTAAAACTTTCTAAAGAAAGAGGAGCAAAAACTATTTCTATTTCTAATGTTATAGGAAGTTCTATAACAAGAGAAGCAGATTACTCAATGTATACACATGCTGGACCAGAAATAGCTGTTGCTTCAACAAAAGCACATACATCTCAAATTGTTTTACTTATAATGATAGCAATCTATTTTGCAGAAGTATTAGGTAAAGATTCTAAAGAATTACTTGAACTAAAAAAAGAACTTTTAGAATTACCAAAACAAATTGAACAATGTTTAACATTAGCAGATACAGTTAAAGAATTTGCACATAAAATATATCAAGAAAAAGATGTGTTCTTTATTGGTAGAGGTGTTGACGAAGTAGTTGCAAAAGAAGCTTCTTTGAAATTGAAAGAAATATCATATATTCACTCAGAAAGCTACCCAGCAGGAGAATTAAAACATGGTGCTATTGCATTAATCGAAAAAGGTATAACTGTTGTAGGAATTATGACAGATCCTACATTAGTTGAAAAAACAGTAAGTAATCTTCAAGAAGTTATTACGCGTGGAGCAAAAACTTTAATAGTTACAAATCAAAAAATTGATAAATCTATGTTTGATGTTGTAGTAGAAGTTCCTGAGACTAACCCTTTCCTTTCACCAGTGTTATCAGTAATTCCTTTACAATTATTAGCTTACTATATTTCAAAAGAAAAAGGATTAGATGTAGATAAACCAAGAAATCTTGCAAAATCTGTAACTGTTGAATAAAAGAAACGGGCCTAGCCCGTTTTTTAAAATTCTAGGAAATGTAATTTCCTAGAATTTTAAAAAACAGGATTGCACAGAAAAATTGTTTCACAATTTTTCGCGCAACAAATCTTATACGCTTCTTGCTAGACCTTAAATTAATATAGCAACTGTTAAAAATTAGAGAAAAAGTCTATCGAAGCTAGATTTGTTCACCTACTAAAATTTTTACTATAATTAAGCAAACTGCTCCTGGTAATCCTAACAATCCTATGATTACACTATTCACTATATTTAATCCTATGTGAAATCCAAAATTAGCTCCTATTAGATTTATTACATATATTATAATTCCTCCTAGTATTGAATTAAATATTAATTTTAAAATCTTCTTTATTGGAACTATAAAAATTCTACCTATAATAAATATAAAACATATACATGCTAAATATGTAAGTATATTTAAATCCATTATTCCCTCCAATTAATAACATATAAATTATCTTAAAATTTATCTTAATAATTATTATGCTAATAATTGGACAAATAGACCTACACTACCTCTTCTTCATCTGAAAGTCTATATTTTATATCATTTATCATATCTACTGTTATTCCTTTCATCTTAGCTATTTTTATTAAATAATTTAATTTTGCCTGATTTGCTTTCATTTCATAAATGTAATAATCTACTAAATCATCTTGTGCATATTCAAAATTTTTATCTACATTTTTTATTTCTCTTCTTGTATTTATTATATTTCTTATTAATTCTATTTCTTTTTCTCTTTCATCTATATTTTCTATTTGACTTTCTTGAATATATTTATCAATCATAACTTCACCTCATCGATATTTTGCTTTAATATTATATTCCAAAAGTTTCTTTTTTATACATCAGATGAGTTTCTATCGTTGACAAATCAAATTTAGATAATTCTTCGTTTTTAAAAAAGTTACCATTCACAATTTCAAATTTATTTTATAGAATGTATATATATTAACAGTATTTTAGCTATGAATCGTAACTTAAAAAAATCTAAAATATGAAAATATCAATAATATTATTGATATTTTCATATTTTTATGTTATTATATTTACATAAAATGTATAAAAGGAGGACTTACTATGAATTTTAAAACAGCTTGGCTCACTACTAATCGGACTTGTAACAATCGTTGTAAATGGTGCTATGCAATTAACACTTTAGACAGTAAATCTGATATGGATTTTCAAAAAGCTAAATTGTTAGTTCAAGAACTGCATAGACGTAAAGTTAGTCATATAATATTAATAGGTGGAGAACCAACTATTTACCCTAACTTTATCTCATTAATTGAATACATACGCAGTTTCGGCATTTCAGTATCTGTTGCAACTAATGGTAAGAAATTTAGTGATTTGGAATTTACAAAAAGAGTTCTGGCAACAGGTATTAATAGTATTGATATTTCTTTAAAGGCTATTACAGAAAAGGAATATTATTTAAATACTAATTCTTTTGGGTTAACAGATATGTTGAAGGGATATGATAATTTAAAATCTTTGGGATTTACTCCTTCAGTTTCTTATGTAATTGTTGATGATGATAAAACTAAGTTTGACAAATTAATTAAATTTATATTAAAACATGATTTTGATAAATTTTCTTTACAATTTGTTAAACCTATTATCTCATTAAATCCCATTGAACCAATATTAGATTTACACAAAATGGGAGAATTTGTTACATATATATATGATAAAGTTTCAAAAACCAGCATTAATTATTTACTTGAAATATCCTTCCCATTATGTTTAATTGAACATGATATCTTAGATAAACTTATATCTGAAAATAGAATTGTCAATTGTTGTCATGTTCCAAGAGGTTCTGGAATAAATATTGATGAAAATTTTCGAATAATTCCATGCAATCACTTTGCTGAATTCCCTTTTTCTGAAGTTCCTATTGATTTTTCTGCTTTTGACTATATAGATTCTTTATATAATTCTGACGTAGTTAAAAATTTTAGAGAACTAACAAGATGTTACCCATCATTAAAATGTCAATCCTGCATTCTTTGGGAACAATGCGGTGGCGGTTGTTTTACACGCTGGCTCACATTAGATCCCAACGATTATATAAAGTAACTATTCATTTTTTTCATTGTAAGAGATAGGAGGTATATTTATGAAAAATCTTTTACAACAACTTTTAACTCAGTATAAAGGCACTACTATCGTAGCTCCTATTGCTGTAGGTGTTCAAGGGGTAAACAGACGAAGAAAAGTTTCAAATTTTTCTTCATTTGACTGTGATTGCGGTCCAGATGATTGTAGAGATTGCTATAATTGTGACTGTGGTTCTGATGACTGTAGAGATTGTTATGACTGTCACTGCGGTTCAGATGATTGTGTATCTTATTAATTAGATTATAACTATACCTAATTAATTTAAGATGAAACTTAAAAATTAGTTCATAGTAAAAAATCCAGTTCTGCTTGAACTGGATTTTTTATATATTTGTCGGCATTTTAGATAATTACTAAGAACTTTAAAATCATGTATTCAATCACAATTCTGCACTTTTTATTTTTTTTCATTTCTTTTAAAGTTTATTACTACTGCATCATCATTATCAAATAGATATTTAGAATCAGTTGTGTCTGTTTGAACTGGATTTATTTCATCTCTTTCATCTTTAAAGTCTAGATTCTTCAAATCAAATTTTCTTCTTGTTGAATTGTCATCTTCGGTAGCAGTAGTCACACCATCAGAATATTTACCAAAATCAAATCTTTTTATTTTTTGTTTTTGTTTATATTTTGACTCTAAGTAATTAAATTTACCAGGTCCTACCATTAATTTTCCTCCGATGTCTTTTATTTTATATGCACATTTTTTATCAGTAAGAGCTCCTTGTAGTTTTCCAGCAGTAAAATATTCAACATATTTCCATTGGATATCTCCCATTTTACTACTATATTTCATTGTATCAGTATCCATATCTGATTTATATTTCCATTCTCTATGAACACCAAATTCTGATGACCACCATTCTAATTCTTCGATAACACCATTACCTGTAAATATCTTGTTTGAGCAGTTTGCTAATATTGTATTTTTTAGATTTTCTTTTGATTTTGATGTAGCTAATTGTGACAAACTTTGTGCTGATATAATTGTTCCTACACGGTATTTTCTATACATTGTAAACATTGCTTCTGTAGCCTTGCAAACAAAGTCTGGAAATTCATCTATGTATAAGAAATTTGGAACTCTAGAGTTTTCGTTACCAGGTCTTCTTAATACTGCATTTTGCATTGATATTAAAAAGAATAATCCAAAAGCTTGATGTGTTGATGACCCCAAATCTCCACGTCTTGTACATATGAAAGTTATATCACCATTTGCAAGCATTTTATCAAAATCTATATTATTAAATCTATTACACAATATTGATTTTACTCCTGGTAATCTTAATAGATTATCAAGTTGAGTTACTGCCGCATAAATATCTTTTTCAGTTTGTTCTCTTGCACTACCATTTTTATAGAAACATTTTCTAAAATATGCAAGTTGTGTATGATATTTTTCCTTTAATTCTTCATCATGTGCTAATATTTCACACATTTTCTCAATCAATTCAAAATTAGTGAACATTTTTAGCATATCTTCCATATTAGGTAATGCTCCTTCATTCATCCTAGGATACATTTCTTTTAATATTATTGCAAGATTTTCTATTGCTTGTATAATAAAATCTTCTCTATATGCATCTTCCACTTCTTCATGCACGTTATTATACATAGCTTTTAAAGCTGAAGAAATCGTAATTGCAATTTTTGTTGGATTATCATATACAAATGGGTTTAATCCTAATGAATTTGGATTAGATGGATCAATCATATTATATTTAAATCCATAATTATCACATACTTCTGTCATAAGTTCAATTATTTCATAATCTGGTGACATGATTTCCATTCCAATATTTCTGTAAACATTTTCACCATTATATTTTCCTAGAATCATTTTTTTCATATAAGCATTATAAACATCTTCTTTACCTTCGTTGGGTGAAAGCATTTCCAATTTAAAATTTTCATTTAAATAATCATTGTTGTAAGGTCTTTTTAAATGAGCTATACCTGTTTTTAAAGCGGTAAATCCCATTTCTTTTGAAACTTCTCTAAAAAAGTATTTTTTCTCAATATCTCGTGCAATCATTGGCTCAAATATTAATGAAGTTTTACCAGTTCCAGAACCACCACATACAAATAATGATAAATATCTAGATACTTCTGGAATAACAATATTTTTGCCTGTATCTTCATCTGTACATAGATATACCTCGCAAGTATATACTCCTCTATCCTTTTTCTTGTCTGATAAATCTATTCCTCTATAATCCCATATAGAACGAATTTGATCTAAATTGTCATTAACTCCCATATATAGCCATTTGAATAATGGGAATATAGTAACAAGTGGTAAATACAACGAAATACTTGTTAATGCTGGTCTAACTACATCTGAAAAATTTGTAATTAAATCTACATAATTTGGTATAGATATTAATAACAACCATACTCCCATATTAAGCCATTGCGTAAACATTGAAATTGCTATTATATACAACCCAATTACATATATAAAGAATATCTGAACTTTTTTCGGGTTGGTTGATGCAAACTCTGATGACCCAGAAAAAAGAAATGCAAATATTGGACATGCTAAGGCTAGAGTATATTGTATAGGTCCCCAATATGAATATGATACACCTGTAAATATCATGAGTAACATTTCTGTAATTCTGTCAATAGCTAAATATACGGTTATTAGTGTTAATATATATGTTGCAAAAGTATTTCTATTTATATTTAACTTTTTTAAAAATTTGTCTAATACTTTCATATAAATATCCTTTCAAAAAATAAAATCATACATATATATTATCCTACAAAATGCCTAAAAAAACAAGAGTTTTAAAAAATTTTCTTAATTCATAACTTTTATAGTCTCAATCTTTTTATTTTAATACTATATATTTAAGCCTATTAATTCTAATATGATTCCAGATATCACACCAATGCTATATAATAATACTGTTATCCTTATATTTTCCTTTATACCTTTATTGGTTCTAAATAAAACTGCTAATCCCACTCCTGCACCTACTAATAAACCTGAAATCATAGTTCCAACAGAAATTATATTTTCCAAATACATTTGAGTTATAATTACTGATGAAGCACAATTTGGAATAAGACCTATAATTCCTGAAATAATTGGTCCTAAAATAGGCCTATCTAACATAACTCTAGCTATATTATCTTCTCCGATTATATGTATTGCTATATTAATAACAAAAGTTATTAAAAAAATAAATATAAAAATATTTGCAGTATGTTTCAAAGCTGACTTAAATATTCCATGTTCACAGTGACAATGTTCCTTTTCACATAAATCAACTATCTTATCTTTTTCTACATTCTTACCTTTATTTTTTAAATTTATTACTAAATCTATTAAAAATCCTGCAATCATACCTATAATTAACTTTATTGCCAATATTTTTAAAATTATATCTACCGATACTCCTTCTGATAAAAAAATTGGTAACATCTCATCAGAAGTTGATAAATACACCGCAATAAGTGTTCCAAGAGTTATTACCCTTGCTGAATAAAAATTTGTAGCAGATACAGAAAAACCACATTGTGGAATAATTCCAAGTATTGCTCCTATTAAAGGTCCAAATTTTCCTGATTTTTTAATTGTTTCTTTTGTTTTTTCCTTTGTTTTATGCTCTATAAATTCCATCAACAAATATGTGAGAAATAAAAAAGGAATCAATTTAACACTATCCTCAATTGTATGCTCTAATATCTCTAACATCTTGTCCCTCCTTTCAGTAATAAAATGCCCAATTGGAGATGTTTCTGTTTTGGACGTTTTTCTAATATTATAACATTTTCTTAGTTTATATACAAGAGAAATAAATGATTTTAGGAAGAGGAGGGACGGTCCTTGAATCCCTCTTCCAAGGACCGTCCCTCAATCCCTCTTTCAAAAATCATCTTCTTCTATATCTTCCACATATGCAACCAGTTCTACCATTATTTGCACTATTAGGCACAACATTTATTCTAGTTGATATTTCATCATTATTGCAGGAACAATTATTATTACAATTATTGTTATCAACTATTCTTATCACTCCATTTATAGTATTTGCTTGATTGAAATCATTATCATTTACACATCCACAATTATCTCTATCATTATCACAATTTCTATTATTCCCACTTCTGATTGTAAGTAAATTATTTGTATTGCCATTAGCACAAGTACTATTTATTGTTAATAAATCCCCATTCCTATTATTTCGACAATTACTACTTATTGTCAATAGTTCATTTTCTCTATTATTTGTATTATTACAGCAACAATTTCTTCTTCTGCAATCATTTCTATCATCACAATTAAAATATCTACATATCAAACAAGTAATTACAGCTGTTATATAACTTATCAATGTATAAATTAATACTGCTACCAAAAATATTAAATCAGATACTATAAATGTTACTATTATACCTATTGCAAATATTATTCCCGCGACTAATGCTGGACATTTAAGTATTTTTTGTAATGCAATTGAAAATATGACTACTGCTAATGGTATAGCAAAAAATATAAGTAAAATAATATTCATAATTTTTTCTCCTTTTTCTATTTTTAATATATTTTATGAATATTATTGTCATTTTGTTCATTAAAGACGTGTCAAAAATACAATCTAGGCCAGGTCGCTTTTTGTATGCGGGTTATTAAACCACATACAAAAAGCGACCTGGCCCAGATTGTATTTGAAATCAATATTCTACTTTTACTAAGTATAATCCCTGTGGGGGCAATGTTTTCCCTGCATTTTCTCTTTTTTGTGATTTTATTATATTCTTTATTTCTTCTGGTTCAATTTTTCCTAATCCTACATCTACAAGTGTTCCTGAAATAATTCTTACCATATTATATAAAAATCCACTTCCTGTTAATTCTATGTAAATTTTTTCATTCTCTTTTTGTATTACTTCTGCTTTATATATTGTTCTAACACTACTTTTGCTACTTGTTCCGCTTGCTTTAAAGGCTTTGAAGTCATGTTCGCCTTCAAAATATTTTACTGCCTCTTGCATCTTTTGGATATTTAATTTCATTGGAATATGTGTTTCTAAATTTCTATATATTGCAGTTCCGTATTTTGAATTGTTAATTATATATCTATATGTTTTTCTTTTACAATTTAATCTACTATGAAATCTTTCTTCTACTTCTTCTGCTGATTTAATAATTATTGATTTTTTTAAATTTGTATTAAGCGCAATTGGTATTTTTTCTATTGGTATATTTGAATTTGTTTTAAAATTTGCAACTTGTCCAATTGCATGTACACCTGCGTCTGTTCTTCCAGATGCCATAAGGTCTACTTTTTCTCCTGTTATTCTTTCTATTGCTTTTTCTATTTCTCCCTGAATATTTAATTTATTGGGTTGTTTTTGCCATCCATTAAAATCTTTTCCGTCATATTCAATTATTAATTTAATATTTCTCATAAAATTCTTACCCTTCTATTAATAAATAGAAGTCGCATTTAGCGACTCTTTATTGTTTTTTTTCTTCATTTTCTTTAACTTCGTTTTCCTTTTTTTCTCTATGTAATCTTTCTCTAATTTGTTTTAGTTTATTTCTTCTTTCCTTTTTCTCTACGGCAAATCTTTTAGTTACTACATTACTAATCAATATTTTTTTCAATGCTTCTTCATTAACATCTGCAATTAATGTACCATCTTTTGCAATTGATATTTTTCCTGTTTCTTCTGATACAATAACAACTATACTATCTGATTCTTTTGATATTCCAATAGCTGCCCTATGTCTAGTTCCTAATTCTTTTGCTATATCATTATCATCTGCAAGTGGGAGTACACATGCAGCTGCTGCTATTTTATTACCAGATATTACTACAGCTCCGTCATGTAATGGTGTTTTAGGTTCAAATATATTTACTAACAGTTGTGGAGATACATCTGCATTCATTGGTATTCCCCCTGCTATAACATCTTGTATTTTTATATCTCTTTCAATTACTATTAATGCCCCTATTTTATTTTTAGATAACTCTATTGTGGCAATGACAATTTTATAAATATCTTCTTTTGTCTTCGTCGCTAAGTCTTTGTCTATACCAAAGAATTTTGTAAATTTATTTGTTCCTAATTGTTCTAGTCCTCTTCTTAATTCTGGCTGGAATATTACTATTATTGCTATAACTCCTAAATTCATTATTCCTGTCAAAATCCAGTTTAATATTTGTAAATTGAATAATCCACTTAACCAAGTTATAATTATTAAAAGTGCTATTCCTTTTATAAGTTGCCATGCTCTAGAACCTTTTACTATTTTTAAAAATGAATATATTAAAAATATTACTATTGCTAAATCTATTATTAATGTTATTAGTTCAAATGGATTTTGTTGTAGTGATTTAATATATCCTACTATATTATCAGTATAAAAATTTTCCCAATTCATTCCAAAATCAATTATCATATTTTTACCTCTTTTTTATTATCCCATTAGTGCATATATAAGTGTTGATGATGTTGCAACTATCATTAATAGTGCTAAAATTCCTGCCATTACTTTTACAAAGATTTGTCCTTTGTCATAACTTTTGTTTTTCTTTATTTTTTCTTGTTGTTTTTCCTCTTTTTTCATTTTTACTCTCATCCCTTTCCTAAAGTATAAAGCTGGTCGGAAAATAGTTGAATTTTTCCAACCTCATTATCCTTTCGTAAAAAATTTATTATATTTTAAAATTATGTTTCATTTTATATGCCTATCAAGAATTATTGTAGCAAATTTTTATCGAAAAGTCAATTTACATAAATAATTTTCTTAGATTCATAATGAAATGGAAAAAATGACTATTATAATATAAATAAGTGGAACGATTTTGCGTATCTAAATTTGAATTAGAAATTCTTAAAAAACAACATGGGCGATATGCACGGTACTCTCGATAAGAGAGGGTCAGAGTGCAAGAGAACATGTTGTTTTTTTAGAATTTATTTGAAAATTTAGCTTATACAAAATTGTGTAATGTTTTATATTATAATAGTCCTTTTTTCCATTTTATTACGAATTTAAGATAATTTTCCCAATATCATCTTAGGTTTTTCAACTTCTTTTTCCGTTATTTGTATAACTTCTAATAATTTACTTTTTGCTTCTTTTAACTTCTCTTCTGAATTAGCATATATTGTAGCTAATTCTTCTCCACTCTCTATATTATCAGAAACTTTTTTGTTTAAAATAATTCCAACTGAATAATCTATATTATCTTCTTTTGTAATTCTTCCTGCTCCCAAATCACATACAATTTCACCTATTTGTTTTGCATTCATACTATTTATATATCCTGATGAATCACTAAATACTTTTTCTATATATTGAGCTTTTGGAAATTTATTTGTATCTTTGATATATGAAATATCTCCTCCTTGATTTTCTATCATTTGTAAAAATTTTTCATATCCTTTGCCATTTTCTATATTTTCTAACATTTTTTCTTTATTTGTTTCAATGTTTTCTCCTTTACCAGCAAGTTTTATCATAAATGCTCCCAATTCTAAAACCACTTGTTTCAAATCTTCTGGCATATTACCTTTAAGAAAATTAATAGCTTCTATAACTTCCAAAGAATTTCCCACAGCATAACCTAATGGTTCATCCATATTTGTGATTATACATACTGTCTCTTTATCAGCCAATTTGCCTATTTCTATCATTTCTCTTGATAATTCTTCTGCCTGTTCTCTTGTTTTCATAAAAGCTCCTTCTCCGGCAGGTAACGTCTAATACTATTTTTTGAGCTCCACTGGCTATCTTTTTGCTCATTATACTAGATGCTATTAAGGGGATACTTTCTACACATGATATACTATCTCTTAAGTTGTATATTTTCTTATCTGCTGGTGCTAAATTTAGAGTTTGTGTTATCATACTAATTCCTATTTTCTCCACATTTTTTACAAAACTGTGGATATCAATTCCTGTTTGATATCCTGGTATGGATTCTAATTTATCTGCTGTTCCTCCTGTAAATCCTAATCCTCTTCCTGACATTTTTGCTACAGGTACACCTAAAGATGCTACAAGTGGCAATAATATTAATGATACTTTGTCTCCTACTCCTCCTGTTGAGTGTTTATCAACTATAATTTCATTTAGAGTTGATAAATCTAATTTTTCTCCAGAATTTGCCATTGCTATTGTTAAATTAGTCGTTTCCTGTTTTGTCATTCCATTTAAATATATAGCCATTATTAATGCTGATGCTTGATAGTCTGCTATTTTATTATTTGTATATCCTTCTATAAAATACTCAATTTCTTCTTTAGATAATTCTTTTTTATCCCTCTTCTTTTCAATGATTTCCAAAATATTCATAAAAATTTATTCCTTCCAAAAATTTTTTATAAAACTTCTTCTATGTATTGGACATGGTCCATATTCTTTTATTGCTTCAATATGTTTTGCTGTTCCATATCCTTTGTGATTTATAAATCCATATTGTGGATAGATTTTATCCCATTCTCTCATTATTCTATCCCTTGTTACTTTTGCTATTATAGATGCAGATGCTATGTTATAACATTTGGCATCTCCTTTTATTATTGAATCATATGGTATTCCTTTTGTATCTATATGTGTTAGTGCATCTACTAATATTAGATTTGGTTTTACATCTAATTCTTCTACTACTTTAGTAACTCCTTGTTTTGTGGCATTTAAAATATTTATTTCATCTATAACATCTTGTCCTATTATTGCAACTGAATAACTTATTGCTTCTTCTAAAATTATGTCATATAATTTTTCTCTTTTCTTTTCTGATACTTTTTTAGAGTCATTGACTCCTTCTATCATTGAATCTTTAGGCATTATTACTCCCGCAATAACAACAGGACCTGCCAATGGTCCTCTTCCTGCTTCATCTATTCCACAAATATATTCAAAACCTTTATTATATAATTCTTTCTCCATACTTTTTAAATTTGTTAATCTTTCTAATTCTTTTTCCCTCATCTTTACTTTTATCCCTTTCTTAATACACAAACCTTTAGTTCTGTCCTTTTCGTTCCAGAGTAGAATGATTTGGTATGTCCCTTTCGTTCCAAAATGGAACGATTTGGCCCGTCCCTATCGTTCCATCCTTATATTTCAATTCTTTCTATGTCTGTTAATGAATATTTGTTATCATATCCTATAGTATTATAAATTTCTGCTGTTGTATTGTCTAAATCATATACAATAATATAATATCCGTTTTCACTATCTGATTGTACATTGTTTATTCCCATTTTTTCTAAGTTACTTGTGCTAAGTTGATATACTTTTCCTGTCTGTATATCCTCACTTTTTATTCCTATATTTATCAAAGTTGTTGCCATTTCTCCCCCGCTCTCAACTTTTGTTCCTTTGTCTTCACCTTGCAAATATTCTTCTGCTTTTGTCCATTTGTCATCTCCTGGATTTACTCCTAATTGAAAACTTGCGTTTTCAATATATTCTTTTGCTTTTGTTTGTATTAATAACATATTTGTTTTTAGTCCTTCTAAATTAGCTTTTCTTATGGAATCTTTTCCTGAATATACTGTTATTCCTGCTATGATCAATAACACTATTATTGTTATGATTAATGCTATTAAAGTTATACCTTTTTGATTAGTTTTAGTTTTTTTCATATCTCAATCATCCTTTCATTTGTTTTTACCCTCTATATTTTATTGTATACTTTTTTAATATATTTTAACATATTAAATGTAAAAAAGTATAGTATTTTGAATTGTTTTATTTTATATTTTTTATTAATTATCATCTAATAAACCACATTATCTATTTTCTCGGGGATAATAGAGAATTATTTGGCAACAAAAAATCCTATTTTATTCACAAAAAATTCACAAATATGTTGTATTATATGGTCATAATAGGTTAATATATATATAAAGAATATTTTAAATAATTATAATTTTTTAACTTGATTATAAAAAGGTTTATAGGTAAATCCTCTATTTAAAAACCTAAATATATTATATAAGGAATGGGATAAATATGGAAAATAATGAACAAGAAAAAACAAATAATACTGTAAATGATTCAAAATTTAAAACAGTTTCAAATCCAGGTACATACAGGACTGTTTATGAAATGGACAATAAACCTAAAAAGAACTCTAATTTTGGTAGAAATATTGTTGTTCCTTTTATTAGTGGTGTTGTAGGTTGTGCTGTTGTTCTTGGTACATGTTTTGGAGTTACTTCTATTAGGGAACAAATTCTTGGTACAGATGGCTCTTCATCTTCTAGCTCATCATCATCTGAATCAAAAAACATTGGCACAGTTGATCAAGTTTCATTATCTAATTATTCTGATACTGCTGTATATGCAGCAAATAAAATCTTACCTTCAATAGTTGGTATAAAGATAGAATATAATGTTACATCTATGTTCTCTATGTTTGGAAATACTCAAAGTTCAACTGCTACAGCTACTGGTTCAGGTATTATAATTAGTGAAGATGGATATATTTTGACAAATAACCATGTTGTTTCTTCAAGTGAATCTGAATCATATTACCAAGTATCTGAAGCTACAAAAGTTACTGTTACATTGTTTGATGATGAAACAGAGTATGAAGCAAAAATAGTTGGTACTGATGAAGAAACAGACTTAGCTGTTATTAAAATAGAAAAAACAGGTTTAACTAAAGCTGAATTTGCTGATTCTGATTCTATTAAAGTTGGAGAATTTGCAATGGCTGTTGGTAGTCCTTTAGGTTTACAAAGTTCTGTTACATGTGGTATTGTAAGTGCTGTTAATAGAGAGGTAACTGATACAGACGGAAAAACTTATACTTTAATTCAAACAGATGCTGCTATTAATGCAGGAAATAGTGGGGGTGCTTTAGTTAATAGTGAAGGTAAAGTTATTGGTGTTAATACTTTGAAATTAACTGGTCAAGATGTAGAAGGTATGGGATTTGCTATTCCAATTAATTCTACAACAGATATTTCTTCTCAATTAATTGAGTTTAGTAAGGTAAGAAGACCTTATATTGGTATTACAGGTATGGACTTAGATGCTGAAACAGCTAAAAAGAATAATTTAGTTGAAGGTATTTATGTTAAAGATGTAGAAACTTTCTCAGCAGGTGAAAAAGCAGGTATAAAAATTGGTGATGTAATAGTAAAAGCTGATGGTAAAGATATTAAGACTATGGATGAATTAAATGAGATTAAAAATAGTCATAGTATAGGTGATGAAATGAAAGTAACAGTAAATAGAGATGGTCAAGAAAAAGAATTAACTATCACTCTAGGAGAACAACCTTAGATTTATTTTATATATTGTTATGAATATTCCAATGTTCTTAATGTTAAGTTATGAACATTGGAACTTTTTTAATCTAAAATTTCATTGATAGTATTATTAGTAAAAAAACCTTAAATTTTATTTTTGCATTGTATCTTTTTCTACAAAATATTTAAAAATTAGTTAAAAACATTTTTTACTTTTTCTTTATTTTCACTTTCAGTTCACAAAATGGACAAAATTGGTCATTATAATATAAACATAATCAGTAAGAACTACTGATTTAAATAAAAAAACATCCCCTTTTATTTTCAAAAAGAGAAGCTTATAAAAGCTTCTCTCTTTTTTTTCACATATATGTGTCAAACTCTTTGATTTTTCTTAGTTCACAACTTTCTTACACTATCACTAAATCATACTCACTTGTTAAACCATCATTTCCATAAGGATATATGATATAAATGTTCCCATCTTTTACGAAAAATGTTTTTGTGTTTTCTACTTTATACATATCATTATCTGGATTTCTTTCAAAAATATCATACCCTAAAGATTTTAAATCATTTACTCTTTTCTGTTGTGTTGTAATTTCTTCTTTTATTCTATCCTCTACTCCTTCAACATTCAAATTCTTATAATTTAACATTTCTTCTAATGATATTTCTTTATTATTTTTTAAATCATAATTATATGTTTGCATTATTACCCTTTGTGCATCTGTATTTTGTTTTAAAGTTGCTTTTATTATTAAAGATAATATATCATTTTGCATTGTTGCTTGATATTGGACACTATATATTATATTTTGGTTTTTTGTTTGCAATGTATTTTCTGCCTTTGCCTCAAATGTCTTTTTTATTGTATCATTAAATGATTTTATTGTATCATTGTCGATATTTATATATGGTATATTTAAATTTAATTCATAGTTATCTTTTTCTACTTCATTATTTGTATAATATGTATATACTACTGGTTGATTCTCATCTACTTTTTTTATTTCTACTGTCATATTACTTTCTTCTACCTGATTTTGAAATATGTTATCAAAATTTGATAATAATAATTGATAATCTATGTCTTCTTGGGTTAGACTAGATCCCCCTATTGTTATTAGTCTGTCTAATTCATCACTTCCAAAATAATATGATAGCCCTATTACTACTATCGCTATTATACACACTATTATTGAAATTGTATATACTATTATATCTCGTGCATTTAACTTTTCTTTCTTTGGTAATGTTACATTCATTCTCTTTACCTCTTAAATCTAGATTTAAGTTTATTATAACATTGTAAAATTTATTTTTCAATATAAAAATTTGTAAAATTCAAGTCTTATCAATATAATTCGAATCTATTTTATAGAATCATATATATATATTAATATATATATGTATTCTATCGAAGAAATTTATTACGAATCAAAGAGAAAATCATAAAATGTGTTGACTAATTATGTATTTTGATGTATGATATAAATTGTATTTTTATATAGAAATGAGGAGTTTAAAGTATGTTATGTTCAGAATGTAATAAAAATCCAGCAATACTTTTTTATAAAAAAATCGAAAATGGAAAAGAATCTTTAGAAGGATATTGCTATGATTGTGCAAAATCAAAAGGAATAAATCCTAATGAAGTTTTATATAAACAAAACGAAATTTTATCAAAAGATTCTGTAAATCTTAATGATATGACAAAACAATTTGAGACTATTTTTAAAGATTTAGCAGAAAATATTAATCTTGAAGATATCGAAAATATAGAAGGTGCTATCACTTTTGACAATGGCAATGATGATAGCAATGATGGAAGTTCAAGAATTTCTGGTACAGCAATTCCATTAAGTTCATTATTTTCTAATATGTTTGGAAATTCAAATAATAACAATAATAATAATGAACAAGAATTAAACAATGGTAGAAAAAAGGTTAAGGTAGAAAAGAAAAAAGCAACTAAACAAAATAAAAAGAAAAAATTTCTAGATACATATGGTACTAACCTAACAGCTAAAGCAAAAAATAATCAACTAGATATTGTAATAGGAAGAGATACTGAAATACAAAGAATCATTCAAATATTAAATAGACGTTCTAAAAATAATCCATGTTTAATAGGTGAACCTGGTGTTGGTAAAACAGCTATTGCCCAAGGTTTAGCTATAAGAATTGCTAACCAAAATGTACCTGCTAAATTATTAAATAAAGAAGTATATCTTTTAGATATGACTGCTGTTATTGCTGGAACACAATTTAGAGGTCAATTTGAATCAAGAATGAAAGGTATAATTGATGAATGTAAAGAATATGGAAATATTATTCTAGTAATTGATGAAATCCACAATATAATTGGTGCAGGTGATGGTGAACATTCTATGAATGCTGCCAATATCTTAAAACCGGCACTTTCTAATGGAGAGATTCAATTAATTGGTACAACTACCTTAAAAGAATATAGAAAATATATCGAAAAAGATTCAGCTTTAGAAAGAAGATTTCAACAAGTTTTGGTTGAAGAGCCTAATATTGATGATTCAATTGGTATCCTTGAAGGTATCAAAAAATATTATGAAGAATATCATAAAGTAAAAATTTCATTAGATGTTATCAAACAAGCTGTTATAATGTCTGAAAAATATATACATGATAGATTTTTACCAGACAAAGCTATTGATATTTTAGATGAAGCTTGTTCAAGAATTAATTTAGAAAATAAAGAATTATATACATTAGAAAAATTAAAACAAGAATTAACACAAGTACAAGCTGAAAAAGAGGAAGTCATTGCAGCTGATTCAACAGAAGATTATCAAAGAGCTGCAGACTTAAAAACACGTGAATGTCAATTAATAGAGCAAATTGATAAAATAAATGAAAAGATGAAACCTAGACAATTAACTGTACAAGATATTGCAAATGTTATAGAAAGTTGGACTAAAATACCTGTTCAAAAAATTACTGAAGCAGAAACACAAAAATTACTAAATCTTGAAACAAATCTTCACAAGAGAATAATTGGTCAAGATGAAGCTGTAAGTGCGGTATCTAGAGCAATTCGTAGAAATAGAGCAGGTTTAAAAACTACAAAAAGACCACCTTCATTTATATTTGTTGGTCCTACAGGTGTAGGTAAAACAGAACTTGCAAAAAGCTTAGCCTATGAAATGTTTGGATCTGAAGATTCGATTATCAGAATCGATATGTCTGAATATATGGAGAGTCATTCTACATCTAAATTAATTGGTGCACCTCCAGGATATGTCGGATATGATGATGCTGGTCAATTAACAGATAAAGTTAAAAGAAAACCATATTCTATCATTTTACTTGATGAGATAGAAAAAGCACACCCAGATGTATTTAATATTTTATTACAAGTATTAGATGATGGTATTTTAACAGATAGCCAAGGAAATTCTGTTAGTTTCTCAAACACAATTATTATTATGACATCAAATGCAGGTTCAAATCTAAATAACAATTCTATTGGTTTTGGAAATTCAACAGTGAATAAAAATAAAATTATGGATAGTTTAAGAGATGTATTTAGACCAGAATTCTTAAATAGGGTTGATGAAATTGTTCCTTTTGACCCATTAACAAATGAGCAATTATTACAAATTGTTGATTTAATGTTAAATGATACTGTTAAAGCTTTATCTGATAAAGATATTACAATGAGTATTTCTTTAGAGGCTAAAAACTTTATTTTGGAAAAAGGAACTGACATAAAATTTGGAGCTAGACCTTTAAGAAGAGCTATCCAAAGATATGTTGAAGATGAATTATCTGAAATGATTTTAAAACAGGAATTATTAGATGGTCAAAGTGTGTATATTGACTTTGTAGATGGACAGTTAAAGTTTGAAGTAAAATAATACGAGCTATATCTTTGTGTATAAGAGAAAGGAATTGAGTTTTTATGTTAAAACATGTACCAAATGCACTAACAATTATTAGATTTTTACTAATACCAATTATCGTAATAAATATTTTTAATGGTAACTATATTTTAGCTTTTGTATTTTTTACTTTATCTGGTATAACAGATATTGCTGATGGATTTATTGCAAGAAAATTTAATTTAATATCTAATTTTGGAAAATTAATGGATCCTTTAGCAGATAAGCTAACTCAAATTAGTACAATTGCTTCTTTAACTTTAATCCATATAATTCCTATTTGGATATTAGTTATTGTATTATTAAAAGAACTTATTATGATTGCTGGAGCCTCTTTCCTTTATGGTAAAGATGTTGTAGTTTATAGTAAATGGTATGGTAAATTAGCTACAGTACTATTCTACCTTGCTATTGTATTTTCTCTTTTAATTAATCAATTTAACTTAGACTCTATTTGGTCTAATTTGGATTTATGGTTATTCTATTTAGCTTTATTTGCTACTGTATTTTCTTTAATTATGTATATTAAAGATGTTTATAAAAAAGGATTTATTGATAAAGAAGATTTAAATAAAGAAGTTACAATTGATAAACGAGAAAGAAAATTGAAAAAAAAGTAGACAATCTGGACCAGGTCACTTTTTGTATGCATTT
Source organism: uncultured Clostridia bacterium (assembly GCA_944388715.1). Taxonomy (GTDB): domain Bacteria; phylum Bacillota; class Clostridia; order TANB77; family CAG-508; genus CAG-269. The sequence continues at coordinate 20,889 of CALXJV010000010.1, forward strand.
CGCCAAGTTCGGGGCAAATGTGGCAAATATATAATATAAAAAAATGAACGATTTTGCGTATCTAAATTTGAAGTTAGAAATAACCAATAAAGCCATGAGGGATGTTCACGGTACTCGCGGAACGCGAGGGTCTGAGTGAAAGAGGCTCATGGTTTTATTGTGTTAGTTCTTCGAAAATTTAGCTTATACAAAATTGTGAATGGTTTTATATTATATATTTGCCACATTTGCCCCGAACTTGGCGAAATGCATACAAAAAGTGACCTGGTCCAGATTGTCTTTACTCATAATCTTCTATTAATTGATTTAATTCCACTCTTCCATTTGCTTCAATTCCATTTTGTAATTCTATTCTATCTGTTTCAGTCAAAAATTCAGTAGCAATATCAGTATCTTCAACAAATTCTTCACTATCCCCTACTCTTAAATATACAGCCACTTTTCCGTCTTTTTCTCTTAACACATAATGTTCACCACATTCACTATCAAACTCTCTATATAAAACAATTTGATTTCTAGAAAATTCTTCTACAGTCCATCCTTCATATTGTTGCAATAAATCCATTTCTGTTTTATTTACTAATTCTGCTGGCACGCTAGAATATTGTTCTATAGTATGTCCACATTCATTGTAATATCTTCTAAATACAATTGAACAATTAGGTGATATTTTTTCACTTTCTGAACTTGTTTCTTCTATCAATGTATTTTCTTGATTCATACTTTCATATTCTTCTGTACATTCATCATAAATCTCCTCATCATTTTGTTCTGCGATTTCAAGTTTTTCTTCCTTTGCTTCTGCAGAATTTTTTATTAAAATCGCTCCTATAACTATCCCCAATAAAAATAATACTATAATAGCTGAAATGATTATACTTTTTTTCATATTAATACATTCCTCCCTAAGGTTTATTTTAATTTGATTTAGTATTCAAATTTACCTTTGTTATCCTTTTATAGTATTATTTACCTTTTTTATTAAATTATACATTTTTTAGTTAGCTTTTAAATATGCAATAACAGCTTGTTTTATCAATTCATTTATTGAAATATTTTTTTCGATTGATTTCATTTTTGCTTTGTTATGAAGTTCTACACCTAATCTTACATTTAAAGACCCTTTTGCTTGCTTCTCAGGTTTCCAATTATTTGCTTCACATACACTTAAATAATTATCTATTGCATCTTTAAAGTCTTTCTTCAATTCCTTAACCGTTTCGCCTTCAAATGAAATACTATCATTTTTTAATCCTTCTATTTCTCCACAAAAACATTCATCTTCATCACTATACCTTATCTCTGCCCAATATCCTCTATATTTCATAATATTTTTCACCTATATTACCTCCCACTCTTTTAACTTATTCAATATTATCTTTATCTGATATGGTTTTAATATATTACTTGGATGTGGTTTATGTAATTCAATTTTTTGAAAATTCTCATTGCAAAACTCCACTCTTGACCCTGACGTTCTCCCTTTATTATTCTCATAAAACCCTAATTTATTTAGTAATTTTTTTGCTTCATCAAATGAATAATCTTTTGGTTTAGATTTTAATCTTTCTATTTCCTTGTCTAATTTACTTATTTTATTATACTCCTTTCTTATTTGATTTGCAACTATTTTTAGTCGCTTTTTTAAAACCTTGTATTTATGTCTAAAAATATCCAAAACAGAAACGTCCCCAATTGAACATTTATTTCTCCACTTTCATCTGTTCTAAAAACCTTAATACCACATTCTTCTAATCTTTCAATAACATGAGCATTCGGATGGCCAAATAAGTTATTTTCCCCGACTCCTATTAATGCAATTTTGGGTTTTACAACATCTAAAAATTCTTGTGTGCTAGAGCTTTTTGAACCATGATGTGCTACTTTTAAAATTGTTGATTGAAAAATCTCCAACTTATTTTTATATGTATTTAGAATTGCTTTTTCAGCGGGTTCTTCTATATCTCCAGTAAATAGCATACTAAAATTTCTATAATGTAATTTCATAACTATTGCATTATTATTTAATATATTTTCACTTATCTGTTTTTCTGTTGGCCATAATATATTAAAACTCAAATTGTCTATTAGAATTTTATCTCCTGCTTTTACAATTTGTACATTTAATTTCTTTTCACTAACAATCTCTAGAAATTTTTCATAGTTCTGACTATTTTCTCCTTGTTTATTTATATATATCTTTCCTACTCTTAATTCTTGTAAAACTGTTAATATTCCCCCTACATGGTCTTGGTCAAAATGTGATATAAATATATAGTCGATTTTTGTATATCCTCTATCTAAAATATATGGTATTAATGTGTCTTTTCCTACATCAAAACTACTAGATGTACTGCCTCCTCCATCTACTAAAATTGTTTTATTATGTGGTGTTACAATAAAGCAAGAATCTCCTTGTCCTACATCTAGAAAATGAATCTCTAGTTTTTGGTTTAATTGAATGATTACTACTAGAATTAAAATCACACAGAAAATTCTACATGCTTTTAATACAATTATTCTTATTTTATTTTTTAAAGTCATATTATTTTTACTACCAAATAATTTTATAGAAACAAAAAAAGTCTTCAACTTTCTTCTTTTTAGATATACATTATATTTTGCAAGTGCTATTAAATTTTTTATTCTTTTTTCTGTACTATTTATTTCTTTATTAGTGTAAATTTTGTATATCTGATTAAATACTAAAACTAATATGTAATATATTATAATTGTAAAAATCTTTGGTGTTGCTACATATATTTTTGAAAATGGTAAATTTGATAAATTAGCTATTTGAATCAATCCTTCTATTCCCCATGATAAAAAAATTGAAATAAATTTTGAGATTTCTAAATTTATAAATGACAGAAACACAAAAATAATTGCTAATATCATAATCGGTGTAATGATAATACTTACAAGTATATTTGCTAGCAGAAAATAAATTCCAATTATATTAAAATGATACAACATTACTGGAAGTATTATTATTTGTGCTGATAATGTGACTGATATCATATCTTTAATACTATCTACAATCTTTGACAATTTGTTACTGCGTTTTATTTTTATATTATTTTTTATAAATTTTAAATTGTCTAAGAAATTTTTTATTGTTTTGTTAAAAATTATTATCCCAATTGTACCTAAATATGATAACTGCAGACCTACTCCGAGTTATTGCATATGGATTTTCTATCAATATTATTAATAATGAAACTCCTATCGAACTCCATATATCTTTTTTTCTATAAGTTAAAAATGATATAACACTTACTATTCCCATTATTCCAGCTCTTACTATTGAACTTGTAAGTCCTGTTATACTCATATAAAATATCAAACCAAAAATAACTAAATATTTTACTTTTCTTTTTCCTAAAATTTTTTTAAATATTTTCTCTATACCTACAACTATATATACAATATGCATTCCTGATACTGCCAAAACATGAGATATATTTGCAATCTGGAATTTTTCATTTAATTCCTCATCTAAGTTTGATATATCACCTATTATCAATCCTTTTACTATTTGTTCATAATTATTATCAAATACATTTTCTATATTTTGATTTATTGCTATTTTTATATTGTTTATGATTTTACTCATGATATTTACATTATTTGACGATATTTTTTGATATTTCTCTATACTTAAACTTCCATAAATTTTTATCGATTTTAGATATAATTGATAATCAAAACCTCCATAATTTCTTTGTTCACTTCCTTTTGAAAACTCACCTTCACATATTATCTTATCACCATATTTAAATTCAATATCTTTTTTTACATCTATGTAAATTTGTGTAGATTTATATAAATTTGAATTATTTACTTCCAAAACTTTTAATTTATATCTATTTTTATATTCTCTTTCTTCTTTGTTACTAATTATTATCCCTTCTACTTTTATTGTTTCTTCTTTATATAAATTTTCATATCTATTTTCTTGAAATAATATTATTGTATTTGAAATTATTGAACTGATAATGATTGCCAAAATTACTCTTCGATTTAATATTAATTTGACGTATCTAAAATATCTTTTTGCCGAAATCAATTTAAATTTTCCTTTTTTAGTTCTTATAAAAAATTTTTTTATTAGATATATTAAAGTTATTAAGATATATAAAAGGACTATACTGAAATTAAAGTATAGCCCCCATATTATTCCTATTATATATCCTATAACTATAATTATTACTGGCCTTTTTATTATATCTCCTCCAATAAATTATAAGATTCTTCTTGCCCCTACATAATTGTTATTGTAATATCCAGAGGTTAGTGTATCTATTCTAACTCCTGTTGATGGAGTTGATGCATGAATTATTTGTCCTCCGCCTATATATATTGCCACATGATTTATTTTTGATTTTCCAAACATTACTAAATCACCTGGTTGTAAATTTGCTCTACTTACTGCAACTCCATTACTATATTGACCTGCTGCTGTTCTACTCAAAGATATTCCGTGTTGTTTAAATACATATGATGTAAATCCTGAGCAGTCAAATCCTGTACTTGGTGAACTACCACCATATACATATTTATATCCTAAATATTTTTTTGCTGTTGCTACTATTGATGAACCATTACCTGATGCTGGTACATTTGTTGTTTGGTTGTTTGTTTGAGTCTTAGTTGTTGTTTTAGTTGATTTTGTACTACTTGATTTTCTTGTTGTTGATTGACCTCTTGATGTCTCTTGCTTATTATTTGATAATAATGAAGATGAAATATATCCTTCTACATTGTTAACTTTTACTCTGCTCCAACCATTTTCTTCACTATAAACTTGGACTTCTGTATTTAAAGTTATAGTTGTTACTATAGAACTTGCTGTATTTGCTTGTTGTCTTACATTTACACTTGAAGAATTTACATATTGAGTTTTTATTGGTGTTTCTGGAGCTGGTTGTTGTTCTGGAGTTTGAGCTTCTGGCGTTGTCTCTGTTGTTGTTTCTTGTGCTGGCTCATCTTTTTTTAATTTGTCTTTTCTTAACCAACCTTTTGTTGTTTGTGTTTCTACACATGCCCATCCATTAACTATTTCTGTAACTTGAACTGTTTCATCTGCTTTTAATTCAACTACATCTATTGCATTAATTGATGGTACCAATTTCAGTTTTGTCTCTGTTGATATTTTATATTCTCCTAATTCTATTTCCTCTGTATTTTCTCCTTGGTTATTTTCACCAGTTTGAGTATTACCTTCTGTTGTATTTGTCTGGTTGTTTTCTGTTGTGTTATTTTCACTTATTTGGTTTTCTTCTGTAGAGTTTGGATTAGCATTTACTGTAACTAGTTCTTTACTTACATATCCTGTTATTCTATTATATGTAACCTTGTACCAGTCACCTTCTTCCTCCAATATTTCAACTTCTTGATTCAAAGAAATTTGTTCTAATATCTTACTTTCAGCATCTGCTGTCTCCCTTAAATTAGCAACATTTACATTTATTACTCCTGTATTTGCTGCTAAGCTGATATTTATAAAAAGCATACTAACTAATGATATAATTGCCATAATAAAAATGCTTTTTATATTCATTTTACTTTTCATTGTAATCCTTCTCCTTAAAATATTTTATATTTCTAAAAAAAGTAGTACTTTGCCAGTATACTATAAATTGAAAAAAAAGTCAAATTTTGACTGCAGGAGAATGAAAAAACATTATATCTCAACTATTACACGCTGTTATTCTAAATTACAAATTGAAGTTTTCCCTTCTTATACTACTCGATTTTTTATAAGTAATTTAACCATATTATATATTAGTTTTTGCTTTTCAATATTACATCTTACTATTAATTCATATAAATCTTTATCCATATATCTTATTATATTTTCATTTTTATTATTTAGAACATCATAAACAGAAATATTAAGAAACTCACATATTTCTATAAATTTTTTTAATTCTAGATTTACTATTCCATTTTCAATTTTTTCTATTGTATCTTCTGATATCTCCAATTTTTCCGCCATTTGTTTTCTGGTTATCTTATTTTGTATTCTTGTCTCTTGCAATCTTTTACCAATATTAAAAAAATCCATCTCCATACTATCACTTCTCCTTTATTGGTAAATATAACACTATGAGTTTTATTTGTCAATACGTTTTTTTGACAAATTAGTAAAAATTAATTTTTATTTTAAGCTATGAATTGTAACTTTATTTATGATGTTTTATTTCACATTTTGACTTATGCAATTTATGTTTTATGCTAATTTCTTTACTTCCTAATTTTATTATTCCTTTTATTCTTTTTACAGCTAATGATTTAGGAACTCTTTTTTCTTTTTTTTCTACTATATTACACAGAAATTCTTCAAACTTCTTTTTCTTTTTTTCTATATAATTTTCTTCTAAAAATATAGGTTCATTTACCATTTCTAACCATATATTTTCATTTTCTTCTATCCTTTTTACTTTTTCAATAACTTTTGTAATCATATATTCACAAGCTATATTACTTACTATTTTTATTTGTCCTTTTAAATCATATTCTTTTATTATCTTATCAAATTCTTTTACATAGTTAAATTCTGGTTCTTTTAATGAATAGTTCAAATATGATTTTGTCTTATCTATATCTTTATTAGAATAATGTTTATTTTTTCTTTCATTATGGCGATATACTGCCATTAAATTTTCTCTTTTGTATTTTGCATTTCTTATTATTGCATAACTCATATATAACCTCCTTGCTCGTGTCTTCACACGAATAAAAATTCTCCTTTGAACTTGCTCAAATTGCACTTTTTAAAATGTGCAGTAAACACACTACAATACTTTTTTAGCCGTTGGCAAAAAGTATTAGTGTGGCAGGGAAAAATTTATTTTTCCCCACACCCCTTTTCCTAAAAAATATCAACATATTTTTTAGGTTTTTAGAATAAATTTGCTATTCGCAACTTTATTCTAAAAAAAATCAGCCACTAAAGTAGTTTATCTACTCTAGTAGCTGATTTTCTATATGCAAATGCTTATTCTTTTATTAG
>CALXJV010000011.1 GCA_944388715.1 uncultured Clostridia bacterium
AAATTATTTTAGATTTTCTTATCTTTCGTATTGAGCCGAGCAATTTAATGAAAATATTATAATTACAATGATTCTATTATTTATTAAACCATTATCTAATCATAACAACTACATTTGCTGTTGCATATTGTTTGCAATGCGATATGCTTATATCTATTTCATCCATCCCTTGTATTTCTATATCTACTAAATGTACAGATGGTCTACCATTTTCATCATTTATTATCTCTATATTTTTCCAACCTATTTCATATTTATCCTTTATTTTTGGTGAAATTGCCTTAAATACTGCTTCTTTTCCTGCAAATCTCCCCGCATAATGCTGATATTTTTGATTTCTCCTGCTTTCGCAATATTCTATTTCTTTTTTGGTAAAAACTCTTTCTAAAAATCTTTCTCCCATATCTTCTATGCTATCTTTTATTCTACCTATTTCTATTATATCTGTTCCACAAGTTATTTTCATTTTTCCCTTCGCATAATTATATAGTTTATTATACGAATTACTCCTTTCTTTACTATTTTAATTATAGAAAATACAATTTCATATCTAGAACAATAGTAACTTTCCTATTGTAGTACTAAAAGGACGAAAAAAACGATGATTTTTTTCTCCGTCCATAAAGGTCTGTCCCTAACGTGCCAGTAACATAAAATTAAGTATATTGAATATTAGTGATGCTACTAATACTATTGAAATTACTATTGTTAGGTTTCTATTTCTTTCTATGTTTAGTTCTTTATATAAAACATCATATTTATTTTTCACTTCACTATATAATTGTTCTAAACCTAAACATTCTTTTATTTTATATGAGAATAATGTTCCTGATTCATCTTCTGTTACTTCTTGAATCCATACATTTTTTGTGAAGTTTATAAATTCTTTTCTAACATTTTTTATTTTTGTTGCATTTTTAAAGTCTAAACTTATTTTTTTCAAATATATTTTCTTATACAATTCAAAAATATATGTGTATAAATATTGTTGTTCAAATTCGTTTGGTAAAATTGTGTAATTATTAATATCTGTTGATGAAGCAAATAATGTTACTCCTTGCTTTGTTATTCCCATTTTTGTGTATTTCCATTTTGATAATGATAATATTTCGTCTTCTTTTAAACTTGCTGAATTGTCTGCTGGTAATATTCTTGCAAATTTTATGAAGTTATTTTCTATTTTATCAAATGTATTTTCTAAATTCCAACCTGCTTGGTCTATACATACATATGAATATGTTAAAAATCTTTCTGTATTGATATCTAGTTTTATTGCTTCTACATTTGATCCTGTTATTCCTTTTATAAAGTCTGTTAATTTATCAATACTTGAAAAACTATCTGTTTGTATATTTATTTTATCATAATCATTTAATGTTCTATTATCTTGTCTTATATCTCTAAATTTATAGTTGAAATTTAACACATCTGAAAATGTTGGTTCATCTTCTATGTTTGTTTTCATACATAGAAAACATATACCTGTGTTAAAACATATTATTTCTATTTTTCTAATTTTAAAGAATATTCCTTTACCGTCTCCTGCTTTTCCTTGTATATCTTTTTTTATTGTGTATTCAAATATTGTACAAGGATATTTAGCTAAAACTGCTGATTGTGTTTCCATTGGCATTTCTTTAAATTTAGCATATTTTGCATTTGTAAAACTAAAACTTGAAAATAGAAAATCTCTCATTTTGGGCGTAAAATACTTATATAATCTTAAGTCCTTTTCTTTTTCAAATCTTTTTAATTTACAATTTTCATCTTTTAGTAATCTTAATATGTATTTTTGATACTTCCTTTGTTTTACAACAAAAGGATGTATAAAGTATGTGTATTGGTAGTTTATCTTTAGTTCCATTTTAATCACCTTTTATTATTATTTTTTTACAAATTATCTTCATTACAATTTATAAAAATTTTTTGTAGAATGAATATATATTAATATTGAGTAAATTTCGAATGTGATTGGAGAATGATTAGAAAATCTTTAATAATTTTATGGAAAATGTTCGCGCCGAGCATAGCGAGGGCTAAGTGAAAGGGTGCCATAAAATTATTTTAGATTTTCTTATCTTTCGTATTGAGCCGAGAAATTTATAAAATATTAATATATATTCATTCTTATTAATATTTTTTTATAATTTATAAATTTTAAAGTCCTTATTCTTGATTATAATAATTCATATTTATGTCTTTTCCTAAATGCCATTTTCCTATAAAGTCTACAATTAAATAATCATCTAAATTATATGTTGGTTCTTGTACTACTTCTCCCTTACTGTTTATTGCTCCCCATTTTCCGTCTTTTTTTACTGATGCATATCCATATTCATTTTGTTCAGTTGCATCATCATATATATATTCTACCACAACATTTCCATCTTTGTCTAGATATCCGTACTTATTATCTTTTTTATCTAAAAATAATGTGTTATTATTTAAAATGTCCTTTACATCTCTTTCTTCAAACCTGAAATTATAATATTTATAATCATCTTCTTGCCTTAATTCAAAATACCCTGAATCTGTATTTACCTCTATCAATATTCCTGTTTGTTTTATTTCAAAATTACTATTCATTATATTACTATTAAAGTTTTCATCTTCTGCAATATAAATATCTCCAGTTTCATTGTATGATATTGATGTATAATTAAATGGGACTTTTTCATTATTGTCTATATCTACTATTCCCTGTTTTCCATCTTTAGTTGCAATAAAAGTATTTGCTTTTGCTTCTACCAAATTGCTATATTGTGCTGGTATTTTTACTTCTCCTGTAAGTGTCATTACTCCATATTGTCCATTTGAAACATATATAACTCCTTGGTCTTGAGTTTTTAGTATTGCTGATATTTGCTCAAATCCTTGAGTCAAAACATCTTCTCCTGCTGAATTTACTACTTTTTGTTTTCCATCTTGTGTTACAACATATAAATTGTTTCCATATACTTTTTGTATTTCTTGATAATTATTTGCTAAAACAACATTTTTAGAATTATCAACTATTCCATATAATCCTGTATCATCTTTTACTATATAACCTGCTGTTGTATCATCTCCTAAATTAGTAATTTCAGTATATGCTACATCTAATATTATTCTTCCTTCATTGTTTGCAACTCCATACTTACCATCTTTTTGTATTAATAAAGTGTTTTCTATGCCCTGGATTGCGGTTATACTATCATATTCTGTATTTAAAAGTTGTTCTCCTTTTTGATTGATCGTTCCCCACTTTCCATCTTTTTGAACTTTTAATACATTTTTTTCATACCATAAGTTATTATTTTTATCAGTGTTTGATATTGCTTCCACTTTTGTATAGTCTGTAAAAACTTCTTTATTTTCACTGTTTAATGCTTTTGTACTATATTCTCCTGTATCATAATTTACATCATATGTACAAAGAAATATATCTGTTTTATTATCAGGTATTATTATCATTTCTTCATATGAAGGCTCTATCACTGTTTCTCCATTTTCATCTATTACTCCCCATTTGTTGTCTTTATATGCAGAAAAATATGTTTTACTTGTTATTCCTCCTGTTTTTTCTTCTTTTGAAAGAATTCCATGAATTACAAATATTGACATAATTATTACTACAAATGCTAGTATGACAGCAAATACCTTTTTTAAATTTAACTTTGGTTCTTCATACCTTCTACCTCTGCTCATTCTGAACATTCCTCCATCTAATATTATTTTTTATACTTATAACTCGCCTAAAATTTATTCTATAGAATGTATATATATTAATATTGAATAAATTTCGAATGTGATTGGAGTGCTTGTAGAGTTTTTTAATCTAAAAGGAATGAGGAAGCGCGAATAGCGAGAGGCTCGTTCCTTTTAGATTTAGAAACTCTAATGCACGTATTGAGCCGAGAAATTTATAAAATATTAATATATATACATTCTTATTAACATTATTTTATAGGCTGTAAATTGTAACCAACTTATATTCTATTTTTGCATAAATTTACATACTATTACACTCATATCGTCTTTTGTTTTTCCAAAATTATTGTCTATTGCTTCATTTAATACGATATCAGCTATCTTTTTTGTATTTTTAGTTTCTATATCTTCTAATAAATATTTTATCCATAGCTCTTTATTCTTATATTCTATATTAGAATCAAGTATTCCATCTGTACACATCAGCATTATTTGCTCACTTTGTATATCTGTATCAAATACTTGTATATTGTCTTGATTTACCATACCAGCTGGAAGTGAATTTGATTTTATAATTTGAACTCTTTTATTTTTCTTTATATATGTTGGACAAGCTCCACTTTTTATAAATTCTATTGTTCCTTTATATAAATCTATAATAGCTATATCTAGTGTTGCAAATATTTCTTCACTCTTACTAATTAAAGTAGATGTAATCAATTTTATTGAACTATCTTTATCAAAGCCAGATGCTAATAAATTTTGTAACATTGTTAATGCTTGCATACTGCTTTCATTTGCTTTTCTTCCTGTTCCTATCCCATCACTTAATGCTATCAAATATTTTCCGTCTTTTAATCTTATATTTACAAAATTGTCACCTGAAACTTCACTTTGATTTTTACTTGAATCTGCTGTTGCAAATCCTATAACATATTTATCATCTGATATATATACTAAATTTGTTTCATTTGAATTATCTTCATTTAAAACTATTTTTTCTTTTAATACTTTTGTAAGTATGTTTTCTATTACACTATTATCTTCTGGTTTTTTTGTATATATATTGATAATATATCTGTCTTTTTTCGTAATAGATATTTCTTCAACTTCTATTTCTTTTTGTTTTAATAATTTGATAATTTCAACTTCTTGTTTTGTATATTTTTGTTCTTCTTTTGATTCTTTTTCAATATCCTTTGCTATTCCTGATATTACTTTTGAAACACCATTTAGTTGTGTTTCCATATTTCTTTTGCTTTCTTCTAATTTCTTTTTCCATATAAAATTATTTTTACTTACTTTATATGAAACATTTATTGCTCTTAACATTTGCAAAATATTTTCTTCTAAATATTTACTTACTTCTTTATCATCAAAACCTACTATGTAACTATTGCAATCTGCAAAGATTTTTAATAAATCTTCTCTTTCTATTTCTTGCTTTTCTAATAATAAGTTAAATATTTCATCTATTATTTTTCCATTTACATTTGAGATGTCTTCATATAATAGATTTTCTTTGTATGGTTCTAAGTTATTTAATAATTCATTTATAAATATTTGCTTATTTTCTTCTTTTTCTTCTTCTGTAAATTGACTTTTTTGTTCATTAGAATATGTTTTTGCAATCTTCTTTATTGTTTCTGATACATTATTTAATTTTTCTACTGTTTCTTTTTCTCTTGTTAAGCTTCTTTCTCTTGATATTGGCAAAAACTTTGAACCACCCACAAATTCTTCTATATCTATATTTATGTTTTTAGGTATTGCTAATAATATTATTGAAGCTAACAATATTTCTTTAAAATAAATTAATTCTACTGTATATCCATTAGAAGCATAAGCTAAAATGACATTTCCTATGCAAAATCCAACAATTACTCCTATTTTTCCAAATCTATTTAATATTCCTGCTACCATTCCTGAAATCGCATATGCTGCAATTATTATTGGTTCTCCTCCTGTTATGATTCCTAATGCTACTCCTATTGTAACTCCTGATGTAGCTCCTACTAGTATTCCATTTTTCCAACCTAATACTAGTACTATTAAAATACTTAATATATTTCTTATTGAAAATCCTAAAATTGTTAAATCTGAAAATGCACTTACAGCAATTGCTAATAAAAGACTTGTCCCTATAACCTCTTCTATTGAAAAAGCCTTTTTCTCTCCCATATTTTCAATAACTGAAATTGAATTTGTAAATATTTTATAAAATGCTATTGCAATTATTCCATATGTTATACTTACCAATAAATCATAAAATGTAAATGTAGTAAGCATTGCCTTTATTATTTGAACTACTAATACAGAAATAAATATATTTTTGCTAACCTTTATTTTCTCATTTCTTTCATCTTCATTATATTTAGGCTTAAAAATAAATATACTTATAAAAAATACTAAACTTGTTAGGAAGTATTCTAATCCTCCTCCTGCTCCAAATTTTATTATATTTCCTATTAATGTAACAATTATGACACCTAAGAGTGGAATCGAAGATGAAAAACATGCCCCTAATATACTTATGCTAAATAATGAAAATTCTCCCCCTATTCCAACTAATGATAACATAAAAGAAATTATATACATTATTATATTATTTCTTTTTATGATTTCTGACCATTTGTTTACAGTTTCTTTCTCTTTGCCTTGCATAGTATATCCTTCTATATTTTGAAACATATTTCATACCACCTTTTCCCTATATATATGCTATATTTTACTACTTGTCTTTTGTGGTTTTTGTCTTTTTTGGTAAATAATTTCTAATATTTTTTTTACTTTTTTTATTGTTTTTTTATGTTATATTTTTTTATGTTACTTTTTTTGGCTTTTTATGCTTTTTATTTTATTACAGAATGTCAAAAAAAGCAATACAATAGGAAAATAAAATTCTTGTCCGTTGGGTGTCCGTTGGGGACGTGTCAAATTGAACATTTTTTGTCCAAAAGGGACAGGTCTCCTCTGATAAGGGCTAGCAAATGATGCTATGGGCAATATATAATATAAAAAAATGAACGATTTTGCGTATCTAAATTTGAAGTTAGAAATAACCAATAAAACCATGAGGGATGTTCACGGTACTCACGTTAGTGAGGGTCTGAGTAAAAGCGGCTCATGGTTTTATTGTGTTAGTTCTTCGAAAATTTAGCTTATACAAAATTGTGAATGATTTTATATTATATATTGCCCATAGCATCATTTGCTAGTCCTTATCAGAGGAGACCTGTCCCTTTTGGACAAAAAATGTTCAATTTGACACGTCCCCAACGGCCATTCAAAAAGACAGACCCTATTTTAGGTCTGTCCCTTTTGTTTCATTTTGGAACGATTTGCTACGTCCCTATTTGTTTAGTACTTTTTTCTTAATGAATATAGCTCCTACTCCTATGATTACAAGTGCTGATACTATAATTGATATTGGTAATATGAAGTTCAAGTTTTCACCTGTATTTGAAGTTATAATTACTCTTTCTGCCATATCGTCATCATGTTCAATTTGTGGTCCTGTTCCTGGTTCATAGTTACCTGGTATTGATGGTACTATTGGGGCATCATATGTTGGTGGTTCTAAGTATAAATGTCCTCCACTTGTTTTGTTAATTTCAACTACTTCAGTTTCATTGTCTAGTTCGATGTCTTCTGATGATGTCATTAACTTAGATACATTTAATTTAACTTCTGCATCTTCTGTTGGTTTTATTTTTTCTCCTGCTAAAGCATCTGTATATACTATTTTTCTATTAGTTATTTCTTCAGATTCTTTAACAGTTTGTGCTAAGTCTAATTTTGGATCCTCTAAATCAGTTATAGATTCCCAATCTGGATTTCGTGCTGTATCAAATTCCCAATCAACATCTAGATAATCTACAATTCCTGATGGTGTTATTGTTGCAACTTCTCCTCCTACTATTCCATATTTATAGAAGTTTTCATCTACATAATCAAGCTCACTATTATTTGTTGCTTTTATTGTATATTCAATTTCTAGTGATGCTCCTCCCATTAATTCATCATCCATTTCAAGTCTTATAATTCCTTGTGGCACGGCCGTTGATGGTGGTAAGTACATTACATTTGAAGTTGTTCCGTTTAATGATCCATCTTCTCCTATTGTTATATCTACTAATGCTCTACCATTTGCTAATGTAACTTTCATTGCTGTTACTCGTTTTGTTAATACAATGTCTTGTCTTGCTCTTTCTATAATACCAAAGTCTACATTAGATATTCTATATACTAGCTTGTCTAGACCTGATGATGTTGTAGCACCTTTCTCTATTCCAATTCCCATTGTTGGTGTTGATGAATTCATTTTGTCTATAGTAGTTTGAGTTGAATTTGTTATATTTTGTAATTCTGCATCTATTGCTTCTCTTAAGTCATAATCATCTACTGCATCTGTCAATCTTCTCTCTTCATCTATCTTATACCATTCTTTGTTTGCAACACTTTGGTCATATCTTGCTTTGTCATATACTGTTCCTTTATAGTGTTGTACTGTGTATATTTCGTCTCCCCAAGTATATGTTAATGTGTAGTCTCCTGGGATATATTCTTCTATAAAGAAGTCTCCTTTGAATAATTGTACTGCTCCTTCTGTTGATTCAGATGCTTTTTCTGGTGTTATTGTTACTGTTGTTCCTGCTGGTAAGTCTTCACCTGCATTATGTTCAAACTCTGTACCACTTGCATCTTGATATGTGTATCTGAATGTATATACTCCGTCTTCTGATACTGTTGTTGTCTTATATGTCATTCCGTCAGTTTCCTTATTTTCTTTAAATGTTATATCTACTCCTCCTATACCTGGCTCGCTATCATCATATCGACTATTACCTTGTCTTACACTTCCTGTCATTAATTGATCTGAACCTGCTTTATCTTCAAATACTGCACCTGCTAACTCTCTTGCATCTGCTAATACTAGTTTTAGTGATGGACTCATGTCTGTATCATCTTCATGTGTTGTATTGTCTTCTGGTACTGTGTTTCCAGGGTTAGAGTCTACATCTACACCTGCATATGCTTTTCCATCTTTAAATGATGAGTATGATGTTATTTCTGCAATATTATCTAGGTTTGCAGTATCATTTAAAATGTCTACTACTGCTTCTCTACCTAATTCAAATTGTACATAAATCATTTCTCCTTCTTTATTTGGGTTTACCATTGTACTTGTATTAATTGTTAATTTTGAATATTTATCGCTATATCGTTCTATTGGTTCACAACTTACATTTTCTGTTCCTGTAACTGTTGCCGTTCCATCATCAATTCCTGTACCTGCTGAAACAAATGTGTATCTACTATCAAAATAATCTACTATACTATTTACTCGTGTTGTTAAATCAGTTGCTTGATTAACTACATTTATTGCATAAGTTACATATACTTTTAATTCTCTACTTGGGTCATTTGGATTTGTGTATTCAGCATCTGCTTTATATATAGGTCTACTATATGCACCTGTTCCATATTCACTACCAAATTTTACACCTACATTAAATCCATCTCCCATATATTCCCCTTTATTTGCCAGTCTATTAGCATATTGATATATATGGTTATATCCGTTTATTTCTAACTTAGCTGAATACATATCTTTTACTATAACTAAATCTGGTTGTTCTCTTTCATATATACCTAAGTTGATATATGGTACCTCTTCATCTCCATATGTGAAGTCTGCTCTTATACTATATTTTGTCGCATCTGTATCAGCTGTTATTGGATATTGTCCTATTGGTAATCCATTATTGATTAATGTCGCTTTACGATCTTGTAGATTATATGATAAATTATGTGTTTCTTGTCCATTTTCATTTAATGATACACCTGTATTTGAAGTTCTTCCTTCTATTGTACTGAACTCTCTATTAAATTCATCCCTTGTTGTTTCTGCTGCTACTGAACCAATTCTTCTCATTGAGTCATTATAAAGTTGATCTTCTTTTAATGGTGATACACTTTGATATGTTAATCCATCATATGTAAATTCTATGTAGTAATTAGATAAATCATCTATTCTTACATCTACAAATTGATAATATCTTAAAATACTATCTCCTAAATTAATTTCTTTTGTTGTAGCTGTAAATGGTGTTCCATTATCATTTGTTGCAGTATTTCCTGTTCTACGATCTACTATTCTTACTTGTACTCCACTTAACAATTGATCTTCATCATCCATTGTATCACTTCTATATAAGCTATTTCTATCAGCCTGTTTTGCTGATTGTATATCTAAATATACATATCCTGAAAGTTTTACATAGATTTGTGGGTTTGTTATAAGTTTTGCTAATGGGTTCTGGCTATCAACTGTAATTTCTACTCCTTCTTCATTGAATTCATATCCATAGTTTGGATTTGTTGTTTCATATGCTAAATAGTTACCTAATAGTAGACCATCTATACTAAGTTCACCGTTTTTATCTGTTTTAAATTCTGTTCCTGTACTATTGTATGATATATTACCACTTGAATCTACAACTACATATTTACCTAAGTCTACATTGTAAATTCTAAATCCTACATTTGGTAATGGAAATTCTTGATTTTGTTCATTGACCTTTTTAATTTTTAATTTTCCTGTAAGTGGTATATCATAAGGAAAATCAATTTCTGTATCATCTTTATCTGGTTTATTTTCTATATATATAAGATTTTGCCAATCCCCATCATCTGATCTCATAAAATACATTGTTGATGCTGTAACATCTAATTCTACCTTTGTTTTTATCTTTGTTATCCTAGTCACTCCGCTATTTACTGGTATTTCAATATAAAATCCTTTATTTCCATTTGATGGAATGTCTTTCATTTTAATTGTTTCAAAATTTCCACCTTTTGATTTAACAAATTTTACATCATCAATAGTTTTTCCATTTTGATCTTTTACATTTGCTTTTGTTAATGTTCCATTATATTTCCATTTAAATGGACCTATTCTTATTCTATCACCAACTGTTGTTACTTTTATATTAGCCTTATCTGTCAAATCTTCAATACTTGCATTATCTTGTCCATCTACATAATTTTTAGCATAGTTTTCTGCCTCTTCATTTAAAGCTTGTTTTCCCTCATTTTTATTATTAGCAAATTTCATACCTATATGTTTGTATTCATTTCCTACTTTCTCCATCCAATTATTAAAATACCACCAAATTGCTTTTTGTTTTATATCTTTAGTTACATTTGCTCTTAATATATATCCCATTTTTAAATTGGCTTTTTTAGTTATTTTATGTTTTGGATTATCTCCGTTTAAGTCCTATAGAAGTCTTTCCTTTTATTTTGATTTTTGTTTCTACTTTATAATCCATACCACTACTATAGAAATGTTGACGGTGTTGTACACAATATAATGAAGAATTTCCTACATAATCTCTCTTATACTCTAACCAATACGTAGATCCTACATTATTATATGATGTATAGGCATTTGATATACTAGAATATCCTAATATCATCAATATTGCTATTATTATACCAATCAATATTTTCTTAAAACTACTCATTTTTCTCCCTCCTTTCTATTCCTCGCTCTTTGAATTTTTTCTTTTTACAATTATTCCTGTTGCTATTCCTGCCACTACGATTATTGCTAATACTACTCCTATTGTCATGTAAATCACTCCACCAGTTCTAATACTTATAATAACATCTGCTGAACTCATATCATTTTCTCCGCTTGCATTATTTCCTGGTGTTGAGTTGCTATCATTTAATCCTAAATCATTGTAGTCTTCATAGATTTCTGCATTATTTCTTGATACCACATTGTCTTCACCCATTGTTTTTGTTAATGTTAAAGTTACTGTTTTTGATTCTCCAGGATTTATGATTTCATTTCCAAGAGCTGTTGTATATAATGAGTTATTGCTTTCATACCAATCTTTGTTTAATTCAGAGCTGAACTCTAAATCATTTGGCATATAATCTATAATACTTCTAGCATATCCTGCAACTTCTCCAACATTTGTTACCACTATGCTATATTCAACAATAACTGTTGAACCATTCATTTGTTTTGCGTCTAATTCTATTTTTGCTGTATTTGTATTGCTATATTCTCTTACGGTTGTTCCTGCTGAGTTTTGTACTACTATTTTGCTTACATATTTATCTAGTTTTAAATCAAAATTTTGTAATTCTATTAAACCTATACTTATATCTGAAACATTTGAATCTGTTATATTAATAATATCTGTTGATGCAACTTGCTGTCTTGCATCTCCAATTAATAATTCATTTAAGCTTACATCTGAATTTTCACTATCACTTAATCCTTCTGCCTTGTATTTTGTTAAAGCATATTGATTTGTATCATATTCAAATATTGCTATATATCTTCCGTTTTGAATATTATCTAATACATACATTCCATTTTGACCTGTAGTTGTTGATAATACATTTCCAGAAGAATCTTTGACTAATTGATTTGTATCTACATTTAGCAATTTTACTGTTATTCCTGATAATGATTGCTCTCCTGAATCTTTTTTACCATCTGCATTTGTATCAAACCATGCTGATCCACTTATCATATGATCTCCATTTGCCACATCTCCAGTCTGTCCTCCAATTTGTCCTCCCTCTTGACCTGGATTATCCCCACCTGGATTATCATTTTCTTCTTCCACATCTGCTTCTAATATATGACTAATTTCTGGTGTTTCTGCAATTACTTCGTCATCAGATACAACTGTTAAAGCTTTATTTGTAATTGTTTCTGCTGTTGTTCTTTCTCCATTATCAACCACTGTTTCTATTTTTATTTCCATTTCACTATTTGCTGGTATATCATCTAATACTGCTACATAATTTGAGTATTCTTCTCCTTCTTCAATTTCTTGTGCTGTACCATTTACAGTTACATTTGTTACTGATAATTGATATGGAATATCGTCTTGTATTGTTATTCCAGAGGTTTGAGCTGTTCCTGTATTTTTTACTTTAATTGTATATGTTATATTATCTCCTGTTTTTACATATTTGCTTTCTGTATTTGTTTCCATAGTCATTTCTATATCAAAGCTTTTGATTTCATCTTGCCATTGATTTGATCTATACTCTCTTCCACCTTCTTGTGCTATTACAGAGAAACTTACAACATCTTTTGTATTTTCTGGAATGGTTCCTATATTCATATAATATGCTAATACTTTGATTTGTCCTGGTTCTAATGTTCCTATGTTTATTTCATCACTATACTCTATATCTTCTCTATTTACTGTGCTTTCTGTTGGTTGTGTTTCACTTTCTGTATTTTCATCAGATTGTTCTGCATTTACTTCATCATCAAGATCTATATCTATTATATCATCATCATCAATTTCAATTGCACTCATTCCTGTAATTAATTCTAATGCTCCTACTTCTGTAATATCTGATTTATTTGTTTTTACCATAACATTTTCTATCGTTTCTGATGATGTATTTTCTATTATTGCATAGTATTTTATTGAACCTTGTTCATATATATCTGCATTTCTATCTGTTACTCTTTTTACAACTGCACTTAAGTTTCCTGCTCCTGATTTAAGTGAACTTTCTTCACTTTCTGAAGTTACATCAACATAGCTTACTACTGCTTTGTTTGTTAAAGTTGTACTGTCTGCTGTATCTGATTTAACCATAACTTCATATTCTACATATTTAGTTTCCCCTACTGCTAAACTGTCTATTGTTGTTTCATAAGCTGTTGGGTTACCTTCTACTTCTTTATAATATAAAGTTCCTGTATATTCATAATTGTCTACAGGTTGTACTAAGGCTGTTCCTGTTGGCACACTTCCTGTTACTTTTGCATTTGTTACATCTACTGATCCTGTGTTTGCAACTTGCACTATATATTTTATAACTTCTCCATTTCTTACTATGTTTCCATTATTTACTTGTTCACCTGATACAGTCGCAACTAATTTAGTTTCTAGTTTTGGTCCTACACCTGTTTCCATTGATAATGTTGTTGCTTTTACTTGGCTTTCACTATTTGCTTGTGTTTTTGTATATGTTACTTCATATCCTTCTTTTGCTGTTTGGTTATATTCTAGATTTTCTGGTATTTCTACTGTATATGAACCTGCAACTGATGTACTAGCAGCCATGTTATCCATTTTTATTAAGTATTTACTTACTTCTTCTGGATTAGTTATTTCTTGTGTCCATCCATTGTCTGGATTGTCTAAATCCGTAGTAGCATTTTCATTTTCTGTATAGTAAACTGTACCATTTTCTATATTTATTCCTTCTACAACTCTCATGTCTATATTGTTTTCTTCTGTTCTTGTTGGGAATGTTCCTAATATAGATACATTTTGAATATCTTCTCTATTATTGTTTATAACTTCGATGTCTATTGCCATTTGTTTGCTATCTGTTCCTCTTTCTAGTCTTACATCTGTTTCTTCATCTTGTCCTATTGTTTCTACATCTAGAGATTCTATTCTGTTTATTGCTGTTACATCTTTTGGTGCTGTTACTTCTATATCTCTTGATGCTCTTCCTATTTCTTCTCCATTTACATATGCATTTGCTTTTTCGTTTGTATATGTCAAATTGATTTGTTCGATATTTGCTATTGCTGTTCTACTTACATTTACTGTTGCATTTATTATGATGTTTGCTCCTTCTACTGATTGTGCTTTATATGAAGTTTGTTCTCCTTCCATTTGGATTATTATGTTTCTTCCTTCTACATAATAGTTGGCAATTTTTAACTCTTCTTCATATAATAAGTTTATACTGTTTATTTGTATGCTTTCTACTTGTTCTGGTAATTCTATTGTAAATGTTGGGTTTCTATATAAATCTCTATCTTCACTATCTGTTTTTAATACTAACTTCATTTCTATGTCATTTGCTACTATTGTTGACATTGAATTTCTGCTTATTTCGAATTTTGTTTCTGTAACAGTTTCATTTAATCCCATTGAAATTTCTGTTTCTTTTTCTATACCTCTTGTATATGTTTCTCCATTTATTGTCATATTTTGTTCGCTGTAATTGTTATATCCGTATACTATTTTTGTTGCAATACTATTTGCTGATTTTACTGTATTTATTGCAGATGCTCTTATTGTTTTTGTGTGATTAAATTCTATTGTTCCTTCTTCTATTGGTTTTGATGTTCTTATTTCTATTGCTTTTGGTTCATTTCCTGTATAATCTATTACTATATTTCCATTTGCATCTGGCTCTGTTGCATTTGTAATTGTTGAAATCAATTCATTTTTTTCGTTATAAATTTCTATTTTTCCTTCTTGTCCAAATATACTATCAAAACTTGACTTGCTTAATGTTGTATTGTTATAATATACATTTGCGTCTGTTTCTCCTTCTTCTGATATATATCTACTACTTTCTTCTCTTACTGATATATATTCTTCAATATTTGCTAAATTAACATCTAATGTTGTTTTGCTTGCATATTGTTTGTCTATTCCTGAATATAGTTTTCCTTTATAAATGCTTTCATTTGAATTGATTGCATTTACATTTATTGTAGTATCTATTTCTTCATTTGATAATGTTACTTTTCCACTTGTTGATGCTATTTCTTTGTTGTTATATAATGTAACCTTTTCTTCTGAAGTTATTTCACTACCATCTAAATCAACATCTGAATCATATATGTATGTAAGTATTATGTTTTCTGTTCCTTGTTTTTTCCATAATACCGTATTCTTTTCTGTTTTATCATTTTTTAATGTTATCTCTACATATCCGTCTTCATATTTATAATCAAATGCTGACATTGTGTTTAGATTTATTTCTCTTAACACTTCTGGTGATTTTCCATCTATTTCTGGGACTGCTATTTTTCCATATATTTCTTTTATTGGATAATTGTTTTCTTTTAATCCCATATTAATAGATAATTGTATTACCCTTTTATCTTCTCCTGATATTTTTATAATTTTATTTGTTACTACTGTTACACTGTTTTCTATACTGTCAGCTGTATTTGCTTCTACTAGATTTAACACTACATTTTTTACTGCATTTATTTCTATATCTTTTTCTGTGCTATCTCTATAAATTCCTGTTAGTGTAACATCACTTTCTGCTGATAGCATATTTAAATCCATATTATCATTTTCTACTGTTTTTGCTTTTAATTCGATTTCTGCTGTTGTTCCTGCATTTATTTGATTTAAATATACTTTGTTTCCTTCAATTTTACTTACATATTCACTTTCAGAACTTGAGATATTAAAGTTTGAATTTGTTAGTTCTACTTGTCCATTGAAAAATCCTTCTTTTTTCACACTTATAGACAAGTACAACGAAATATCTTGTGTACTCGAAGTTCTATCTAAACTTGATACTTTTTCTCCTTGCTCATTTTTAAAATATGCACTAAATTCTATATTTTTATTGTTTGTACTTATATCATCTACTGCATAACTTATGAGACTTGACCCTAAAAATATAAAATTAGTCATGGTTAGTGTTATTATTAATAAAATAACTACACTAATTTTTAATCCCTTGTTTTTCATATTGGTACCCTCCTTTGATATCAATTTTGAGTTTAATCACACACTTTCAGCATTTTAATTTTTATAATCATATCTAATTATTATTATACCTTTTTTTTATTGATTTTTCAAGCTTTTTCGTACTTTTTTTCAAATTATATGAAATATAAATCTAATTTTGCTTTTGTTTGTGTATCTTGTAAGCTTATATTTGATTCGATATCTCTTCCGTTTATGTTTCCTGTTTGCTGTAATGTTCCTTTTACAACTATATTGCTATACATTTTTAATGTATTTCTATCTAAAATCTCTTGTTTTATTGCTTTTTGGTTTAAAAGATTTATTGTTCCTGTGTTTTGTGCATTGTTAATTTCTATCATTATTTCACTTTGATTTTCTGGATAAGTTACTTTTATCCAGTCTGTTTCTTCTGTATCTATTTTCTCTTTATTTATTTTTGATATTTCTGTTCCATCTGTTTTCTTTATTACTAATTCTCCATTATCTCCTATTACTTTTAATAATTCTTCTTTATTAATAAGGCTTGTTTTATATACTAATTTTGACTCTTCTTCATGTACTTCTCCCTCTACTTCTTGTCTATATACCGCATATCCTTCGTTTAACTTGATATTTTGTTCTATTCCTGGATAACGTATGTCAATACTTGTTATGCTTTTATATTCTTGCTCTTCTTTTGCATACATTTTTCCTTTATAAATGTTTTGTTCATTTGTGATTTGATATCCTATTATCTCATCACTTTCTTCTGTAATTGCATTTGCTACTTCTTTTTCTAATATTGTTCCATATTCGTCATATATTTGGATTGAAGCTTTTGTTTTTATTTCTCCAGCTAATTGCATGTTTTCTGCATATACATATGTAACAATAATTTTATCTTGTTTTCCTTCTCCATAATATATTTTCCCATCTTTTTGTATGTTATTAATCTCGATATTCAATTCATTTTCATTTTGTTCGCTTTTTAAACTTTCTACGTCATTTTCCCATTCATCTTTTCCATTAGTTGCTTGTGTTCCTCTTTCTTGTACAGTTACTTCTTCTGCTCCTTCTGGTGCTTGTACATTAATTTTTGTCTGCCCTATTGGATATCCTTCTTTTTCTAATCCACTAATTATGGCTATTTGAATAATTCTCTTATTTTCTCCATTTATATTGTAGATTTTATTTGTTATTATTCTTGTATCCAATTTTACTTTTTCTTCTTCTTCTGAATATGGGGCTGTTAGTGCTACTTTTATTTTGTTTTCTTTTTCTATGCTACTTTCTTTTTGCATTGCATTTTTGTAACTTCCTGTTAATACTATTGAATTCTCTTGATTAAAGTTTGCAAGGTCTACCTCTTCTTGTAAATTAACTTCTAATCCTACTTGAATATCTAGAGTTTCTCCTGCATTTATTTGTTTCAATGCAATAGTATTGTCTGTTATCTCATTTACTCCTTCAATTTCTTCTTGTTTAAATTTGAAGTTAGCATTTCTAAGCTCTAACTGACCATTTAGATATCCTTCATTTTTAACTTCTACTTTAATATGTAATCTGATATCTTCACTATTGATGCTTTTTTCTATTTGACTAACCCTTTCTCCGTTTTCGTTTTCAAAATATGCTTCAAAGATTACATTCTCTTCTCCTGTATCACTTGACGCATATGTCACTATGTCTGACATCATTAGTGAAAGATATACTAATAATATGCATACTACTATTAGCACTTTTAGTATTCTCTTTAGTACAGTTTCTTTCATGGTCTTTCCCCTTTCTTTTTATACATTAATATTTAAGTTTCAAATTCCCATATCTTAATTATATTTTCTTTTTTTTGCACTTTCAATAGATACTTTTTTCCAAAATTGGCAAAAATTTTCATTTGTTAAATATTGCTTTAGGGATGCTCTTTTTTTGAATTATATTTCGATAAAATTAAATTTTTGATACAATTTTGTTACAAAAAAATTCTTTTTTCAACATTTCTTATTTTTCAAATTATGTTACCCCAATTATATTTTTTACAAATTCCTAATTCCCTAGTGATTATTAATAAACAAACATAAAAAAGAGCCTATTTTAAATAAGCTCTTTAATTTTTTACAATTTTTTATTGATAATAGATTAAACTCATAGTATAATGTTTTTGTTCTTCTTTCTCCATCAGAAAGGTGGTGATAAAATGAACGCTTTTATTAAGTTATTAGTGCTAATCATTATTGCGTACATCTTAAAGATGTTTGATTAGTACTATGCTCTTCGGCATCCTGTAGAAATGCAGGGGTGCTTTTTTCTATAAACTGAAAAATACTAGAGATTGCGTTCCCTAGTATTTTATGTTCTTCTTTTGAACACTCTTATTAAGTTTGAATTAAGGAGGACGACTAGCAATGACTATTATTTTCTCCCTTAATTCGTATAATTATTATACTAGAGTTTTTTCTAAAAGTAAACACTTTTTCATAACTTTTTTGTGTTTCCATCTAACTTTTTTATATTTTATGCTACTTTATATATACATTATACCATTTTCTTTAATTTTTATCAAATTTTTTCTAATTGAGCAATTATTTTAATATTTAATTCACAAAATCCCATGAGCAGAATATAATATTACATAGATAATACATATTTGCATATATATTTTATGAGGTGATTAATTTGAATAATTTTAATCTTGATAAAAATACAGCAGATAAATTGAATTCTATGCTTAATAATGGTAATTTGAACGATTTAATCTCACAAATACCCCCAGATGCAATGAAAAATTTATCTGAGCTTATGAATAAAAACAATGGGAGTAACCAATCTTATGCTAATTCAAACGATGATAATAATTCTTCTAATTCAGTTTCAAATAATACAAATTCTCAAGATAACTCAACTAATTCTGATTTTGCTAATAATTTAAATAATTTTGATTTTAATAATATTGATATTAATACAATGATGAAGGTAAAATCCATGATGGAAAAAATGAATAATTCCTCTGGCCCTAGGAATAATTTATTGCAATCTCTAAAACCATATTTAAGAGATGAAAAAAGGAGTAAATTAGATCAATATTCTAATTTATTAAATATGGCTAATTTAATGGAATTATTTAATCAAAATAATAAGGAAAATAACTCTGGTGATAAATAACTTTCCTTTTTTTAGAGGGCCATTTTATCGCTATCCTCGTTATTATTCCAATAATTGGACACATAAGCCTTATAATAACATGGAGTTAAATCCAAATCCAGATTTCCGTAATGATTCTTTTAATGTTTCTAAAAATTTGCCTAGTAATCAAATCAAATCAGATAATTCAACTACTAGTAATACTAGAAATTCAATTGAAAAGGAAATCTCTTCTGATAGAAAAAAAGAAAATTCCTCTAATAATAAAAGGAATAATTCCGCCAATCAAAAGGAAAAATCATCTAAATATTTTCCCTTAGGACCTATTTTGATTAATACTGATGGTTTTTTTGATAAAAATGAGCCTGTAGTTAATCTTTCTGGCCTAAAAATTTATTTAGATGATATTATAATCGTATCTTTAATTTATATACTTTATAAAGAAGATGTAAAAGATGATGTACTTTTTATATCTTTGCTTTTATTACTTATTAGCTAACATTATTACATCATCTTCACTTTTCTTTTATATATATTTTATTCTATCACAATTTCATCATTTATAACACTTACATATGCTTGTTTATGTAATGGTTCTTCATCTCTGTCAATTTCTTTGACTATATTTGCTATTCTAATTTGAACTGTATCTAACAAACCTGCTGATATCATTGCTTGTTTATTACCTTTTGCTCCTGCATGTGCTAAACCTCTTAATGCTCCTAATACAACTATATTATCAGATGCCATAACTTCTGCTCCTGAATTTACATCTCCTAATATTACTAAACTTCCTTCTGATTCCATTTTTTGTCCAGATCTTAATGAACCTCTATGAAATTTAGTTTCTGAAACTGCTATTTCTTTATTAAATGTTCTTTTTATATTAGAAAGCCCTAGTGATTTTGGCATATCAAAATCTATTTCTACATCTATATATTTTTTTATTAATTCTTGTATTTGGTCTATTTCTTTATTTTTTAATATTTTGCCTGTAACTTTTATAGGTGTTTTTTCATCTTTATACATTTTTTTAAGTTCAGGAAGTTTTTTTCTTAAACTATATATAATTTCTGACTGTTCTGCATCATCATTTAGCTTTATTAGAATTTCATTCTTTTTCAAATTAATACTTACACAATTCTTCATTTCTACATCTTCCTTTTCCTTACTCTTTATTTTCTTATCTTTCGTATTGAGCCGAGAAATTTATGAAATATTAATATATATAAATTCTTATTAATATTATTTACAATCTGTGAATCTTATCTTAGTGATTGATTATAGTTTGTAGCACTCATGTCTTCTTGGACATCTTGTGTATTCATTCCAAAATATTCTTCCATTATATCTCTTACAACTTCTGCTGTATAGTTTCCATGTCCTCCATTTTCTACCATAACAACAATTGCTATTTCCGGATCTTCAAATGGAGCATAACCTGCAAACCAAGCATGTACAACATCTTCCCCGTTATTGCCTATTGCTTCTGCTGAACCTGTTTTTCCTCCAACACTAATATTAAAATCTTGGAATCTTACATATGCTGTTCCTGTAGTATCACTTGTAACAGATTTCATTCCTTGTAATACTGCATTTAAATTTTCTTGGCTTATTTGTAAATCTTCTGATTCTTCAGATGTAAGTCCTAATTTTTGGTTTATAAAATTATTTAATTCTTCTGTAGATAATTCTGTACCATCTGCTCTTATTACATCCTTTACTATTGTTACATCAATATCATTTCCCCCATTTGCTAACATACTTACATATTTTGTCATTTGTAATGGACTGAAAGCATCTAGACCTTGTCCTATTGAGGCATTTATTGTTTGACCTTTTGTCCATGTTACACCTACGGTCTCTGCATATTCTGGTGTTGCCATTGCTCCTGATGTTTCACTTGGTAGTTCTATTCCTGTTTTTACTCCTAATCCAAAATATCTAGCATATTTTGCCAGTGTTTCTATTCCCATTCTATCTCCTGTTTCATAGAAGAAATAGTTACATGATTTTTCTATTGCTCCAGATACATTTAGATATCCATGACCTCTATGATAATCTGTATAATACCAACATGGCCAAGTTAAATTGTATTTTCTATAAATTCCTGTATCATTAATTCTTTCTGTTCTTGTTATTGCTCCTGATTCCAATCCTGCTATCGCTGTTACCATTTTAAAAATTGAGCCTGGTGGATATGAATTTTGAACTGCTTTATTCATTAATGGTTTCGCTGAATCTGTATTATATTTATTCCAGTTTTCAGTACTAATTCCTCCTATAAAATCTGCTGGATTATAATTTGGATAGCTTGCCATTGCTAGTACTTCTCCAGTTTTTACATTCATTACAACACAGCTACCTGCATTTGTATCAAATCTTTGTCCAAATCCTCCTCCTGCAATTTTTTGGATATTTGCTTCTAATGCTTGTTCTGTTATTCTTTGCAAATTTGAATCTATAGTTAATACAACATTGCTTCCTGCTACTGCCTCTTCTGATGTATATTCAGATGTTATTGTTCCATCTACTGCCATATCTATTTGCTTTGTTCCGTCTTGTCCTTTTAGATATTCTTCAAAAACATATTCGATTCCTGTTTTTCCTATTATGTCATTTTGAGTATATCTATCTTTTCTGGTTTCGTATTCTTCTGAACTTATTGTTGAAGCATATCCTAATATGTGTGATGCCAAAGTTTCTGATGTGTATTCTCTTATTGGTTCTGTAACAATATTTATACCAGGAAATTTGTCACTACTTTCAGAAAATTCTGCTACAGCTTCTCTTGGTATTTCGTCAGCAATTGTTAGTGCCTTTGTACTACTATATCCTGTTGTTGTAATCTCATATCTTATTGCTATTATTTTTCTTATTTCAGATATATCAGTATTTTCTATATCATATTTGTCTTTGAATTCATAAAATGCTTGTTCTGCACTTATATTTGGGTCTAAATCAAAATCTTCTTTCCAATTTGATAAAGTTTCGTCACTTATTGTAAATTCAAATGGATTTATCGCTATAGGAAATGAATTTACATATTCAACTTGATATTTTTCTAATAAGTTTACTATATTAAGTATTGAATTATTTAATTCATTATCATCTATTTTTGTTTTATATAATTCTAGACTAAATTTAGTAGAATTTGTAACTAACGCTGTTCCTGTTCTATCTAATATTTCCCCTCTTGCAGATTTTAATGTTGTCTCTCTGGTAAGTCTTGTATTAGATTCTTCCCTATATTCAGCTCCATGAACAATTTGTAAGTTAAATAGTTGTATGATTAATACAATTCCAATTATATATGTAATTACTGTTAAAACATTATATCTTAGATTTAAATTACTTCTGGCTTTTGTAGTTTTTTTTCTAAAATTTAAACCTTTCAAAGACTCACCTTCCTTTTTATACGATTTCAAATTTATTTTATAGAATGTATATATATTAATATTGAATAAATTTCGAATGTGATTGGAGAATGATTAGAAAATCTTAAATAATTTTATGGAAAATGTTCGCGCCGAGCAAAGCGAGGGCTAAGTGAAAGGGTGCCATAAAATTATTTTAGATTTTCTTATCTTTCGTATTGAGCCGAGAAATTTATGAAGTATTAATATATATACATTCTTATTAATATTATTTTATAAGCTGTAAATCGTAACAAAATTTTATTATAGCTAAAAATATCTTGTCAATATCTTGTTCCCCTTATATTCGTTTTCAATCCCATATCCGCATTTTTGCATCAATGGATATAATATTATTACAATAATCAAATTATAAATTATTTCTATTGCCAATATCCTTATAAAATTAACTATTTCCACATTTGTACCCAACACAATATAATTTAATATATACACTATTACTTCAAATATTAATGTAGCTCCTAACACCATAAACATTATAGTTGCCCTACTATCTTTTGAGAAATTTTTATCAAATGTTGCTGCCAAAAATCCTATTATTCCTAATCCTGTTGCATTTATTCCTATTTGAGTTCCTATAACTAAATCTAGTATTGCTCCTATTACTACTCCATATACTACACCCATTATCCTATTTGAAAATAATCCTATAAATAATACAAATATCACAAATAAATTTGGCATAACTCTTGATATTGTGAACCAATTAAAAAAATTAGACTGCAAAAAATATATTATAAATGTTGTTATTATAAGTAATATATTTATTATTAATTTTTTCAATTATTTCACCTCTCTAATTATTTGTTATTACTAATACTGTATCTAATTTATCAAAATCTACAGCTGTTTGTACAATTGCATATCTATCTGTAGTATTTTTCGTATTAACTACTTTTTGTATGCTTCCCACATGTATTCCTTTAGGGTATATTCCTCCCAATCCTGATGTTTCTACACTATCTCCTTGAATTATTCCATCATCATCTGGTATATACATTGCTTTTAATGCTGATTCTTCGTCTAAAGTTCCTTTACATACTATACTTTCTTCTGTTGTACTTAATGAACAACTAACTGAACTTGATGTATCTACTATTGTTCTTACTTTTGCTGTATTACTTGTTACAGAAATAACATGTCCAACTAATCCTTGGTCTGCAATTACTGTCATGTTTTCTTCTATTCCGTCATCACTTCCAACATTTATTACTATTGTTTTTGAGTAATTACTTATATCTTTGTTAATTATATATGCTGGTATTGTTTTGTATTCTCCATATTTTTCTGTCAAATCCAGATATTCTTTTAGTGTTTCATTTTCTGATCTTATATTTTCTAACTCTCTTAATGATTGTTCTAATTCACTATTTTTTTGTTTTAACTCTTCATTTTCTTCTTTAAGGTTGTTTATATCTGTAAAAAATGTACTATTTCCACTTACTTTGTTTTTCAAATATGTTAGTCCATTTTGTACTGGCATTACTAATTTACTTGCTACATTTTCAAGAAATGATATTTGGCTATCTGCATTTGAAAATATTACAATTAATATTAAGATAATTATAGTTATAACAATACCTGCTATTTCAGCTTTTTTATTTTTATACATTTTCTACTCCTATAAATTTATTTTTTTCTTCTAGCATTAATCAATACTGTTTTTAATCTTTCTAAATCTTCTAGTGTTTTTCCTGTTCCTCTAACTACACAGTCTAATGGTTCTTCTGCAATATATACTGGCATTCCTGTTTCTATGCTTAATAGCTTGTCCAAATTTTTTATTAATGCTCCTCCTCCTGCTAATACAATTCCTTTTTCCATTATGTCTGATGCTAATTCTGGGGGAGTTTTTTCTAGTGTTATTTTTACTATCTCTACTATTTTTTGTATTGATTCTTTCATTGCTTCTTCTACTTGTGTTGAAGTTACTGTAATATTTCTTGGTAATCCATCTGTTAGGTCTCTTCCTCTTACTTCCATTGTCATTTCTGTCATTAGTGGCATTGCACATCCTAATTCTATTTTTATTTGTTCTCCTGTTGTTTCTCCTATGGCTAAATTCATTTCTCTTTTTATATAATTTACTATATCTTCATCTAGTTCGTCTCCAGCTATTCTCAAAGAATGGCTTACTACAATTCCTCCTAATGATATTACTGCAACTTCTGTTGTTCCTCCCCCTATATCTACAATTATATTTCCACTAGGTTCGCCTACATCTAGGGATGCTCCAATTGCTGCAGCCATTGGTTCTTCTATTAAATATACTTCTTTTGCTCCTGCTTGGATTACTGATTCTTCTACTGCTCTTTCTTCTACTTCTGTGATTCCTGAAGGGACACCTACCACGACTCTTGGTTTTCCTATATTATATCTTTTTCCTACTTTTCCAATTAAATTTTTAAGCATTAATTGTGTAGCTGTAAAGTCTGCTATTACTCCATCTTTTAATGGTCTTACTGCTTTTATTTGGTCTGGCGTTCTTCCGAAGCATGTCTTTTGCTTCTGTTCCTGTTGCCATAATATTACCTGTTTTTCTATCTATAGCTACTACTGATGGTTCTTTTAATACTATTCCTTTTCCTTTTAATGTTACCAAAATATTGGCTGTCCCTAAATCAATCCCTATATCTTTAGATCCAAATGTAAAAAAATTCATAATTATCAATCTTTCCTTTCGCTAAACTTAATATTCTCCTTCTTTTGTTAATAATTTGAAATCATTTTCTATCTACTATTATTTACAGTTTCATTAATTTTTAGTTCAATATACTGTCACAGTCCAATAGTTGTATAAAGAAACAAAATTTATAAGTTTTAGAGTTAATCTGTCCTATGCTATAATACTAACATTTAAACTAGTTGTAATAGTAGTTATATTTTTCCTTCATTTATCAATATTTCTGAAATTATGCTTGTATATTTTTTGTTTCCAATTACGATGTGGTCTAATAGCTCTATGTTGAATATTTGTGCAAGTTCAAAGATTTTTTTAGTCACATCTATGTCAGCTTGGCTAGGTGTTGCATCTCCACTTGGGTGATTATGTACTAGCATAACTTTTGGTGCTTGAGTTTTTATTGGCTCTGCTAATATATCTTTTATTGATATATTTACAGAATTTATTCCTCCTAATGCGATGTTTTTCATCTTTATTATTTCATTTTTATTATTTAACATTATAAGTTTTAGTATTTCTTGTTTTTCTAATCTCATTTCTTCCATTACTAGATTAACTATATCTTCTGGTTTTTTTATTTTTGCTTTTTGATAATTTGTTGGTGTTGCCATTCTTATTGCTAACTCACATACTGCCTTTAATTGTATGGCTTTTACTTTACCTATTCCTTTTATTTGCATAAATTCTGATATTGTAATTTCTCTTAAAAAATCTAAATTGTTATTTTCAGGATTTGGATTTAGGTTTAATATTTTTTGTGCTATTGTTACTGATGATTCATCTTTTGTTCCACTTTTTATTATAATTGCTATTAGTTCTGCATTTGATAGTACTTTTTCTCCATATAACTCCATTTTTTCATATGGTCTTTCTGTTTCTGGTAATTGTTTTATTTTTATTGACAAAATATTACTTCCTTTCTTCTTACATGTATTATGAGATTTTGTTTTTTTCATATTAACATGTGTATCCCTCATACATGTTATTTTTATATTTTGCCCCTTTATTTGTTATTGTTTTGGTTGTACTTAAATGTGAAATCAAAATTATATATTTTACTTAATTTTGTTTTTATTTATATAGTACAGTTTTTTAGCTTTCTTATCTACTGAAAAACTTTTAAACTTTTCTATATATAATTATTGCTAATAACATTCCTATTATACTTGCAACACTTATTTTAAACATTAGTGCAAATGTTATTTGTACTACACTTAAGTCTAATACTATTGGGTCTGATAGTCCAAATGTTTGACCATATGATAGCCACCATAACCAATCTACTCTTGTTGCTAGCTCTCCTATTAATCCCCCTATTACTAGTCCTGATAAAATAAATATTATTAGTATCCATATATTTTTATCTTTTGTTGCCATTTTTTATATCATCCTTTCCTTCTTAAATTAAAAAATATATTTTTTCTTTAATTCTTACGGCTTTTTATTTTTTCACATATTGCTATTATATATTGATTTAACATTTTTTTCAAGTAAAACCTTTACTTTTTTTATATTTATATGTTATATTAGTTAAAATCTTATTTTTTTATTACCAAAAATTATGCATTTAAATATAATAATATTAGTAGTATAATATAATTAATAGATTTTAAGGAGGATCTTATTTATATGAAAATTGAAAAACTTACTGATAATAAGATTAGAGTTATTATTAATTTAGAAGATTTAAAGAAAAATAACCTTGATTTCAATACAATTATGGAAAAACCTATAGAATCTCAAAAATTGTTTTTAGAAATGCTTTTAAAAGCAGAAAAAGAGGTAGGTTTTTATACAGAAGGATGAAAAATTTTTGTTGAAGCATT
>CALXJV010000012.1 GCA_944388715.1 uncultured Clostridia bacterium
ATTATATCACTTATGTCAAACTACATGTTTTCGTTTATGGTGGTGACTTGCAAAAGTCATGAATGTCTATTCACAGTTTCAAATTTATTTTATAGAATGTATATATATTAATAGTGAGTAAATTTCGAATGTGATTGGAGAATGATTAGAAAATCTTAAATAATTTTATGGAAAATGTTCGCGCCGAGCAAAGCGAGGGCTAAGTGAAAGGGTGCCATAAAATTATTTTAGATTTTCTTATCTTT
This sequence comes from uncultured Clostridia bacterium, assembly GCA_944388715.1. Lineage (GTDB taxonomy): Bacteria > Bacillota > Clostridia > TANB77 > CAG-508 > CAG-269. The sequence goes on from CALXJV010000012.1 coordinate 246, forward strand.
CGTATTGAGCCGAGAAATTTATGAAATATTAATATATATACATTCTTGTTAAAAATATTATAATATAACTTTTGATTGTATAACTTTTTATGTTGTAAACCATAAGTAAAATAAAAAACTTATATATAAATATTTTTAAAATGAATAGTCAAAAATATCATATTATAAAATTTTTTTCATATAGTTAAATAACAAAGTTCTTTATAGGTGGTTTTTTTATGTTTATATGTAATTTTAAAGTTAATGGAAGTAAAATTTTCAAATATTTTTTTACTGGCATTGTTCTTCTAATTATAGCTATTCTAATATTTGTTAGTATAAAATTATTTGTAGGTGCAAAAAATGAAAAAAATGTATCTAGTTGTGTTCCTCAAAATGATGTCTCTATAATTTCTACTAAAAATTACACTAATGTTTTGAAAACTGTTCATGAAAATATAGATACATATGTAGGAATTAAAATTAATTTTACTGGATATATTTATAGAGTTACAGATCTAACTGATACGCAATTTATATTGGCTAGAGATATGATTATTTCTTCTGATTTTCAATATGTGATTGTTGGATTTCTTTGTGAATGGAAAAATGCAAAAGATTTTGAAGATGAATCTTGGGTTGAACTTACAGGTGAAATTACAAAAGGTAATTATCACGGTGATATGCCAATTGTTAAAGTTACTGAAATCAAAACCGTTGATAAACCTTGTGAAGAATATGTTTATCCTCCAGATGAATCTTATATTCCTACTAGTGATGTTTTATAAAATTTAAATATTTAATTTATTTTCACTTTGAGTTATGCAACCAATGTCATCAAGTTAAGGTCTGATGGTTGAGGGCTAATATATAATATAAAAAAATGAACGATTTTGCGTATCTAAATTTGAATTAGAAATTCTTAAAGGAAAGAATGTTAGATATGCACGGTACTCGCGGTTCGCGAGAGTCTGAGTGCAAGTAAACATTTCTTTCCTTTTAGAATTTTTGTAAAAATTTAGCTTATACAAATTTTCTTACCTATCAGCTGGATATTGTTCTTCTGTTTTTTTGTGAAGCTTTTCTACTTTTTCTAAATGTCTTTTCGCCCTAGCCTTATCTCTTAACCCATTTTGAATATCATCATATTGTGATAACCAATTACATAATTCAATATCTTTTTGGTTTTCTTCTTGGTGGCGTTTTCTTACTTCTTCCATTCTTTGTCTAGCATTTTCAGTTAAAATATTATCTTTCCTATATTGAATTTCTTGTACTAACGTAGTTTCACATTCTTCTTGCGAATGATCAACTCCATCTTCTAATTCCTGTAATTTTATTAAATTAATTTCTTTCTCGAAAGATTCATGCTTTTTTTCTTCTATTTCATCTGGAGTAATCGGTTCTATCCCATTTCCTTTACCTTCTAACATTCTTTCTTTTACTAATCTATAATATGTTCTTTCTACCTTTTCATTATCCATTGAACAAATATAATCTATAACCTTTTCTTCTGGTACACTATCATTTGAACCCGTTACCTTTAAACTTAAACTTTGAGATTGTATATCATCTTCTATTGGCTTTGATTTATAAAATGTTATATCTGGAACTTCTTGTGGATTTTGCATGTAATAGTCTATAATTCTTTCCAGCATTAGACTAATTCTCTCTTCATTTTCTCCTGTTAGCAATCCTCTTTTTCCGTCTGAATCCATCATGAATATGTTTTTAAAATGTATTTTTTTCATTTTCCTGTTGTTTTCAAGAGCGTCCATTTCATCATTAATATAGCCTTTTTCTAAAGTTTCTTGTAATAAATTTTGTAAAAGAATTTTTACTTTTTCTGATTTTGGCAATTTTAAAAAATCACGCAAAGATTTATCCTCAATTTTATCTAAATCAATAAATTCTTTTATTTCATCAAAATCATTTGTTGTATATTCTTCTAATTTATCTACTTGTCTTATAATTTGTGAAACTATATCATTTGGTATGTATTCTTGTTTTACTCTACTTGTACTATGTGCCAAAATAGAACTTATTATTCTTTGTAAATCAACTTTATTAGTATCAATTTTACTTTGCTTACAAAACTCGAAAAATAACTTTGCACTTTGTTCATTATGTTCAAAACTAATTCTTCTAGTTTTTCCTTGAATATGTCCCTGTTGCATTTCGTATTCTTCACCATACATTTCTTTTTTATTTTGTAAAATTCTATTTAAATGTTCTTCTGGTATATTAATTTTTTGAAGTCTATGATTTATGATTCTTTCTCCTAGATGTCCAAATGGTGCATGACCTAAATCATGTGCTAATGCAACAATCTGTGTATACAATAAATCTCTTTCTAAATTTAGATGATAAATGTCTGAATCTTTTAATTCATCATCTACAACCGTTTCATAAAGTAAATTTACGAATCTTTTGGATTGTAATACAATATTGTCGGAATGTTTCTTTCTTGAACGTGCATTTTCTGTTTTCTCTTTTCCCATTAATTGTGTCTTTCCAGCTAATAAATTATAATGTGGGTTTTCTTTTATTAAATCATTTAATTTTCTTAATTCTTCTATTTCTTCTTGTAATTTTGGTACATCTTCATCTAATTTTAATTTGTATTCTTTATACTTACATTCCATAAAAGTTCCTCCTATTTCTTTACACTATTAATACAACCATTATACATAATATTTACATAAATTTCAAGTGTTATATAACAAAGTTATTCGATTCGTAATTTAACCTTTACTTTATGCTATATTTATGATAAGATATAGACATAATTTTATTTGGAGGTAAATTATGAAAAGTAATGAACTAATTTTAATTCTAGATTTTGGAGGACAATATAATCAATTAATCGCAAGAAGAGTTAGAGAATGTAATGTATATTCTGAAGTTGTACCATATGACATTTCTATTGAAAAAATCAAAGAAAAAAATCCTAAAGGAATCATTTTTACAGGAGGTCCTGCAAGTGTTTATGGAGAAGATGCTCCAAAATGTGCAGAAGGAATATTTGATTTAGGAATTCCTGTTCTAGGAATATGTTATGGAATGCAATTAATGACATATACATTAGGAGGAAAAGTATCAAGAGCAGATACAAGAGAATATGGAACAACAAATGTAAATATTGATAATACCTCTTCCCTATTTCAAGGATTTGAAAGTACAAATGACTTTTTAATGAGCCATACTGATTTTGTATCAGAAGTTCCAAATGGTTTCAAAAATATAGCTTCAACAGACCATTGTCCAAATGCAGGAATGGAGAATCCAAACAAAAAATTATATGGAATTCAATTTCATCCAGAAGTAAATTTATCTGTAAATGGAACACAAGTTATTAAAAACTTTTTATTTAATATTTGTGGTTGCTCTGGAGATTGGCAAATTTCTTCTTTTGTTGAAGATAGTATAAAAACATTAAAAGAAAAAATTGGAGATAAAAAAGCTTTATGTGCCCTATCTGGGGGTGTAGATTCATCAGTTGCTGCAGTATTACTAAGTAAAGCAATTGGGAAAAATTTAACTTGTATTTTTGTTGACCACGGTTTACTTCGTAAAAACGAAGGTGATGAAGTAGAAAACATATTTAGAAATCAATTTGATATAAATCTAATTAGAGTAAATGCAAAAGATAGATTTTTATCTAAACTTGCAGGAGTTACAGATCCTGAAAAGAAAAGAAAAATCATAGGTGAAGAATTTATTAGAGTTTTTGAAGAAGAATCTAAAAAAATTGGAACTGTAGATTTTTTAGTTCAAGGAACTATATATCCTGATGTTATTGAAAGCGGATTAGGTAAAAGTTCTGTTATAAAAAGCCATCATAATGTTGGGGGACTTCCAGATTATGTAGATTTCAAAGAAATTGTAGAACCATTGAGGAATTTATTTAAAGATGAAGTTAGAAAAACAGGATTAGAATTGGGTATACCAGAAAATTTAGTATTTAGACAACCATTCCCTGGACCAGGTTTAGCAATAAGAGTAATCGGAGAAATTACAGATAGTAAATTAGATATACTAAAAGAAGCTGATAGTATTTTTAGAGAAGAAATTGCAAATGCTGGACTTCATAAGTCAATTAATCAATATTTTGCTGTATTAACAAATTTAAAATCTGTTGGTGTAATGGGTGATGAAAGAACTTATGATTATACTATAGCTCTTCGTGCTGTAGAAACTACAGATTTTATGACAGGTGTTTGGAGTAAAATTCCTTATGAAATATTAGAAAAAGTTTCTTCTAGAATTGTTAATGAGGTAAAACATGTTAATAGAGTTGTTTATGACATAACTTCTAAGCCTCCTGCAACAATTGAGTGGGAATAAAACTCAAAATTGATTTTGATAATAATTATCCCCAATATAACTGGGGAATTGCTTTGAAATTGTTAAGAACGTGTGAAAAAATTACACGTTCTATTTTTTTAGGAATTCGTAACAAAGTAGAAAGTGTCAAAATTTTATTTCTTATCAAAAATTGTTTTAAATACCCCTTTGTCAATTAAATTAGCAAATATATTTTTAATAATAATCAAAACAATTGGTCCTAATAAGAGTCCTATCACACCTGTTATTTTAAAACCTGTATACATAGCAATTAGTGTAAAAATTGGATGTACCCCAATATTTTTACTTACTAATTTAGGTTCTAAAAATTGTCTCACTATAGACATAATGATAAATAAAGCAAGAATCGCTATTCCTAATGATAAATCTCCATTTAACCCAGAAATAATTGCCCATGGTACCATTACTGTGCCAGATCCTAAAATCGGAAGAGCATCTACAAAACCAATAAATAGTGCCATTAATAATGGATATTGTATATTAAAATTCAAAAATGATAAAATATATAATCCAACTAAAGAAATTATAAAGGAAACTAATATAAGTGTTGCTTCAGCTTTTAAATATCCTCCTAATGTTTGAATTAGCTCTTTTAAATGATTACTTAATCGTTTTACCCATACTTTTGGTAAATGATATTCTATTTGGTCTAAAATATATATTTTGTCTACACATATAAAATATAATGCTAAAATTGTTATTCCTACACAAATTGCAATTTCTGGTATTTTAGTTACTATGTTAATCAAGCTATTTAAAGCATTTCTTATCCAATTTGATACAGTTTGTAGAAAATCCCCACTAGATTCTTGTACAATATTTAAAACTTCATCTGAAAGTTTTATCTTGTCAAAATTTAATCGTTGTATTAATTCTTGAACTTGTACAGAAGCTTTATCAAAGTAATTATTTAATCCCTGTAACAAACTTGATGATTCTGAAAATAATGTAATAATTATCCAAGCCAATATTCCTAGCAATATTATTGAAACTATTATAAAAATAATAATTGAACTAGTCCTTCTTGTTAATTTTGTTTTTTTCATTATATATTTAATTAAAGGTTCAATCATTAGTGAAATAATGAATGCAATTAAAAATGGCATATAAAAAATAGATAGTTTTAATGCTAAATAAAGTCCAATTATTAACAATACTACATATAAGATATTTTTTGCCACTCTTGTCCAATATGGTATGTTTACTATCATTTTTCCTCCTTGAAAAGGTTAATCTTCTTATATTATATGTATTGCATCACTTAATATACTTAATATAATAAATTTAAGAAAGTGCCTATATTAAAATTTAGTAGTTTTAATATACTACTAAAATATTAAGCACTTTCTTCAAAATGAACAAATCGGAAAGCCTTAAAATTTATATTAATTTTATCTTTCCGCGTTGGCTTTCCGTAAATTTGTTCTGCATGTCTATTCAGCATTTTTATTTGTATCACAATCACAAACATCTTCAAATGTAATACAAATTTCCTTTTCATCTAAATTAGTTCTATTTTGTGCAATATCTCCCAATGTTAATATGCCTATAACTTTTTTATTACTATCACAAACTGGTAATCTTCTTATTTTATTTGTACCCATTTTATTTTCAGCATTTGACATATCTTCATTCTCGTCACAAGTACATACATTTGTTGTCATTATATCACTAACAGGTGTTGACTTTACATCTTTATCACAAGCAATTGTTCTTAAAATAATATCTCTATCTGTTACAATACCACATAAACAATTATTTGTATCACAAACAGGTACTGAACCAATATGATTTTGACACATTAATTTTGCAACCTCATTTATTTTTGTTTCAGGTTTTACACAACAAACCTCTGTACACATACAATCTTTAACTTTCATTTTTCTTTACCACCTTTCAAAATTTCTCACATTTATTTTCTGCAATTTTTAAAATAATATTCAAAATGTGATTATTTTGAAAACGAAGTGTCAATGAGGACTGAGATTTAATATTCGTATATATCGTATAATGGTTGCTGATAATCTCTTGGCATTATTGGCGGTCTCATTGGGGGGCGTGGTGAATTATGAGGCGGTCTATGTGGATTGTTATGAGGGGGTCTTGGAAAATTATTATTTGGTCTACCTAATAATTCTCGTATAAGTAGGATTTTTATCAAATCTCTCAAATTGTTATTTATAGGTCTTCTTCTATCTTGATTTTTATTAATTTCATTTTCAACTGATTTTTTTGTATTTTCTTCTTTTCTTATTTCATTTCTATTTTCTGTACGATTTGTAATAGTTGAAGTTGAAGAAATATTATTTCCCAAATTTATATTCAAATTAATTTGGTTACTATCTTCTAAAGCTGAATATATTTCGTCTGTCATTTGTTCAATTTCTTCTCTAGTATTTGTACCCATACTTCCACTACAAGCTTTTTTTACCATTGGATATATAATTTTATATATTTCCGGATAAAATTCTTCTAAATCGTTTCTTGTATTTATTTGTGTTGGTTCTTGATATCCCGTGTTATACATAACATTTTGATCAAAATTTGTTCTGCTGGGATAACCTAAGATACTTCTTATGTACTCTTCATAATTGTTATCATACATATCAATTCCTCCTTGCATACTTGTATAAAACATTTAAGTTTTTATACATATTTCCTCTTACAAGATATGTTGATAACATCAAAAAGGTTCATATCGCATAATAAATTTATATATGGTTTATTTTATCCAAAGTCATAAAAAATATTATATTATGATTTTGGATATTTATAAAAGTATAAAATTAAATCATTTTTCTTACTAATTCTTTAAATTTATTTCCCCTATCTGCAAAATTTTTAAACATATCAAAACTTGCACTTGCAGGAGAAAATAAAACTACATCACCTTTGCTAGCATTCTTTTTTGCTATAGGTATAGTCTCTTCTAAGGTTTCACACATGTAAATATCTAGATGTCTATTTTTTTCTTCTAACTCATTTTTTACAACTTCATATATTTTTCCAGAAGTTTGACCAATTAATATTAATGTCTTTACTTTATCTACAATTGGTTTTGCAAGAGGTGTATAATCTAAATTTTTATCATATCCCCCAGCAATTAGAACAATATCTTCTTTGAAAGCATTAATTCCAGATAATGTCCTAGATGGTGAAGAACTTGCAGAATCATTATACCATTTTACGCCATCTATTTCTTCCACAAATTCAATTCTGTGTTCTACTGGTTTAAATTCTTTTATAGCTTTTACGGCTGTTTCTATATCTACTAAACTTGAAGTTGTAGCAATTGCAGTTGCAATGTTCTGATAATTATGATTTCCTCTTAAAATTACATCTTCTGTATTTAGAATATGTTTTCTTACTTTATCATCACATTCTTTTATAACATCTTCATCTACAATATATCCATTATCTAATTTTGTTTTACTACTAAAAAATATAACTTTTCCATTTGCCTCTTTTGCACATTCTTTTGTTATTTCATTATCATAATTTAAAACTAAAAGTCCATCTTCATTTTGATACTTAAAAATGTTTTTCTTTGCATCTATATATTCTTGATAATCTTTATGAATATTTAAATGATTTGGAGTTATATTAGTAATAACAGCAATTTGAGGACTAACTTCCATTCCCATTAATTGAAAACTACTTAATTCTAAAACAACAATATCTTGAGGTGTTATTTCTGGCAATTTAGTAAATAATGGAGTCCCAATATTCCCTCCTAAAAAAGTAGTATACCCAGCTTTTTGTAAAATACTATTTATTAAACTTGTTGTAGTTGTTTTTCCATCACTTCCAGTAATACCTATAATTTTTGCCGGACACATTTTCATTAACAATTCTACTTCTGTTGTTACTAATGCTCCTCTATTTGCTTCTTCTACCAATTCTGGTTTTGTAGGTAAACAACTTGGTGAACGGAATATAACATTAAAGTTTTTTAAATATTGCAAACAGTTTTTTCCAAAATGCAAAACAAATCCATATTTTGAAATTTTTTCATTTACATCTTTAGGAATTTGATTATATTCTCTTTCATCAAATATTGTAACATTTGCTTTTTTCTCATATAGATAATCTAAAAGTGGTATATTACTTACTCCTAATCCTATTATAGCCACTTTTCTATATCTTATGTAATCATTAAATTCATTTAACTTTTTATTTATATAATTCACGGTTAATCTCATTCCTTTCTTATGGCTCAAATTTTCTTTTAGTATTATATATCAATTATATAGAAAAAACAAATATTGGTGAATATTTTTTATAAATTCGTGCAAAATATTATTAATATATTGAGGAGGTGCTTTTATATGAGTAAGAAAAATAAAGAAAAAAAGAACAATAATTCAAATAACCAAAACAATAATAATGAAAGACAAAATAATAATAATAAATAGTGTAAAAAAGACATTTTTAGAAATTTAATTTTCAAAAATGTCTTTTTTATTGTATATGTATGCTTTATCATTTAATTTTTAAATTTATTTTTCTTCTTGTACAGATATTCTAGATATGCCTTTACCTTCATTATATATATCTGATAAAACAGCAATCGTTGCTACGTTGATTTCTTTTTCATATAATTGCTTTCTAATTTGTTCCCAGCTTTGAAAATGATTGACAAACATATTAGCAGAAAATAAAATTCCTTCCTCTATATCTGAATAATTTATTTCTGCATCTGCAAATTTCATTATATAAAAAGTTAAAACTAGCTTCTCATAATCTATATCTACATCATGCTTTTTATATTCTTCAATAATCTTTTTCGAAAATTGCAATATTCTTTGATCATTATTCTTATTTTCATCATTACTATCTGTAGCATTTTTTAACAATTTTATTAATTCTAATTTATCAATATTTAAAAAGTCTAACAATTTTTTACCTATCTCATTAGAACTAATATTCATTTCAGATAGTTTACTTATTGCTAATATAACTTTATTCGAAAATTCATCCTTTTCTCTAGAAACATTTGAAATTGCTTCATCTTCTACTTTTTTAGTAGTTTTTGTTTCACCTAGCTGAATATCATTACCTTCTTTTTCTTTGAAATAATATCTTCTAGATACATCACTCTTGTACACTTTATAAAATGAACTTATTTTTCCTTTTGCTGTACTTCTCATTCTTATATAGATTCTTTTACACAATTCTTCATAATTATGTCCGTAATTTTTTTCTAATTCACCATAGCTTTCTATTGATTCAAGTAATATTTCAGATTTAATATCTTCACAATATTCTTTGGGAATTTTCATTAACTTTGCTTGCTTATTTACTGCTATTTCTGCCATTTCCATTAGTTTTTCTGGATGCGCTTTTTTAAATTCATCAGATAAAGGTATTTTTTTTCCTCCAAACCATAAACCATTATTATGTTTGTAAGCTTCTAATGTTTCAGGATAAAACTGAAAATTATAATGTAAAACTACATATTTGATAAAATCATCAATTGTCATATTGTTTTGTTCACATAGTGTTGAGATTTCTTTCTCTGAAAGAAATCTACATTCTACATTAGAAAATTTTTTCCTAATTTCTATAGCTTTTTGTTTTGCAATCGGATCTTTAATAGTTGCTGTCGCTTTATAATATTTTATAAAATTTAATTTAAATCCTAATATTTGTTCACAAAATGTAAATTCGTCCATTCTTCCACCATATTGTAAATATAACTCTTTAAATCTTTGATAATTTATCAGATTTCCTTCATACTGTTTAAAAAAGTTTCTTAATAATGTTATTTCTTCTAATAAAATCACTTCATTCATCAATATTCTTGCTCTAGCATTTTGAGTATATTTTATGTTGTTCAAATTTCCTGGGGTTATATCCAATATAACAAATGCAAAATCTTTTTCTGTTAATGGTTTTCCGTATTTTCTATATATTTCTAAAAATTGTTGATAATTTATAAAATCTTTTATATGTAACTTATATTCTTCAATGATTTCTTTTCTTAATTTTCTACAATACTCATAATCTATTGGTTCATTGTTTAAAATTGTACAAGATTTGTTTCTTTCTTCTAATAGATTATAAAGAGACGCCTCATCTATGTCTAAGACTCTTCTTGCAAATTCCTTTTTTCTAAGTAAATGATTATAATTTAAATAGATATCTTCAAATTCTTCCTTTGTAATAGTACCTTTAATACATATATCATTTTCTTCTATTACTTCTTTTCTTAAATTTGAAATAAACTCATTAGTAATAGTTGTTGATGACATAATTGTATTAAGATATAATTTAGAAACTCTTCTAAATTGTACATCAAATATATCTTCCCAAAATTGTCTTTGGGACATATTTCCTCCATATTTATGAAAAATTTCTAAAAAACTTTCATAAGAAATCGCATCACCTATTTTCAAGTTATACTCTTTCATAACTTTATTAGTTATATCTATAATAGTTTCTAAATCTGTGCCTTCTTTTTTTAATATTAATGCATTATTTTTGTTTATATTGGTAAGAGCAGATGGTGTTAACTCTAGAATTTGTTCTGCAAATTGTTTTTTTGATAAAATTCCAGCATATTTATAATATAAACTTTCAAATTGTTCTTTGTCAATGACATCTTCATAATGTAAATTTTCTTCTAATATAATTTTTCTTCTTAGCTGTATAATTTCTTGTTCTGATAATTTTTCTTTTATAAATATTGATGTTAATGTTTTATCTTTGCGAAAGGCATCTAACCTTTCATTTTTTATTCCAAAGACATCTGATGCAAAACTTTTTTCAGTAAAATCTTGTTCATAACCCTTATAAATTTCACAAAATTGCTCATATGATATTTTATCATCTACATGTAAGTTATACTGCTTAGCAATTTCAAATCGCATTTTCCTAAGCTCTTCTTCTGTTTTTAATACAGAATAATGTAATGTAATTTGTCTTTTATAATCCTTTTTAGCTTTATTATGAATATGTTTTGGAATTTCTAAAACTAATCTCATAAAATCATTTTCATTCAAAATCCCACCATATTGTTTATATATTTCTAATAATTCTTCATATGTGAATTGCGTATTAGATTTTATGCCTTCTTTTTCTTCTAAAATTTTTCTTAATTCAATTATTTCTGAGTTGCTAAATCTAGTTCTTCTTAGTAATTTACAAACTTTATTTGGCTTAATCTTTAATTGTTCTAAATTATGGTATTCTATATCTAATATTTGAGAAGCAAATGTAAGAACATCTAATTTATGTTCGCAAGAATTATATAAGCGCATAAATTTTTTATAATCTATTTCATCATTTATATGTAAATTGTTTTGACTAATAATCTTTTCTCTTAACTGCTTAATATCTTCAATTTTGTGTTTTTCTTTTGTAAAAATTGTTGTAGTTTTTTGATTTCCTGATTTCATATTATCGAGTGTAGCATAAGATATGTCTAAAACATATCTTGCAAATACTCTTTCATTTAAATCTGTTCCATATTGGTGATAAAGTTCTAAGAATTTTTCTTTTGAAATCTCATCACCAGTATGGAAATTTTGTTCTTTTCGTATTTGATCTCTTAAACTTTTAATATAGTCAACAATATTTTGTTTTTCTAAAATTAATATCATTTATACATATCCTTTAAATTATATATTATATTTTTCTCTTTTAGCATAAGTAGTATGTAATAGCTTTTCAGCTAATTCACTTCCTGGTTTTTCCAAGTAATCTTTATATAGTTTTTTCATAAATGGATTTTCATGTGATTTTCTAACAATACTTCTTTCATCAATTGTATATAGAGCATCTGCTCTTAGTTTTCTAACATCTACCTCTGCTCTTATTTTAGAGCTTTTAATTGGTTGACCTCCCCCCATGATACATCCTCCTGGGCAAGCCATAATTTCTACAAATTGATAATTTGCCTTACCAGATTTTATTTCTTCTAATATAGTTCTTGCATTTGCTAATCCACTTGCTACTACTACATTAATATCTTTTCCTGCAATATTAACAGTTGCTCTTTTTATGCCTTCTCCGCCTCTTACTTGTTCAAAATCGATTTTAGGTAAATCCTCTCCTGTTAATGTATCTTGTGCTGTTCTTAGAGCTGCTTCCATAACACCACCAGTTGTTCCAAAAATAGCTCCTGCTCCACTTGCTTCTCCAATAGGACTATCAAAATTACTGTCTTCTAGTTTTTCAAATTCTATATTAGCTTGTTTTATCATTCTTGCTAATTCTCTAGTTGTGATAACATTATCTACATCATATAGATTGTCTTCCATCATTTCTGGTCTTTGTCTTTCAAATTTCTTAGCAATACATGGCATAACTGAAACTACATAAAGTTTTGAAGGGTCTAATCCTTCTCTTTTTGCATAATAAGTTTTTAAAATAGCTCCAAACATTTCATGTGGTGATTTACAACTAGACAAGTGTGGCAATAATTCTGGATAATTCATTTCTATAAATTTGACCCATCCTGGACTACAAGATGTAATCATTGGTAAATTATCATTTTTTGTGAATCTCTCTATAAATTCATTTGCCTCTTCCATAATTGTAAGATCTGCACCTGTATTTGTATCAAAAACTCTGTCAAAGCCTAATCTTTTTAAAGCTGTAACCATTTTCCCTACTACATTTGTTCCAATTGGCATACCAAATTCTTCTCCAAGTGCGACTCTAACTGCTGGTGCTGTTTGTACAATAACTGTTGTTTCTGGGTCTTTTAATTTTACCCATACATCATTAATTGTTTCTTTTTCATGTAAAGCTCCTGTTGGGCATGCCTCTATACATTGACCACAAAATGTACAATTGACATCATTTAAACTCTGGTCTCCTACTGTTGAAATACATGATTCAAATCCTCTATTAATGCAATCAATTGCTCCTATTTTTTGGACATTTTTACATGCTGCTACACATCTTCTACATAATATACATTTATTAAAATCTCTTACAATTGATGGTGATAAATCATCAATTTTGTGTTCTGTTCTTTCTCCTTCAAATTCTATATTTAATACATTAAATTTTGTAGCTAATGTTTGTAATTCACAATTTCCTGAACGTGTGCATGTTAAACAGTCTTTTGCATGGTTTGAAATTATTAAGTCTAAAATTACATGACGCGCTTCTAATACATTTTGTGTATGAGTATGTACTACCATTCCCTCTTCTACTGTTTGTATACAAGATGTAGCAAAACCTCTTCTTCCTTCTACTTCTACAATACACATTCTACAATCTCCAACTTCATTAATGTCTTTTAAAAAACATAATGTTGGAATATCTATTCCTGCTTTCTTTGCCGCATTTAGTATTGTTGTTCCTTTTGGTACTGTCACTTTTTGATTATCAATTGTCAAATTAACCATTTCTTTTTCCATATTCACATCTCTCTTTCTTTATTGGATTTTGGCACAATTCCCAAAAATACCTTATCTATTTTATATAAGATAAGTCTTTCAATGTTAAAATGCATTATCTATATAATTAATTCCCAATGGCATGGAATGGACAGCTAGCAATACATGTACCACATTTAATACATTTTTCTTGATTAATAATTCTTTTATCTCTTCCTGTACCATCAATAGCATTTACTGGGCAATGTTTTTGACATAGTCCACAACCTTTACATTTTTCCTCATTAATTGTTATTTTAGCCATAGCTTTACATTCTAATGTTTTACATTCCTTTTGGATTGCATGTTGTCTGAATTCTTCTCTAAAGTATTTTAATGTGCTAATAACCGGATTTGGTGCACTTTGTCCTAATCCACATATACTTGATTTTTGTATATTTACTGCTAGTTTTTCTAGTTTATATATATCTAGTTCTTCTCCTTCTCCATTGCACAATTTTTCTAATATTTCTAACATTCTTTTAGTCCCGATTCTACAAGGAGTACATTTACCACAGCTTTCACTTACTGTAAATTCAAGATAGAATTTTGCTAAACATACCATACATTTTGTATCATCCATAACAATTAGTCCACCTGATCCCATCATAGAACCAATTTCTTTTAAAGATTCATAATCAATTGGTGTATCTAAATGCTCTTTTGGGATACATCCTCCAGAAGGCCCTCCTGTTTGAGCTGCTTTAAAGTCTCTTCCATTAGGAATTCCTCCACCGATATCATAGATAATTTCTCTTAAAGTTGTTCCCATAGGTACTTCTACTAATCCAATATTATTAACATTTCCACCTAGTGCAAATACTTTTGTTCCTTTTGAGCTTTGGGTTCCAATTGAAGAATACCATTTTGCTCCTTTTAAAATAATTTGAGCTATATTAGCATATGTTTCTACATTATTAATTAATGTAGGTTTTCCCCATAATCCTGATTGTGCTGGATATGGAGGTTTTACTCTTGGTTGTCCTCTTTTTCCTTCGATAGATTCTAATAATGCTGTTTCTTCTCCACAAACAAAAGCTCCTGCTCCTAATCTAATTTCAATATCAAAACTAAAATCTGTATTAAAGATATTTTCACCCAATAAACCATATTCTCTTGCTTGTTCTATTGCAATTTTCAATCTTTGAACTGCAATTGGATATTCTGCTCTAACATAAATATATCCTTTATTAGCTCCAATTGTATATCCTGCTATTGTCATTGCCTCTAGTACAGAATGAGGGTCACCTTCTAGTATACTTCTATCCATAAAAGCACCTGGATCACCTTCATCAGCATTACATACTACATACTTTTGATTTCCTTCTGAAGCCTTTGTAAGTTCCCATTTCTTGCCTGTAGGAAAACCTGCTCCTCCTCTACCTCTTAGCCCTGATTCTTTTATTACATCTATTACTTCATCTTGTGTCATTTCTTTTAACACTTTTTCCAATGCCTTATATCCATCAAACGCTATGTATTCATCTATCTCTTCTGGATTTACAACTCCACAGTTTTTAAGAGCAATTCTTTTCTGCTTTTTATAAAAATTTAATTCATCTAAACTATTTACAACTGTTCCATCTATATCTTTACAAAGCAATCTCTCAACTCTTTCACCTTTTACAATATGAGTTTCTATGATTTCTTCACAATCTTCTGGTGTTACAAGTGCATAAAATGTATCCTCTGGTCTAATGATAACTATAGGACCTTTTGCGCAAAGACCAAAACATCCTGTTTTTATAACTCTTACATTAGTTATATTTTTTTCTTTTAATATTCTTCTAAAATTCTCTAAAATTTGAGGTGATTTTGAAGAAGTACAACCTGTACCATGACAAACTAAAATATGTTTTTCTCTGGTATCTGCTTTTGTATTAACTATTAAATTTAACTCTTTTCTTTTTTCTTCTCTTATTTTATGAATTTCTTCTAGACTTTTCATACTTTCCTCCTTTGGGGACGTGTCAAATTGGACATTTTTTGTCCAAAAGGGACAGACCTCTACTTTTCTTCTATTATTCTTGCTTTCATTTTATTTCTCCTTGTTATTTAAAATTCCGTCTAAAACTTCATCCAATTTTTTTACAGTAGCCTTACCATATACTTCACCATTTACAGTAAATACTGGTGCTAATCCACATGCTCCTACACATCTTGTTTCTTCAATAGAAAACAAACCATCCTTTGTTGTTTCTCCTGGTTCTATTTGTAATCTTTCTTTTAATCTATCCATTATTTTTTGAGAACCTTTTACATAACATGCTGTTCCCAAACATACTGCTATATTATATTTTCCTTTAGGTTTTAGGGTAAATCTAGAATAAAACGTCACGACTCCATAAATTTCTGCCATTGGAATATTTAAAAATTCTGAAAGTTCTTTTTGGGCATTTTGCGGAATATACCCATAATGTTCTTGTACTTCATTTAACATTTGAATTAAATTATCTTTTATTGGTTGATATTCTTGAAATAAATTTTCTATAAATTCATCTCTTTTTGAACAACCACAATTACATTTGTTTTCACTCATTTTCAATTTCATCCCTTTCTTGGTTATTAGAGATTACATATCCTCTACCTCTTGTACATATTATTAAATAACCACATAGATTATATCAAACGAATACTTTTTATACAAGATTTTTTTAATTTTATATTGACTTTTTTGTCGAAAAATGTGACAATTTAAGTATGAAGAAATATGAAAGGGGGATTTTGAATGGACTATTATGATTATTATTATCCAAGTAGCTATGATTACTATGATTATGGATATACTACAACAGATGCTTCTATCTTTACAGCTTTAGGTACTATTTTTGGTGCTTTCTTAGGTGTTGTACTTGTTATTACTACAGTTATAGCAATATTACAATTGATTGGAATGTGGAAAGTATTTACAAAAGCTGGTGAAAAAGGTTGGAAATGTATAATACCAATATATAATATGGTTATCTTATTTAAAATTTCAGGACTTTCACCATGGATTATTTTTGGGTATTTAGCAACATTTATTCCTTTTGTAGGTTGGATTGTATGTTTAGGAATTTCAATTTATCAATGTAATTCTTTAGCTAAAGCTTTTGGCAAAGATGTTGGTTATACGATTGGGCTTTTACTTGTACCAACAATTTTCTATATGATTCTTGGATTTGGAAACGCTCAATATGTAGGACCAGGAAATGTTACAACTTCAAGTACAACATATCAAGGTGATGGAGTTGTGAATATTTCTGAAAAAACTAAAGATGAATCAACTACAAATAATGATGAAGATAATGCAAATTTATAAGGCATGTGTTAACGAAATGCAAAATTTCTAGGCGCACATTCCTGTTACGTAATAAAAAAAGAGAATGTTTAACCATGAAAAATGATTAACAATTCTCTTTTTTTATTGTATTTGAGACATCAGTCACAATATGATATAACACATTTACCATTTTCATTTGCTATGTGAAATTCGATATTTTCCATTGTTTTAGAACCATCTAATGCAATATTATATACATTTCCAATATATGCAGAATCTGAATACTCACCTTTTATATTAATACTTTCTACTTCAAATTCCATTCCAGTTCCACCACCAGCATTGTAACATAATATTCCATTTTCATTTTTAAATCCACCAGAAAATCTATTTTCAAACCAATCTTCTGTTACATAATTTAACATTGCATTTTTATAATCATCATATTGTATATTTGTCTTTACATATCCATCGTCTCTAATAACTTCATTTGCAATATCAATTAAATTCAACTTTTGTAACAATGCACTAGGACCTCCTTCGCTAACCCCCGCTAAATTAAGATATTCTTGCAATGCTTTTTTTATTTCTTCGTTAGAAAATTGTTTTTCTTCATTTGTTGTGGAATTATTTGTTTGCACAGTATTAGTATTCACCGTATTACTAGTGTTAGATTTTTCTGATACTTGTTGTTGTAAAGTGTTTACTGTATTTTCTAAAATATTAATTTCATTCTCCAAGTCTGACACCTGTTTTTCTTCATCTCTTTTACCTTCAATTGTTATATAAAGATAATATCCCATTACGATAATAACTATTATTGCAATTATTAAGAAAAATGTTGATAAACTTATTTTTAAATTCTTTTTTGTATTTTCTTCTTTCATTTGTATCCCCTTTCTTTTTTTAATAAATTAACTTTTATTGGCCAATTCTTTATATAAAATTATATCATAATAAAAATCTGATTATAAAATGTCATATAATTTTAATATAAAAATAATATTTTTGTAACATAATAAAATCCAGCTATTTTCAACTGGATTTTATTATTGATTTTTCTAAAAATGTCCAAAACAGAAACGTCACCAATTGGACATTTTTATAATAATTTTTCTAATTCTTTTATTTTATCCCTTAATTCTGCTGCTTTTTCAAATTCCATATCTCCTGCATATTTTAACATTTCATCAGTTAATTTTGTAATTGTATCTTTTATATCTTCTTCTTTTTCTAGTTTATATTCTACTCCTATATCATCCGTAATTGTAACTTTAATTGAATCACGTACAGATTTTCTAATTGTTTTAGGAGTTATATGATGTTCTTTGTTATATGCTTCTTGTATTCTTCTTCTTCTATTTGTTTCTGATATTGCTTTTTCCATGCTTTCTGTTAATTCATCTGCATACATAATGACTGTACCATCTGTATTTCTAGCTGCTCTTCCTATAGTTTGAATTAAAGATCTTTCTGAACGCAAAAATCCTTCTTTGTCTGCATCTAATATTGCTACTAATGATACTTCTGGAATATCTAGTCCTTCTCTTAATAGGTTTATACCAACTAAAACGTCAAATTCTCCTAATCGAAGGTTTCTGATAATTTCCATTCTTTCTAATGTTTTTGTGTCAGAGTGCATATAATTTACTTTTATGTCTAATCCTTTTAGATAATCTGTTAAGTCTTCTGCCATCTTTTTTGTTAAAGTTGTAACTAAGACTCTTTCATTTTTTTCTGTTCTAATACGAATTTGTTCTAATAAATCATCAATTTGATTTGTTACTGGTTTTACTTCTATTTTAGGGTCTAATAATCCAGTTGGTCTTATAATTTGTTCTACAATATTTCCATTGCTATGTTCTTTTTCATAATCTCCTGGTGTAGCACTAACAAATACAACTTGATTTAATTTTTTTTCAAATTCTTCGAATTTTAAAGGCCTATTATCAAATGCTGATGGTAATCTAAAGCCATAATTAACTAAAGATTCTTTTCTTGAATGGTCTCCATTATACATGGCTCTTACTTGAGGAATTGTTGCATGTGATTCATCAATTAATAATAAAAAGTCATCTGGAAAATAGTCAAATAAGGTATATGGAGGACTTCCTGGTTTTCTTCCACTTATATGTCTAGAATAGTTTTCTATTCCTGAACAAAATCCTGTTTCTTTCATCATTTCAATATCAAAATTTGTTCTTTCTTCTATTCTTTGTGCTTCTATTAATTTGTTATGTTCTTTAAAATATTTTATTCTTTCTTCTAATTCTTCTTCAATTGTAACAATAGCTCTTTCCATTTTATTTTTTGTTGTTACATAGTGAGAAGCTGGAGAGATTAAAACATGTCTTCTACTTCCAATTGTTTTTCCTGTTAGTGGATTGATTTCTACAATTTTTTCAATTTCATCTCCCCAGAATTCTACTCTAATTGCTGATTCTGATTGGTCAGATGGATATATTTCAACAATATCTCCTTTTGCTCTAAATGTTCCTCTTTTAAAATCAATTTCATTTCTTGTATATTGCATTGTAACAAGTTTTTTTAATACTTCGTCTCTTCCTTTTTGCATTCCTGGTCTTAATGATAGCATCATTTCTTGATAATCTTCTGGGTCCCCTAAACCATAGATGCATGATACAGATGCTACAATAATAACATCTCTAGTTTCAAATAGTGCTAATGTTGCGGAATGTCTAAGTTTATCTATTTCTTCATTAACAGATGAATCTTTTTCTATATATGTATCTGATTGTGGAATATAGCTTTCTGGTTGATAGTAGTCATAATAGCTCACAAAATATTCAACATTGTTTTCTGGAAAAAACTCTTTGAATTCACTATATAATTGTCCTGCTAATGTCTTATTATGTGCTAAAACTAGTGTTGGTCTCTGAACTTGTTGTATTATATTTGCCATTGTAAATGTTTTACCTGAACCTGTAACTCCTAATAAAGTTTGGAATTTTTTTCCTTCTTTTATTCCATTACTTAAATATTCAATTGCTTTTGGTTGGTCTCCTGTAGGTTTATAATCTGAATGTAATTTAAACATATTTTTTCCTCATTTCTATTTTTACTAGAAGATTATTTACACCACATTTCTTCTATAAAGACACTCCTTCACTAATATATTTCTATAGTTTTATTATTCCTATAAAAACTTTCTTCATAATTGATATATCTACTATGCTAACTTGATTATCATAATTTGCATCTCCTGCCTTTTCATAATCTTCTTGTAGTGTAATTATTCCTAAATAAAACTTTTTAAGTCTAGACAAATCTACAAGTGTTACATTTCCATCACCATTTAAATCTCCTGTAACAATTAGTGTATATTCTTTATTTGTGTCTGTTATCAATTTATAACCTGTTCCTATTAAATCTGAATCTTGTATTTCTTCTCCAGAAATATTTACAACTTTATACCCTATTTCTGTAGAAATATTATTTTTAAATTCTGTCAAATTTGTTTCTGGTGTAATTTTACTTATATAATTTGAATCTATGTCTATCTGATATTCAGAAGAGGTTATTGTGTCATCATCTGGCTCAGGTTCAGGTTCAGGCTCTGGTTCATCTGTAATTGTTGTAACTTCAAATGTTTGTATTTTTGAGTTTCCTGCTCTATCTTTAGCAAATACTGTATATATTCCATTTTTTGAAATATTTATTGATGTATTAACTGTTTTACTATTGTTTTCTATATCTAGTTCTTGACCATTGTTTTCGAAATAATCGATGTTTTGTTCTCCTTCTGCTATCTTTACCTTATCAATAAATGTTAAATTATCTTCAACATTTATTGAAACAGCTACATTTTGGTTGTCTGTATTTTGTTGGCTTATATTAATTTCAGGGGCTGTTTTGTCTATTATAAATTCTACAGTTGATTGATTTCCTGTTTCGTCAATTGCTGTTAAAATATATTTTCCATCATCTTCTAGTGCATCTCCATTTTTATATGTTTCTATTTTTGTTCCATCTTTTGTTAAAGTTATGCTTTTTAAATTTTCATCACTTATACTTGGTGTTACTGATTTATTATATACTTTTTGATTTTCTACTCCACTTATTTCTGGTGGTGTAGTATCTTTTTCTGGTTCTTCTGGTTCTTCTATATTAGTTATATTAATTTCTTTTACCACTTCATTTCCATCTTCATCTTTTGCATAAACTGTATATATTCCTGTTTCAGTAATGTTAAAATGAGTATTTACACTACTTCCTACACTTCCTTGCCCAATTCTTGTTCCATTTGTTGCAAAATATTCTACATTTTGACTTCCTTTAGCCCATTTAACTTCATCTATATATGAATCTTTATCTATTACCCTTACATCAATTTGTTTTAGATTATCTGCATTTTGTGTTAAAGTAATCTCTGGTGGTTCATTTGGTACTGGTTCAGGCTCTTCTACTCCAATTATTTGTTTACTATACATATATGTATATCCTTGTTCATCTTTTATATATACATTAATTGTACAATTCTCATCAACAGTATAATTTGTAGTTACTTCTTTACCTGCATTTATAGAAATTTCTTCTCCATTATTTTCAAAATATGCTAAATCAATATCTTCTCCTATCGCTATTTTCATTTCTACAATATTGCATATATTGTTAGTTGCTTTTATTGTTAAACTTCCAGGTGAATTTTCATCTTGAGTAATTTCTATGTTCATGTTTTTTTCTTCTGATGTAATTCTTTTTTCTATCATCTTTCTATTTCCTAGTTCATCTTCTATATAAAATACATATGTATCATCTTCTGGGACAGTATATGTTATATTTACATCTTTTCCTTCTGTAAATTGTAGTTCTTCACCTTTTGTTTCAAAATCACTAAAATCTTCTATTTCAGAACTTTTTGCTACTTTTACTTTAACAATATTACAAATTTTATTTGTTATTTGTAAACTTACTTCTCTAGTATTATCAGTATCATTAATTACAGCTGTAATAGGTGTTCTCTCTTTTCCTAAATATATTTGTGTAATTGTTTTATTTCCTTCACTATCTTCAACATAAATTCTATATAAAGCTTCCTCAGTTGCTCCGTGTATATTTTACAGTTACATCATTACTTTTTATAAATTCTATATCTGTTCCTTCTACACTAAAATCAATATCATCATTTATATCATCCATTTTAGCTATTTTTATTTTTTCTATCGTGTTGTTTTTACTTGTTGCGTGAATTGTTACATTCATTAGGTTCTCTTCATCTCTTGTTAGTGTAATCTGTGGCATATCATTTGGATCATTTACAGTTAATCTAGATAAAAATGCATTACCTACTTCATTTTTTGCATAAACTGTGTAGCTTCCATAACCATCTAACTCAAAAGATTCTTGTATAGATTGTGATGGTGTTATTTCAAATGTATAAATATCATCATGATCTTCTTCAAAATAACTTGCATTACTTGTCTCTATATATTTGTGTACATATTTTAAGGCAGTTATATTGTATTCACTGTCTGTTGCTGTTATATTTATTTGATTTGGATTTGTTTCATCTCTTTTTAGTTCTACATTTAATGTTATATCTCCTTCTGAAACTCCTGAAACATCAGTAGCTTGTGATACAATTGGTATTAAAACTTGTATAATCATTATTAGTATTACAAAAATTGATATATTCTTTTTTATATTATTTTTCATGGTTCATTCCTCCCTTACCACTCTGAATACATTATAACATTAAGATATATTTTTATCAATACAAAATTATTTATTAACTTCAATTCGTAATAAAATGGAAAAAAGGGACTATTATAATATAAATAAATGGAACGATTTTGCGTATCTAAATTTGAAATTAGAAGTTCTTAAAGGAAACAATGTTGGATATGCACGGTACTCGCGGAACGCGAGGGTCTGAGTGCAAGTAAACATTTTTTCCTTTTAGAATTTCTGTGAAAATTTAGCTTATACAAAATTGTGTAATGTTTTATATTATAATAGTCCCTTTTTTCCATTTTATTACGAATTGAAGATTTATTAATAAAACGTTACAATTTCCTCATTCTCCCATTATTTCTTCTTCTACATCTCCACTGTTTTTATTGTTTTTATCATGAACTTTTAAATAATATGGCTGTATGTCTAGTAGACTATCCATATACACAATATTTCCATTTTTATCTGTTATCTTTAAATTAGGAAAAGTTCTTATCATCTTTTTATCTCCCCAGAATTTGTATATAAAATTTGATAATTTTTCATTTTCATAAATTTCATCATATTGTTCCTGAACTTGTTCTTTATTAGCAACATCTATATCATTTTTGGCTATCATTCTTACCAAGAAAAATTCTAATGCAAAAGCTGTTGATACACAATCTATCATTAGTAATATAAATACTGTCATGACAAATGTTTTTAAAGCTTTATATGTTTTAAATTTACTTTTTATCCAATCTATTATTTTATCTACTTTAGGATTTAATGACGCAATTAAATATATACCTAAAAATCCCCAAAAGATTGAATAATATACACAAATTCTTCCATTTATATTAAGTGGCATTCCTGAATAGTCCCACCATCTAACACCTAGTAGTAATTCTCCAACTAAACTTACAACATATTCTACTACAGATCCTACTATAAATCCCCCTATAAAAAGAGCGTTAAATTTTCTAGGAAATTTGTGTAAACATATAATCATTATTACAGCTCCTAATCCATATATTCCACAAAATGGCCCATATAAAAAGCTTTGTCTACTTTCCCAAACTCCTTTTGTTACAATTCCATAAAGTGTTTCAATTATATATCCTGCTATACTATAAATTATAAAATATGCTAAAATTCTCCATAAACTTATTCCATTAATTGTCCTTACTTTCTTTTTTTTGATATTTTCATCTTGCATTTTTGTTTCATCTTTTTTTGCTATATTTTCTTCATTTACTTTTTCATTAATAGTAACATTTTCACTATTTATTTTTTCTTTATTACTATTTTTTTCTACATTCATTTTTTTCGATTTTCCTATATTATTTTTTTCTTCTGGATTTCTTTTTTCTTTCATATATTAAACCTTTCTTAAATCAATTTTTCTAATTCTTCAATTTTATTTTTATAAAACTCTATAGTAGCTTTATATGTTGCAGGGTTTTCTAGGTCAACATCTACCATTTTCAATAGCTCTACTGATTTTTTAGTACATCCTTGACTTAACATGTCAATATATTTTTCTACAAAACCTTCTTCTTTATTCAATATTTTTGTGGCAATACAAATCGCAGATGATATTCCTGTTGCATATTTATACACATAAAAATCTGTATAAAAATGCGGTATTCTAGCCCATTCATATTTTATTTCATCATCAATTATTATATCTTTTCCAAAATATTTTTCATTTAATTTGTAATATATATTATTTAAATCTTCTGATGCTAACATTTGACCTTTTTCAATTTTTTCATGCACTATCTTTTCAAATTCTGCAAACATTGATTGTCTAAAAAATGTTGCTCTTATCATTTCTAATAATTCATAGATTAATTCTGCTTTTTTCTTTTTATCAGTTTCATTATTTATTTGATATTCACTTAACAAAATTTCGTTTACTGTTGACGCAACTTCTGCTACCATTATTGTATATTGAGAGTCTATTACATTTTGAGTTTTATTTGAATAATATGAGTGCATACTATGTCCTAATTCATGAGCAATTGTACTTACATCTCTTTTATTTTCTGTAAAACTCATTAATACAAATGGATGTACACCATATACTCCTGAGCTATATGCTCCTCCTCTTTTGTTTAGTTTTTCATATACATCTATCCAATTATTTTCAAAAGCTATATCTAACATTTCACCATATTCTTTTCCTAAAATAGCTAATGCATCTTTTACTTCTTTTTTTGCTTCTTCAAAAGATATTTTGTCTTCTTTTTGTTCAAATGGATTTACATATAAATCATACATGTGTATTTTATCCATGTTTAATAACTTTCTTTTTGATGATATAAATTGATGGTTTGTCTCTAATCCATCTTCTACTCCTTTCATTAATGCTTCATAAACTTTTATTGTCGCATCATCATTAATAGTTGCTTTTTCTAAAGATGATTTGTAATTTCTTAATTTTGCTGTTATTACTGTTTGTTTTACATTTGCTAAATACATTTCTGTTATCGTATTTATATATTCACTATATTTTTTGTACATTAAATTAAATGCTTGTTTTCTAACTTTGATATTGTTACTTTTTAAATATTTTGTATATGTTGCATCTGTTAACTCTACTTTTTCTCCATTCTCGTTTATTAATGTTCCAAATTTAAATTCTGCATTTGTTAAAATATCATATATATTTTCTGGACCAGAAAATACTTCTGAATAATTTGCAAGTAAGTTTTCTTCTTCTTTGCTTAATATATGTTTTTTCTTTTCTAATGTATCTTTAATGTCTCTTTCATATCTTTTTAGTCTTTTATCTTCTTCTAAATATTTATTTATAATTGCTTCATCTGTAAAAGTTATTTCTGGTGTGATATAAGATGTGGCTGTGCTAAATTCAGATGATAGATTTTCTACTTCTTTAAATAATTTTATTCCTTCTTGATCTGCCATATTTAAATGATAAGAAAACATCCCATAAGAATATATTTTATCAAAATCAATTAATATTTTTTCATAAAGATTATAGCATTGATATAAATTTTCAGCACTATCACATAAAATTCCTTTATATTTTTCAATTTCTTTTAAATCTTTTTGCATTTTCTCTTTATGTTCATAAAAATCCTCTTTATTCTCAAATAAATCTGTCAAATTCCAATTATACTTTTCTTGTATTTGATTCAATCTTATC
>CALXJV010000013.1 GCA_944388715.1 uncultured Clostridia bacterium
ATACCTATTAATATTTTCAACAATAGGTGTAATTTGTCTTTGTTCTATTTCTTTACTGTCTGTTTTATATTTTAATTTTACTTTTATATACTCTTTATCTTTCAGAGAACTTATAATTTCAGATACTCTATTTGCTGTTACATTTACAATACTTGCTATATATTTACTACTAGCAAAACAACTTTTAGTTTCTTCACTTAAATACAAAATTATAGATAGTATTATTTTCTCTTTATCTGATAAATCTTTATTTAATAAAACTTCTACTGGTATCCATAGACCTTTCAGTTTTTGTGTTACCATATTTTCTACATCTCCTTTCGCCTCATGTTCAATTTTGTGGCTTTTAAAATAATTTTTAGTATAGTTTTTAAGGTTAAAAAAATAAGCCTTAAAATTTTACTTTTAAAGCTTATCTGTTTTATTATTTTAATTCCTGTATCCACTCATTTATCTTAAACTTGTCCGATGTATCAATCAAATATCGCAATCCCCTGGATATGATAATGTGCATTTTCTATACTTTCCTAGTAAACTCCCTGCAAAAATTACAGAAGATCTCATTTGTCTCATTAAATCTTCTGGTATTTCATATTTGTTTATTCCTTTTGTGTTAATAATTACTTTATTCTTCTTTTTTGTTACTTTTCCTCCTATTTTTCTTAAGATTTCAAACATCATTTGTGTGTCATGTATATTGGGTACATTATATAAGGCTGTTTCTCCTCCATTTAATATGGTTGCTGCTATAATTGGTAAACTAGAATTTTTTGAACCTGATATCTTTACTGTTCCTTCTAGCTTATTTCCTCCTTGTATTATGTAGCTAGACATGTTCTCTCCTCCTTTTATGTTTTTGCTATATATTATGTTTTCTTTACATAAAAGGTGTATTTAATATTTTAAAAGTTCTAAAATTTCAAGTCATTTCTTGAAATCTTAGAACTTTTTTCAGTTGGCTACAAATTGTTACCAACTTGTTAGTTTTTCTTTCCATCTAATCTTTATATCACAATTTATTTTAGCTTCTTTTTATCATTTGATTTTAATTCCTTTTGTTTTTCTTTTTCAATTTGCTTTGCACTCTTACTTGGTGTTGGTAAATCTTCTGGCATAGTACCTCCAATTCTTTTTATAGTTTGCCTAACAGCCTGTCCTACATTATGATGTGTTATGCAAGCATCATTTTCATTATTTATATTCTTATTTTTTAAAACCTCATCTGTTTGTGTAATTCTAAATAGATTAGCTGCTAGTTCTGTACTGCTCATATAGTCTAATATATCTTCTTTTTCTGATATTCCTTTTCTATTTGCAATATCTTTAGCTGTTTCTCCATTATATAGTCCTCTATATCCATAATTATTAAATTTCCCGTAATTTTTAACACCTGCTAATTTTGCTGTATTGAATAGATATTTATTTTTATCTTTTACATTTTTTCTAGTATATAATCTTTTCTCATCTTCACTTAATTGTTCATATTCTTGTCTTGTTATTTCTTGTTTTCTAGTTTGTACTGCAAAATAAGTTTGTGCTAATGCTATTGCTTTTTTTCTACTGTCTCCATTTTGTGCAATTAAATAGCATGCATATCTAGTTAGTTTGAAATCGTCAATTTCCTTATCTGCAACTCCTGCTTTTACCATTTTGCCGACATCGGCAAAATGGTCTATTATATTGATATTACTGTTTTTGCAAGATTCTTTTGCTTTGTCAATTACTTTAACAAAATTCCCTCCTTACTATAGTATGTATCATATTCTTTAAACAAATCAGAGTCACTTGCTCTATAATAGCAATTTTAACATCTTCTTATCTAATGTCTTTTATCCTTAATATCTTTGCATCCCTTCCATATCTACACAATCCTCAATAAATTGTTTTTTTAACAACTCTTTTGGAATCATATAATTATATTTTCCTGTCTTTTGCAATAAATCTGGAATATCAAATTGATTTTTATCAATCTCCTTATGTTTTATTTCTTTTAAAATTTTTTCTAATTCATTTTTCTTCATCTTTGTTTTTATTTCTATAAATATTGGTATTCCTGCACGATAATAAATTTGATTTGCTATCCCCTCTTCTTTTAGAGCAAATGAAAGTGCCAACATTTCTTTTGTCCCTAACCATGGAAAAACTCCAAAAACTCCTTTTACAATAGGTACAATTTCATTTTTTAATATATTTGTTCTATTAGCTATCTGTCGTAATTCTCTTAATTTTTGTATACCATTATTATCTAAATATCTATATTCTTCTTGACTACCTAAAACTTCTTGCATTTTTTTCACAATTTTAGTATGTACAAATACATCTCCACTATCATTCCATGCAATTTTAGATATTCCTCCAACTTTTTTTACATATATATGTCTTTTTTCTTCATTGATTTCAATTACTTTCCATGTAAATCCTGCTAAAGAGAATTGTTGCCCAACAATATATGGTGTTTGTACAGTTCCTATTTCTTGTGAGCCACTTCTTACAGAATATTCTATAGGTGTAGTAAATACTGAAAAAAACTGAAAGTTATTTACTTTTCTTTCTCCCTTCATTCCTATCAAAATATTCCCTTCTTCATCTTTTTCTAATTCTTGTTTTTCTAGTAAATATTTTAATAGTTTTTTATAATCTTCTTGTGGTATTTTCTTAAAAGCTGTTAATTTTAATATATTTTTTGCCAATTCTCTCGGTTTTACTGCTCCCATTCCAAATAAATAACTCATTGTTTGATGATATAACAATGAATATGGATAATCATTTTTTTCTTTTGGCTCTATCCATCTTTCTTTTAAATATAATTCTATAATTGCAATACATTTAATAAATTCAAAATCTATCATTTGATAAAATTCTTTTGGTTTATTATCTCTTTCTTCTTTAAATAGAAACAACATCTCTGCTGGCTGACCTCTTCTACCACTTCTTCCGAAGTCTTTGTACAAAACTTGATACTGTAAATGGTGCTCCTGTTTGTACAATTCTATCTAGCCTTCCTAAATCTATTCCTAATTCTAATGTTACTGTTGCTCCAGTTACTGCATTTTCCTCTTCTGCTTTCATCTGTTCTTCTGCTTGTCTTCTAAGTGCTGTAGAAATATTTGCATGATGTACATAATATATATCTTTTGTATTCCTATTTTTGGCTAATTTCTTTAGATGTGCTATATTATTTTCCACTTCTGATTTTGAATTAGAAAAAATAATACATTTTTTATTTAATGTTTTTTCATATAAATCTTTATAATATTGTAAAATATCTGTTTTTGCTCCTTCTTTTTGTCCATTCTCTTCTATTTCATAATATTTAATTCCTAATCTTATTCTTCTTTTTTCTTCTGGTACATTTGGTATTACTGTTTTTCTTTTGGTTCCAGAATTTAACCATTCTTTGGCTAATTCATAATCTCCTAAAGTTGCAGATAATCCTATTCTTCTTGGTTCTTTTTTTATTAGTCTTTGTATTCTTTCTAAAATACACAAAGTCTGAAGACCTCTATCATCATTCATAAAATAATGAATTTCATCTATTACAATATATCTTAAATCTGAAAACAATTTTATTATATTTCCAGGATTTCTCATAAGCATCGCTTCTAGAGATTCTGGCGTAGTTTGTAAAATACCTCTTGGTCTTTTTATTAATTTATTTTTTGTATTTTGAGGTACATCTCCATGCCATTTTGTTACTTGTATATCTGTTTCTTTTAACATATCTTCAATTCTAATAAATTGGTCATTAATTAATGCCTTCAATGGACTGATGTAAAGAACATCAACTGAGCTACTTGGATTTTCATATATATCTGTTAAAATCGGCAAAAAAGCTGCCTCTGTTTTTCCTGACGCAGTTCCAGAAGCTAATAAAATATTATCTTCTGTATTTAGTATCAAGTCACATGCAGCTACTTGTATTGGTCTTATTTCTGTCCATCCATTTTTGTATATATATTCTTGAATAAAAGGTGCTAATCTTTCAAAAACATTTTTCATATTTTGCTCCTTTTCTGTGATGATTTTATATTATATATTTTTTTCCTCATTCTTAACTTAATGACATTGTATACAGAAGAAAACCATCATATTTCAAAATCTTCAAATTCTTTGTTTTCTTCCTCTTCTACATTATCTCCTTTTGCAAATTCAAATTTTTCGTTTCCAATTATATCTGCAAATTTTTTATCTGGATTTTGATATAATATATCTAATAATTCTATAAAATCTCTAATTACTTCCCTTGGCGTAATATTAGTATTTGCTCCTACTCTTTCATATTCAATCTTTATAAAATTCATTAAATCATTTTGTGTCAATTCACTTTTATATTGATGTAAATCTGAATGTATATCTCTTAATTTTTCTATTAATATGAACATTTCATCTGGTGTTAATCTTTTCAATCTTATAATTGGTGATAATAAATTGACTGTATCTTCTGATGCAAATTTTCCTTCTGTCAATCTTGAACGTAATGCATCATAACTAAAAATCCCTTTTCTTGTATCCTCTACACATTGTGGTGTTCCTGCCATTATGATTCCTAGATATTTTGCTTTTCCTTGTA
This sequence comes from uncultured Clostridia bacterium, assembly GCA_944388715.1. GTDB lineage: Bacteria > Bacillota > Clostridia > TANB77 > CAG-508 > CAG-269. The sequence continues at coordinate 4,571 of CALXJV010000013.1, forward strand.
ATGTGTCATTATACATCATTAAGATTTTTTCATAATTGTATTGTCTTGTGACTGACATTGGTATTCTATATAAATTTACTAATTCATCTATTAACATTAACATTCCTTTATAACCTGCATTTACTAAAAAAGTAGCAAATAGTTTTACATATTCATACCAATTATCATCTGTTATGATAATATTTATTCCTAATTCATTTTTGGCTTCAGTTTTTGTTGAATATTCTCCTCTAAACCATTTTAATACTTTCGATTTCTTCTCATCATCTGCTGTTTCATAGGCCTCATAATACATATTTATCACTTTTGCAAAATCAAATCCATGTACCATCCCTTCTAATTGAGAGATATTTTCAAATATTTTACTTTTTACTTTTTTGGAGAATTCTTCATTTTCTATATTTTCTCCAACTTCTTGCATAACTTGTGTTTTTATTCCTGAAATCCATTTTTCCAATATTAGAGGAAGTGCTTGTCCATCTGGCTTTGTTTTTGTTGACATGTTTTGAATTAGTTCTTTATATGTTGCTAGTCCTTGTCCCTTTGTTCCCATTAATCTTCTTTCAGGTGAAAGGTCTGCATCAATTACAACAAATCCTCTATCCATAACATGTGTCCTTATTGTTTGTAGTAAAAAACTTTTTCCGCTTCCATATCTTCCTACTAGAAATCTAAAAGTTGATCCTCCCTCTTCTATTATATCTACATCATTTAGTAATGCTTTAATTTCTTGTTCTCTTCCTACAGCTATGTATCCGAAGTCCTATTCTAGGTACAACTCCGCCTTTTAAAGAATTCATTAATGTTACTGCTATTCTTCTTGGTACTTTTATTGCCATGTTTAATTCATTCCTTTCAATTCTTTCTCATTTTATATTAGTATAATCTACTTTAAAACTCGACTCTATATGTCTTATGTGAATAAAATTTTTTATTTTTTCATATCAATGAAGATTGGCTTTTGGATTATTTTTCTGTTTATAAATTATAAAACTTGCTTAATGTCTTCTTCATAATCCTCATAAATTGATGACATATCTGATTCTATTACTGTATCTCCTATTGTCTCTAATGCTTTATCATTAATATCAGATATCATAATTTCTAACATTTTATTTTCACTTTGTGCAATTTGCATAATTCTATTTTCTACATCTTGCTTTTCTAATAATATTTCTATGATTTTCTTTTCATTAGAATTTAAATTATATGTAAACTTCTTAAATACATTTTCTTCAAATGTTTCTGTTATCTCATTATCTTGATTTATCTTTTGTACATCTTTGTTATTTTGGATTAATTCACTTTTCATATCAGTTATCATATTTGGTGATTTAGCTACTTCTTTTTTGTTATAAATTATTGATTTATCTATTTGTTTTTTCTCTATTTCTTTGTTTTGGTTTATCTTTGTTTCTGTACTTGTTGGTAAATTTAATTCTTTTTCTGCATTTGAGCTTGTTGACTCTTTTTCTGTTTGTTGATTATTAATATTTTCCTGTATATCTTCTATAATAAGTGCTTTTTGAATTTCTTCTGATTTCTCTCTAATTTTTGCAAATTGCTCTTCATTAAATACCACTTCTATTTTTTCTTCTTGTTCAAATTCGTTTTCATCTTCTTTCTTTTTTCTAAGCCCAAATTTTGGAATTTTATTATTTTGTAAAAATTTTATTGTTTCTTCTTTTATTATCACTTCCAAATCTATCTTGTGAATTTTTTTAATAAGTTCTCTTTTGTTTTTTGAGCAGTAATATTCATCTATATCTTTTAAAATCTCTGCCTTATTGGGTAGTTTAAGTCTTCTATACCCTAAATATTCTCTTATATAACATTCCATAGATTTTAAAATATATCCAATTGTGTATTTATATGTATTATGTGACGAATATGTTGTTTTGCTCCATGTTTCATGTTTTAATTCATATTTTTCGGTTCCGTCAATTATAATTGATTTTTCATTTATTTCATCTTTTTTATAAATATCATAATCTTTTAAGGGTCTCCACCAATATTCTGTCATATTTTTTCTCATTAACATATTTGGTAATGAAACTCCATTCTTTTCAAATTCTTGATGAATTTGACTAAATATTTTTCCTATACATTCATTTAGCAAATATCCATATTGTGTAGTCATTAATTTACTATTTAACATTTTGTATGTAGATATATCATTTAGAAAATCTATTTTATCTGTGTATATTCCTTTATTTATATCTCTTAAATCTTTAGATTGACTATTTATTTTTATTGGAAACTGTTTCATAATCTCTGTATATGGCACTTTAAAATCATTTACAATATAGAATTCTTTTATGATATCAGGCATATATTCATCAATCTCTAATGTACATTTTCTATATCCTTTCCAAAATTTTATCAACTTTTTCATTGCGTCATTTATATCTTTACAACCTATTTGATTTAATAATTCATTTATATAAATTTGTTCATATTCCCATTCTATTAATTTAAAATTTCCTTTTCTTATATTCGTTCTCCAGGAAAAGTATGTTCTGAAATCGGAAAATGAAAACTCTGAATAGTTGTAATATGAACTAAACGGGTCATAACTATCTCTATGAATTTGTGATGGTATATAGCTATCTTCAAAGTTTTCTACGTATTTTGCTTGTCTATAGAAAACTTCTTCTTCACTCATTCTCCAATAATTATCTTCTTCTATTTTTTTGAATTTTTTATATATTTGATTTATGTCATTTGTTTTGCTGTCCAATTGAATTATTTTCTCTTTTTCATAAACATCATCTGCATTTTCATGTCCAAATAACATATATTGTACTAGTTCATTTAATACTTCCTCTAATTCTATTTTCATATTTCTTCCCTTTTCCCTAAAATTTGACATAATTATACCATATCAACAATCACATTGCAAACACTTTTTCAATTTCATTCTTCAATTCGTAATATAATGAAAAAAACAGGGGACTAATGGGGCAACCAAAAGGGACTATTATAATATAAAACATTACACAATTTTGTATAAGCTAAATTTTCATAGAAATTCTAAAAGGAAAAAATGTTTACTTGCACTCAGACCCTCGCATACTGCGAGTACCGTGCATATCCAACATTGTTTCCTTTAAGAATTTCTAATTCAAATTTAGATACGCAAAATCGTTCCATTTATTTATATTATAATAGTCCCTTTTGGTTGCCCCATTAGTCCCCTGTTTTTTTCATCATATTACGAATTGAAGAATTTCATTAGGGAGTATTTTTTGTTACTCTTTTAATATTTTATTTGTTATTTGTGCAAAGTCTTCTATTGTTAATTTTTCTGCTCTTATGTTTTCATCTAAATTTAATTCTTTTAATATTTCTATTCCTTCTTCTTTTGACATAAATACTTTAGTATTTGTTAATGCATTTAATAATGTTTTTCTTCTTTGCATAAAAGCACTTTTTATAATTTTAAACATTACTCCCCTACTTTTTACTTCTACTGGGGGTTCTTTTCTTATTGTTAATTTTATAACTTTTGATGTAACTTCTGGTTCAGGTATAAAAGAATCATTTGGAACTTCCAAAATTGCTTCTGATGTAGCATAATAATATACTGAATATGTAATTGCTCCTGTATCTTTTTCTCCTGGAATTGCTATTAATCTATCTGCAACTTCTTTTTGCACCATTACTGTTATTGTTTCTAAATCTAACCTGTCTTCTAATAATTTCATTACAATTGGTGTGGTTATATAATATGGTAGATTTGCTACTATTTTTGCTTTTTTAAATCCATTTTTCTCTTTTTCATCTTTTATAATTTTATTTAACCTTACTTTTAATACATCTCCATGTATTAATTCAAAATTTTTATACATAGAAAATCTATCATTTAATATTTTTATCATTTTTTTGTCTAATTCTATACAAATAACTTTTCCAGCTTTTTCTAGTAATTCTTTAGTTAGAGTTCCTAAACCTGGTCCTATTTCAATTACTAAATCATCTTTTGTTATACTACTGCTTTCTACGATTTTATCTACAACTTTTTGACTAATTAAAAAATTTTGCCCTAATGATTTATTTGCTTTTATTTTATACTTTCTCATAATAAATTGTGTATCTTCTAAAATATTGCTCATTAAAAAATTCATTCCTTTCACACTTCATCACATCTCAAATGGCAAAATGCCCAAAAAGAAACGTCCCCAATAGATATTGTACTACAAATAAAGCACGACACGGAATCCGTTGCCGACGCTGGTACCACCAACTGGGACGTCGCCATAGCGGTCAGAAACAGGGTTGTATCCACCAGAGCAGTAAAAGTTACCTCCACGTAACACAGCGTACTGTGTACTGCCATCTGCATTATGGTAACCTGTTTCTGTTGTCCATTCCATTATATTTCCTGCCATATCATATATGTTTTTTACTTTTGTTACATTTGATGCTCCTGTTGCCATTTCTTTTCTTACTATATATATATAGTTTGTATCATCATAATCTGTAAATTCATATTGTTCTCTATTAGCTTCAGTAACTGAAATTTCTCCACTTTGTATGTTTCCTTTTCTATATGTTTTTGCAAATGTCCAACTACTAGTTTTTCCGTTGTCTGCTCCTGTTTTTGTTACTTCATTATATCTGTGCAATGCATATAATGTATTTGTATCTATACTTGTGTTGTTATTGTAATTTCCATAATTTGAACTATCTAATGCTATTCCATTTTTTTCGCTTTCCATCCAATTCATGATTGTATCCCAGGCATAACTATCTATTAATTGGCTTTTTACACTACTATTTCCTTCATACATTTTTTGTGAGACTTTTACTGCATTTGGCTGGCTTATATAATTCCATGATTGATTATTGGCTTTACTTACTGGCTTATATGTATCCACATTTTTACTTCCTGATGTATAATATGTTGTTCCATCTTCATTTGCATAAAATGGGGCATCACTTGGTACTCCTGCCTCATATCTTGCTACATAAAATCCTCCATATTTTTCTACACTTGCTTTGTTTGCTTCTCCTGTAGTATCTATCCAATCTGTATAATCATTATAATAATATTGTTTTGACCCTGTTGTTCCATCATTATACTGTTTATCTTGGGCATATTAAATTAATCCTTCTTCTCCTGTTGTTGTACATGGCACCCATACAAATTGATTTCCATTTTCATCTTCTATTACTAAACCTGCATTTACTGCCTCTTCACTTGGTGAGTTACTTCCATCTCCCCAACTTGCTCCTTCTGTATCTACTGGCTTAAACCCTGCTGGTATTGTTGGATTATAACTATTTCCTTCGGATTTTCCATTTATCGTTGATGTTGCAGTATATACATCTCCCATCATATTGGCTAATTGATTTAATTTCTCTTTTTCTTCCTTTTCTGCTTCTTCTGTTTTTGTCTTTGCCTGTTGTGCTTTTGTTAAGATTCCATTATCTCCTGCTAAGGTTGCAATTGTTACTCCTGCTAATATTAATAATACGATAATAGTTATCACTAAAGCTATTAAGGTTATACCATTATTAGTATTTTTTGTCAACTTGAAATTTTTCATAAAACTCTTCCTTTCTTTCGTTTCTTTTGTTTATTTCATTATCTCTTTCTCCTTTTAGCCTGCTCTTATTAATTCATCTTTTATTGGCTTTCTTATGAGATTTTACTTTTTACAATAAATCATTTTCTTATTTTCCTTTTTATGTAAAATGTGTTTTTCTCTACTCTTGTAAATAGTACAGACTTTTTTATTTTTTCCTAATAATGTTATTATTTTTTCAAAGTTCTTTGCTATTTACAAAAATAGATTATTTTACATATTTTAAAAGATTAAGTTGATATATTGTAGTATAGTAAATTATTTCTCAGAATTTCTTTAATTAAGTTACTCTAGGAAAATTAGGAAGAAATAAAACTCCTTGAAACTGCTCTATTTTAATATTTTTTGACTTATTAATTTTCTAATGTCTTTTATATTTTAAGAGTGAAATTATTTAATTTCTTGATTTTAATTTTTTTTTGATTTTTTTTTGATTTTTTATTGACTTTAAAATATTTTATTGATAAAATCTGATAAGAAAAACTTTCTTAGAGTAACTTACTCTAAGAAAATTATTTATATATATATGCTATTTTTTTACAATCATTTTTATTTTTTCTTATTTTTATATCATTATTTTGCTTTCAAATATAATTACTATTCTTTATCTTTAATATTTATTACAATGATTTCCAAGTACAATTATTATTTTCAGTTAAACTATATAAGGACGTTTCTATTTTAGATATTTTTATAAAAATATCCAAAATAGAAACGTCCCACATTAGACAAAACTTTTAATATACTTCCATTTTTACTTCTTTTCCTCTGAAAGCATATACCATTTTTGTTATATTTTTAAATCCTCTTTCTTTTAGATTTTGTTCATATTGTCTCTCTTCTATTTGTTTTTTTGCATTTTCTATTGTTTCTTCTATATCTTTTTCTTTATCTTCTTTGTATACTTTAAATTCCATTATAAAACTATTTCCATTTTTATCTTTTGGTTCTAACATTATATCATATCTTCCCATTCCTGATTCTCTATTTGAATTTACATAGTAACTGTCTTTTAATCCTACTAACATTCCTAATACAAATGCATGGTAAAAGTTTTCTGCCGTATTTTCTCCTACGTCCATATAACTAAACATTTCTCTTACTAGTATTTTGAATTTTTCTTCATATTCTTCTAAATTTAATGTTATTAAATCTTTTAAGATACTTTGCAAGTCATTTCCCATTACTTTATTTCTAAACCAATTATCTATTATTTGCTCAAATAATAATTTTATCTCATAATTTGGCAAGGCTACTTTGTATATTTTATTTGCTAAGTCTACTACTTCTGTTACTTTTAAATATCCTGTTCCTAGCATTAATCCCCAAATATTATCTTCATTATTTTCTATTCCTACTATTATTGTTTCTAAGTCTATTTTTACCTCTATTGTTTCTCCTCTTAATAATCTTTCGATTTTATCTTTTACTGTAAATGATTTTTTTAATATTAATTTTATTAAATCATTTGAACTTGTATTTACCCAATATTGTTTTAATTGTCTATCTGTTAAATAATTTAGTATACTCCATGGATTATATATTCCTTCCATATTTCCTATTGTATATCCATCATACCATCTTTTTATTTCTTTTTTGTCATCTTCTATTTTAAAGTCTTCTATTACTTTATCCATTTCTTCTTCTGTTATTCCAAAATCATCTGCAAATTCATTATCTAATACTGTAAATACTTTAAAATTATTTGCTCCACTAAATATACTTTCTTTTGCTACTCTTGATACTCCTGTTAATACTGTTTTTTCTAAATATGGATTATCTTTAAATGTTATTCTGTAAAATGCTTTTAGAAAGTTTATTGCCTCTTCATAATATCCTTCTACATATGCTGATTGTATTGGTACATCATATTCGTCTATTAATAATATTACTGGTTTCTCATAATATCTATTTAAATATTCACTTAACTCTCTTGTTGCGGTTTTTATTTCATTTTCATTTTCTCTTTCGTATAATATATTTTCTATTTTCTTTTTTTCAAATCCATATATTTTGTCACTATCCAATAAATATATATGTTCTTTATACATGTTTAATATTGCTGTCTTCAAACTTAACAACATATTTTCATATGTATTTTCAGCAACATCTTTTAATGTTAAATATATTACTGGATATGCTCCTAATTTTGATGTGTATTTTTCTTCTTGTGACATTATTTTTAATCCTTTAAATAAATCTTTATTATCCTGTCTGCAGTCAAAATAGTATTTTAGTGTACTCATGTTTAATGTTTTTCCAAATCGTCGTGGTCTTGTTACTAATATTACTTCGCTTTTATTGTCTATTATATCTTTTATATACATTGACTTGTCTATGTAATAATAATCGTTTACTCTCATCTTTCTGAAATCACTTGTTCCAATCCCTATTCCTGTCATTTTAACTCACATTCCTTTCCTAGGCACACTTAACAATGAAAGAAACTCTTTCAAACTGTTTTACCTATCTCTTTTGCTGATTTAATTTTATCATATAGGTTTATTAAAATCAATATTTCACATTTTTGATTTTTTGTATTTTTTTACAAATTCAGTTGTTTATATTTTCCAAATTGTGCAGACGTCGTCTGCACAATTTAATATTATATAAGCATTATAATATTTATTTATTCAAAATTCATTAAAAATATAAAAAAACAAAAAATATATTGTAAGAAACTAAAAAATAAAGTATAATTTTCTCGAAAGGGGTAGATTTTAATGAACAAAGTTACAAATAAAAAAGAAGGAAAACATTCATCAAAAAGTAAATCAAATACAATTAACAAGTTTCAAAAAGAATCAATTACAAATCAAGAAACTACAAAGCAATCTTCAGATAATATTAACTCAAAAGGCCACTTTAATAAATCAGAACATAAAAAATTAAAGATTGCATTAATTATAATCTCTATTATTGCTATTATAGCAATAATTTCTATTGTTTGTATAAACATTTTCAAAAAGAAAATTAAAGATACTGTTCAAATCGAGTTAGGCACACAAGAATTAAAAATCCAAGATTTTGTTACTGACGAAAAATATGCTGACAAAGCTCAATTTGTTACAAATATCAGTCAAATAAATTTAAATCAAGTTGCAACTCATGAAGTAACTATCAAAATTGATAACAAAGAATATAAATCCACCTTAGAAGTTAAAGATACAACTGCCCCACAGGTTACATTTCAGGATGTTGATGCTTATACAGATTATCAAATTAATCCTGAAGACTTTATTGCAGAAAAACAAGATTCTAGCAATATGACTGTATCTTTAGGAAATGAAATTAAAATTGATGGTTTTAATGAGTATCATCCTAAAATTATTGTAAAAGATGAATATGGAAATGAAACATCACAAGAATGTTTATTAAACATTTCTTATATAAGATCTAAGTACACATTAGAATATGGTACACAGTTAACTAAGGAGAATTTATTATTTGATGTTGAAAAATATCAAGATACTATTTCACAAGCTGATATTGATAATATTAATAAATCAGATGTAGGTGAATATGAACTAAAATCTACATATCAAGGTCAAGAAAAAGTTACAAAAATTACAATTCAAGATACTACACCTCCTGTATTGACTCTAAAAAATGTAACTCTTTACACAGAACAAACTATAACAGACCCTAATCAATTTGTTGAAAAAGCCGAAGATTTAGCTCGAGTGACTTTAAATATTTTAACACAGATTGATTATTCTATTATAGGTGAGCAAGATGTTACTATTGAAGCCATTGATGGTCATGGTAATAAAGTTTCTCAAACTGCAAAATTAATTATAAAAAATGATGATGAAGGTCCTGTTTTCTCTGGACTTACTGATATAAAAGTCACTAAAAATGGTAGTGTAGATTACAAAAAAAATGTAACTGCAAAAGATGGTAAAGATGGTGAAGTCGAATTTACAGTTGATAGTAGTAGTGTAAAACTAGATACTGTTGGTACTTATTATGCTACATATACTGCAAGTGATAAAGCTGGAAATACTACTACTTCTAAAAGAAAAATTGTAGTTTCTGAAAAAGCTACTACCTCTTCGTCAAGTGGTTCTAGTGATATTAACGCAAAAGCAGATGAATTCATTGCTAAAGCTACTTCTGGAGTTTCTGGAACTGCTAATAAAATTTTGGCAATCAAAAATTATTTAAGAAATAATATTAAATATAGCCATAGATATAATGCAAGTAATACTGGAAGTGTTAATAATGCTGCCATGAAAGCTTTTACTGCATATGAAGGTGATTGCTATATCCATGCTGCTGCTGCACAAGTTATGTTTACAAGACTTGGAGTTAAAAGTATCATCGTTAATGCTTTAGATTACACTCATTATTGGAATATGGTATATATAAATGGTGGCTGGAAACATGTTGACCCTACTCCAGGCTGGGCATATGCTGATGTAGGATTTATGAATGATGCAAAAAGACTTGAAACTCTTAGAAGAATAAGTGGTTACGAATACAGAGATTGGGATAGAAGTAAATTTCCTGTTGCAAATTAATGATAATTTACTTTTTAGAGAATCTCAAAAACAAAGACAAAGATAATATTAAAAAACTATTTGCAAACTAATGATGATTTTCTCTCCGTCCCTAAATCATCAGAAAGGAGTATTTTATGAGTTTAGTATCAGGTACATTTATAGCAATAATGATATTAACTACTATATTATATTATCTGCTACCAAAAAAAACAAAGCCTTATATTTTATTAGTAATAAGTATTTGTGTTTATGCTAGTCTTGGCGTTAAAAGTTTAATATATATTATTATAAGTTCTGTTACAACTTATATCGCGACACTACTTTTCCAAAAAAATAAATACAAAAAGCTTATATTAATACTAACTCTTATTATTAATATTGGTATTTTAGTAATAATAAAAAGTGAACTAATAAAAAATATTATTGTACCTCTTGGTATTTCTTATTATACTTTTCAAGTAGTTTCATATTTAATTGATATATATAGAAACAAATATAAACCAGAAAAAAATATTGCCAAATATTTTGTGTATACTATGTATTTTCCATATTTATTTATTGGACCAATTAATCGATTTGACGATATTTCAGATTCTTTGTTTAAAGAAGATAAAAAAATCAATTTGTCTAGCATGTATAATGGTATCTTAAGGATTGGTTGGGGATTTTTCAAAAAACTATTAATTGCTAATAGAATTAATGTATTGATTGCAACAATAACACAAAATCCTTCTGAATATAATGGAGCTTTTGCTTTATTTGCAATGCTTTTATATTCTATCCAATTATATGCTGATTTTAGTGGTGGAATTGATATTGTCATCGGATTCTCAAAAGTTTTACAAATTAATGTAAAAGAAAACTTTGATACACCATATATATCTCAAAATATTCAAGAATTCTGGAGAAGATGGCATATTTCTTTAAGTTCTTGGTTTAGAGATTATGTGTATATACCTCTAGGTGGTAATAGATGTAGTAAATTAAGACATTATTTTAATACAATTATTGTATTTCTACTATCTGGTCTTTGGCATGGTATCAATTATGTATTATGGGGATTACTACATGCTATTTTCTTGATTTTAGGTAAATTTATAACAACAAAAAATAAATATCTAAATATTACAGTAACCTTTTTAATTGTTTCTTTCTTATGGTCATTTTTCATTTGGCCAACAACATTAGAATCATTACAAATGATAGGTTCTGTATTTACAACATTTAATTATTCTGAATTATTTAATAATATTCTTAATTTAGGATTAAATTTAGCTAATTATATTGTATTAATAATATCTGTTATATTATTAATCATATATGATTTAAAAAGAGAAAAAATTAATTCTAAATTAAAAAGCTTAAAAACCGAACATAAATTAATTCTTTTTGCAGGTTTAGTTTGGGTAATTCTTATCTTTGGAATGTATGGTATAGGATTTAATGCAAGTGAATTTATTTATAATAAATTTTGAAAGGATTATTAATAACTATGAAGAAATTTTTAAAGATTTTATTGATATTAATATTGATTTTTATTATTTTCTTCCTTACTAATAAATTATTAATGCCAAAATATATGGATAGTTTAGTTGAAGGTAGTATGATTAGTCAATATTATGATGAAGATAAAAATCATGAAGTCATCTTTATTGGAGATTGTGAAGTATATGCTAATTTTTCTCCTATGGTAATTTATGAAGAGACAGGCATTACTTCATATGTAAGAGGTTCATCTCAACAACTTCTTTGGCAATCTTATTATATCTTAGAAGAAACATTAAAATACGAAAAACCTAAAGTTGTTGTTTTTAATGTTAATGCTATGAGATATGACAAACCAGTTAGCGAAGCTTATAATAGATTAACATTAGACAAAATGAAATGGTCTAAACAAAAATATGAAATGATAAAAGCTTCTATGACAGAAGAAGAAAGTCTGGCGTCATATCTTTTCCCTATATTAAGATATCATTCAAGATTTGACCAACTTACTAAAGAAGATTTTGAATATTTGTTTAAAGAAAAGAAAAATACATATAATGGATTTTTAATTAACAAAAATGTAAAACCAGTTGAAAGTCTACCTACTAAAAGGAAATTATCAAACTACCAATTTTCTGATATTACATATGAATATTTAGATAAAATAACAAATCTATGTAAAGAAAATGATATAAAATTAGTTTTAATTAAAGCTCCAAGTGTTTATCCATATTGGTATGAAGAATATGATTCACAAATAGAAGAATACTCAAATAAAAATGATTTAACATTTATAAATTTTCTTGACAATATTGAAGAAATTGGTATAGACTATACACAAGATACTTATGATAGTGGGTTACATTTAAACTTGTATGGTGCAACTAAATTGAGTAAATACTTTTCTAAAATTTTAGAAGAACAATTTGATTTAACTGATTATAGACAAGATGAAGCTATTAATGCTATATATCAAGAAAAATTAACACAATATCATAAAGAAACTGGAATATAATTTATTATTTCCTATATTTATACAAATAATTTGCTGTTACAAAAAATGGAATATAATTTATTGTTTCCATATTTAATTAGATTGAAAGGGGTATTTATCTATGAAAAAAATAGGTATTGCATTAGCAATTATTATCATTATTGTCTTAGTTGTTGTAGGAGTTGTTTTCTTAAATAAACAACCAGAACAAACATTATCTACAGAAAATGCTGAAATTCAAGAAACATCTACTCCAGCAGAAGATGTATATACATTTAAAAGTGGTGAAACAATTATACCACTTGGTGCTGAATATTCTTCTTTAAATCTAGGCGAAGCTAAAGATTATTATGAAGTTCAAAGTTGTGCTTTTGATGGAATGGATAAAATTTATACTTTTGACCATTATGAAGTACATACATATCCAGATGCAGGAACAGATAAAGTGTTATCTGTATATTTCTTAGATGATCAAGTTACAACGACAGATGGTGTAAAAATTGGTGACAGTATTGATACTATGACAGAAAAATATGGTAGTGATTATGAACAACTAGATACACAATATACTTATTCTAAAGGACAAACTCAATTAAAATTTATTGTTGAAAATAATATTATTACTAGTATAGAATATAATTTTAATGTTTAAAAATTGATAAATGAGGATGTGAATTTTTTCACATCCTCATTTGTAAAATTTCTGTGTCTTTATTGCTTTTTGTTCATTTTTAATATACAATATAATTGCAAATTTTTAACAAAAGAGGCGAGTCTATGAAAAATAATAAAGAAACTAAAAAGATAAATAAAAATAATACTAAAAAGCCAAGTGAAAAAAACAAGGATTTAAAAAAAGCAACTACCAAAATAAAAAAAGAAAAAGATTCAAATATAATAACCTTAAATCGTAAATTTGATGGTAAAAATTTGATATATACAACAAAATTAAGAAATGTTTTTATTGTAATTATTCTTGTTTTTATTATTCTTTTAGGTAGAATTGGTTATCTTCAATTTGTAGAAGGTGCTTATTTAACAGAGCTTGCATATCAGCAACAAACAATCAACCAAATTCTTAGTCCTAAAAGAGGAAACATCTACGATTCTACTGGAAAAGCTTTAGCAATTAGCGCTCAAGTAGATACAATTACAATAAATCCAACTAAGATAAAAGGTGATTCTGACGAAGAAACAAAAACGCTAAAAGAAACTGTTGCCAAAGGTCTTTCAGATATATTTGCACTAGATTATAACGAAACTTTAGCAAAAGTAAACAGCGAATCTCAGGTTGAAACTATTATAAAAAAAGTTGAACAAGAAAAAGTCGATGAATTAAAAACCTGGATGGATGAAAACGATATTTCTGTAGGAATTAATATTGATGAAGATACAAAAAGATATTATCCTTATGGAGAATTAGCTTCTAGTGTTATTGGTTTTTGTGGTTCTGATAACCAAGGTTTAAGTGGAATTGAATCTAAATGGGATTCTGTTTTAACTGGTACTCCTGGAAAAATAGTTAGTTCTCAAGATAGTAGTCAAAAAGAGATACCTAATGCAGAAGAAACATATATATCAGCAGAAAATGGTAGTGATATTTCACTTACAATAGATTTAAATGTTCAATCTATTCTTGAAAAATACTTAGAACAAGCTGTAGAAAAATATGAATGTGAAGATGGTGGAAATGTTATTGTTATGAACCCTCAAACTGGTGATATTTTAGGAATGGCTTGCTACCCTGATTATGACTTAAACTCACCTTATACACCAAACTCAACTTTGGCTAAAACTTATGATTCATTAAGTTCAGAAGAAAAAAATGAAGCTTTATATAAAATGTGGTCAAATAAATCTGTTGCAGAAAGTTATGAACCTGGTTCTACATTCAAAATTATTACTGCTAGTGTCGCTTTAGAAGAAGGAATTACTACTACTGATAAAGCAGGAGACTTTTATTGCTCAGGTTCTCAAGAAGTTGAAGATAGGATAATTAATTGTTGGAGAAATTATAATCCACATGGTTCTCAAACTTTAAGGCAAGCCTTATGTAATTCTTGTAACCCAGCTTTTATTCAGTTAGGTCAAAGAATTGGAGCTCCAACATTATATAAATATTACCAAGCCTTTGGATTATTTGAAAGTACTAATTCTGGTTTATATGGTGAGCAAAGTAGTATTTTCCATGATTTAGATAAAATTGGACCTGTTGAACTTGCTACTTATTCATTTGGTCAAAGATTTCAAATAACACCTCTTCAAATGATAACAGCCATATCTTGTGTTGCAAATGATGGTGTTCTTATGAAACCTAATATCATAAAATCAATTACTAATACAGATACAGGTGCTGTTACAGAAACAGAACCAACTGAAGTTAGACAAGTTATATCAAAGTCAACAGCTGAACAAATAAAATCAATGATGGAATCTGTTGTACTAGAAGGAACTGGTAAAAATGTTCAAGTTTCTGGATATTCTATAGGGGGAAAATCTGGTACTTCTGAGCCAACAGAAGCCAATAAAGATGATGGATATGTATCATCATTTGTAGCTATATCACCTATTGAAGACACACAAGTTGTTATTCTACTTACATTATATGATCCTCAAAATAAAGAATATGGATATCAAGGTGGTTCTGTTGCAGCTCCTACAGTCTCTCAAATGTTATCAGAAATATTACCATATTTAGGAATACCTTCTGATGCAACTGATAATACTAATACTGATAATTTAATTACAGTTCCTGACGTTAGAAATAAAACTGTAACTGAGGCTGAAAAATTACTTACTGATGCTGGATTTAAATGCAATATTCACTGCTCAGGAGATAAAAACTCTACTTTAACTGCCGATCAAAGTCCAAAACCAGGTTCACAATTGTCAGAAAACTCTATAATAGTTTTATATGGTGAAGGTGATACTTCGGCGACATCTGTTAGCGTTCCTGACTTATCTGGAATGAATCTTTCTCAAGCTGTTAGTGCTTTGAGGGCAAAAAATCTTAATATTAGTGTAACTGGCTCTGGTATTGTAACAACTCAAGATTATACTAAAGATGAATTAGTACAAGAAGGAACTATTATAAATGTAACTTTAAAACCAACTTTAACAGATGCACACTAAAATGTTAGAGGGATTGAAGGACGGTCCTTGGAAAAAAGGGATTTTGGGGGCGGTCCTTGAATCCCCTTTTTTCCAAGAACCGTCCCCAAAATCCCTTTTTTCCAAGGAGCCTCCATTAATTCCTTTCCGAATAATTATTCCATCACTTCATCTCTCCAATATTTTTTTAGCAAATCATCTAATTTCTTTATTTTTACACTTTTATTTATTGATTTTTCTATATCTTCTCCTTTTAAATAATTTATCCATGCTTCTTTTAATGAAATTTCCTTATTTGAATTCACTTTAAATTTAGGCAATTCAATTACATGTATCTCTATGTAATCATTTATTATATCTGTCACATTTTCTTCTTTTAACATAAATCTACTATGATATTTCGTTTTTCTAACAAAAATAAAGTCCAATATATTTATTGTTATTGTCCTAGCTATTTCTCTATTATCATCATATTTAAGTTGATTTGTATGTATTTGAGCATAATACAAAAACATTTTGGTTAGCACATGTTCTCCATCTATAATTTGTATTCCTATATTTAATTCTTCATTTTCTATTGTTTTTACTCTCAAATCTGCAATCCCAAAATTTTCTTCTGCTGGTAAATTATTTTTTCTTTTTTGCAAATATGGATTTATTTGAGCTTCTTTTATTTGTATATTTAATATTACTTCTATGAATTCTTTTAGAATATCTATATTATCTTTTGAATTTAAAACTCTTCTTAATACAAAATTACTTTTTGCTACAAATTTTCTATTCATAAGATTTTTTAGTGCACTAAAATAATTAACCTCCTTTTTGATTTTTTAATGATGGATTTTATGACTTGAATTAATTTATAAATAAGTCATATTGGATAGAAATTTCTATTGAAAAAATTATATAATTTCTTCAAGTATAATGTCAAAAAGAGAACTTGTCAACAAGTTCTCTCTACTTTTTTATGCTTTTCATCGCAAAATTCGACATTTTTTTCATTTTAATCTTAGAAAATGATGTTATTTTACATAGATAAAATCCAATTTTTCTTTTGAAAATAAAATTTTTAATTTATTTTCACTTTGAGCCTAAGTAACTTAAAGTTTCATATTGTTTCTTACTCAATAAAAAAGTTAAATAAGAACTGAAACTAAATTGTTTTCTATTTTTTTAGCAACTTCATCTATACTTTGCTTAGGTGTAGAAGCTCCTGCCATTATTCCTATTTTTTCACTTTCTTTTATTAAACTCAAATTCAACTCATTAGCATTTTCAATTAATACTGCTTCTTTACAGTTGTGTTTAGCAATATCATATAATTTTCTTGTATTAGAACTATTTTTTCCTCCAATAATTATCATAAAATCTACTTTACTTGCTATTTCCTTTGTTTCTTTTTGTCTAATTTCAGTTGCATGACAAATTGTATTTTTTACAATTAATTCTATATCTTTTGGTAACTCTTTTTGTATTATCTTTTCTATTTCATAAAATTTCTCTAAACTATATGTAGTTTGTGCTATAACTAATAATTTCTTTATATGTGATTTTCTTAGATTTTCTATTGCTTTAGATGTATCTTCTTCTTTTTCTATTATAAATTTATTTTTTCCACAATAGCTAAAAGTTCCTATATTTTCTGGGTGTTCCTTACTTCCCAAAAGAAATATATAATATCCTTTATTTGCATGTTCTTCTGCTATTTCATGAATTTTTAAAACTTTGGGACATGTATAATCTATTAATTGTATATTTCTTTCTTTTGCTTGTTCATATGTTTCTTTTGGAATTCCATGTGCACGTACAATCACTTTTCCATTTGCTTCTTTTAAATCTTTTATAAAGCTCATTCCTTGCATTTCTAATTCTTTTACAACATCTTGATTATGTACAATTTCTCCTAATCCATATATTGATTTTTCTTTTTCTAATTCTTCTTTTGCACCATTAACAGCTCTTTCAACTCCATAGCAAAAACCAGCTGTTTCCCCTACAATAATTTTCATTTCAAAATTTAGTCCTTTCTAATTTCATTTTAATACTTTATAGATTCTTTCATTTGTAGCTTGGTTACTTCACATAACTAAAAATATTAGCTTTTATTTGTATATTATTATTTTTATTATTACAATTTACAGCTAATCTCTAAAACTAGTATATATATTAGTTTTGAGTTTATCAAATATAAACATTCGAGTCCTAGAACTAATATGTATTTTTTTATTTTATCATTTCTAAGATTTCTTGCTTTAAAACTTCTACAATTTTTTCCTGTGGCACTTTTTTTATAATTTCACCTTTTTTGAATAAAAGCCCTTCTTTTACTCCTCCGGCAATTCCTATATCTGCCTCTCTTGCTTCTCCTGGTCCATTTACTGCACATCCCATTACTGCTACAGTTATATCTGATTCAATTGTATTTAAAAATTCTTCAACTTCTTTTGCTATTGGAATTAAATCTATTTGTGTTCTTCCACAAGTAGGACATGCAACTAATGTTGGCACTTTATGATACAAATTGCAATCTTTTAATATCTCTTTTGCAACTTTTATCTCTTTTACCGGGTCATCTGAAAGCGATACACGCATAGTATCACCTATTCCATTTCTTAACATATAACCTAAACCTATACTTGACTTAACTGTTCCACTAAATTCTGTCCCACTTTCTGTTATTCCTAAGTGTAAAGGACAATCAAAAGCTTTTGAAGCTTCTTCATAACTTTCTATACATAAATCTAAGTTAGATGCTTTTAATGAAACCATGTAATCTTTAAAATCCAATTTCTTTAAAATAGCTATATGTCTGCTTGCACTTTCTACCATTGCTTTGGCTGTTGGTTTTCCATATTTCTCTAATAAGTCTTTTTCTAATGAACCTGCATTAACACCAATTCTTATTGGAATATGCTTTTCTTTACATTTATCTACTACTGCTTTTACTTTTTCCTCACTTCCAATATTCCCTGGATTTATTCTTACTTTATCAACACCAGCTTCAATTGCTTCTAACGCAATTCTATAATCAAAATGTATATCCACTACAATTGGTATATGTATTTGTTTTTTTATTTCTTTTATAGCTTTTGCATCTTCTATGTCAAGTGCTGCAACTCTTATAATTTCACATCCTGCTTTTTCTAATTCTAATATTTGTTTTACTGTTGCATCTACATCTTTTGTTTTAGTATTACACATAGACTGTATAACTACTTTATTTTGTCCTCCTATTTGTACATTTCCTACCATAATTTTTCTTGTTTTTGTCCTATTCATTTTTTATTCCTTCCCATTATATATAAAATTGAGTGGAACGTTGGGGACGTGCTAAATCGTACCAAAATGGAACGATTTAGCACGTCCCCAACGTTCCACCCAATTTTGGACATAATATAATATAATATAATATAATTAATTAGATGCAATATAATATCCTACTCCTCTTTTGGTTATTAATATTTTTGGTGTTGATGTATCTTTTTCTATTTTTTCTCTTATTCTTCTTACTGTTACATCTACTGTTCTTATATCACCATAATATTCATATCCCCAAACTTTTTCTAACAATGTTTCTCTTGTTACTACTTGGCCTGGTTGTGATGCTAAGAATTTAATAACCTCAAATTCTCTTACTGTTAAATCTATAATTTCTCCTCTAATTTTTACTTCAAATCTATCTAAGTCTAATTCTAGATCATTTACTTTTATTTTGTTTTCTTTTTTTGGAATATAATTATTATTTTCATTTTCTGTTCTTGGTATAGAATTATTTTCTACTTTTCTTAGGTTTGCTTTTACCCTAGCCATAAGTTCTCTTACACTGAATGGTTTTGTAATATAATCATCTGCTCCTAATTCTAATCCTAAAATTTTATCTATTTCTGCATCTCTTGCTGTTAACATTAAAATTGGAACATTATATGAATTTTTTATTCTCTTGCATACTGATAATCCATCCATTTTTGGAAGCATTATATCTAGAAGTATTAAATCTGGATGTTTTTCTAGTGCTATATTTATAGCTGTTATCCCATCTCCTGCTTCTAATGTCTCATAGCCTTCCTTCTTTAAATTTGTTACTAACATTTCTCTTATTGTTTGTTCATCATCAACAACCAATATAGTTTTTGGTCCTCTATCTATTTCTTCTTCCACAAAAATTCCGCCTTTCTATCATTAGCTTTATTTTTATACCTTATTTATATCATAATTATTTTTAATATACAAGTAATTTATCAAAATTTCCTCTAACTAGTATGACAATTCGTTAGAATTCACGGCCTTATATTTATTTTATAGAATGTATATATATTAATATTGAATAAATTTTGAATGTGATTGGAGTGCT
>CALXJV010000014.1 GCA_944388715.1 uncultured Clostridia bacterium
TTCAATGACTTTTATACTATTTTTGCTACAAATGTCATCCATTTTCTTAAATTGTGGTTCTATCTTTTTTTCTACTTTTTTTGCTAATTCTAATAATTCCTGATTCATGTTATCTTTATCCCTCCTATTTATTTGTAAATTTATTTTTCTATACTTTTTCTTATAAATATGTTTTTTTATGATTAATGATTTATATTTTAATAACATCTCTATTTTACTATATTTTACATAATTTAGCAAGAATTTCTTTATTCTCATAGCTAATTACAGTATGTAAAGTTTTTTATTATGATAAATACTTTGCTATGCAAAAAGACTAGAAGTTTTGATACTTCTAGTCTTGATTAATAGTCTTAAAAGTTTATTATTTTTGTGCATATGGTAATAAAGCAATATGTCTTGCTCTTTTAATAGCAATTGTAATATCTCTTTGATGTTTAGCACACATTCCAGTATTTCTTCTTGGTAAGATTTTACCTTTATCACTGATAAATTTTCTTAATTGTTCTGGATTTTTGTAATCTAAAACAAAGTTTTTATCACTGCATAATAAACATACTTTTTTTCTTTGTTTTCTGAATCTTGGATTATAATCCTCATCATAATTTTTATTATTTCTCTTATTTTGTTTTTTATCTGCCATTTTCTATTTTCCCCCCTAACAAATTAGAATGGTAGGTCATCACTTGAAGACATTTCAAAATCTGCTCCCATGCTTCCAGGTGCTGTATTTCCAAATGTGTTTTCAAAAGAAGTATTGCTTGATGAATCTGTATCTTTTTTACTATCAGCAAAATATGCTTCTTCTGCTACAACTTCTGTAACATAGTGTTTTTGCCCTTGGTCATCATCCCAAGTTCTTGTTTGAATTCTTCCTATAATTCCTACTTGTTGACCTTTCTTAAAGTATTTACTACAAAATTCTCCTAATTTACTCCATGCAACAATATTTATAAAATCAGCTTGTCTTTCTTCTCCTTGTCTTACAAATCTTCTATTTATTGCTAGACTAAATGAAGATACTAATGTGTTACTTGTTTGTGTATATCTTACTTCTGGATCTCTTGTTAATCTTCCCATTAATATTACTTTATTCATTTTTTATCACCTTTCTTTACTTTAAATAAAGGCCCCTTCTTTATTTAATTTTTCTATTTTTCTTTTTTTACTGTGATGAATTTTATAACATCATCTGTAATTCTGTAAACTCTTTCAAGTTCAGCTATTAATTCTGGATTAGCTTCAAAGTTGAATAAAACATATGTAGCTTCTTTGAATTTTTTGATTTCATAAGCTAGTTTTCTTTTTCCCATGTTTTCAACTGATTCTACTTTTCCATTTTCATTGATTAATCCTGTAAACTTTTCTTCTAAAGCTTTTAAACCTGCTTCATCTACATTTGGACTAACAATGATAATACTTTCGTATTTGTTCATTATCATTCACCTCCCTATGGATTTATAACCTGCATATTCTGCAAGTAGAGATTTTATAAATCTCATTTTGCGAAGTTTTTTCTCTACTTTTTTAATTTAACTTTATGTGTTAAATTTACCGAAAAAATATAAAGATTTATCGACGCAAAAAATTGTATAGCAATTTTTCTGTGTAATATTATTTTTTAATTATAGGAAATGCAAATTCTTATAATTAAAAAAGCTATACTATCTTTAAAGCATAGCTATTTTATCATATTTTTTTCTAAAATGCAACTCTATTTTTAATATTCTATCTTTGATTTGTAATAAAATGGAAAAAAGGTGGACTATTATAATATAAAAAAATGGAACGATTTTGCGTATCTAAATTTGAATTAGAAATTCTTAAAGGAAACAATGTTGGATATGCACGGTACTCGCAGTATGCGAGGGTCTGAGTGCAAGTAAACATTTTTTCCTTTTAGAATTTCTATGAAAATTTAGCTTATACAAAATTGTGTAATGATTTTATATTATAATAGTCCCCCTTTTTTCCATTTTATTACGAATCAAAGTAATATTCTATGAATATTCGTTACTAGATATTGGTTAATAACTAGTCTTCACATGTGTGTATTAAAAGCCTTTCCTTTATTAATGCTCGTATTTTTTATATTTATGGTATTCACTATTTTTTGTAATTCCATTATTGGTATTGGCAATATAGAAATTACTAATGTGATTAACCATTGAGTTGAGTTCAAATTAACTACATTGAATATTTCTGCTAATGCTGGTATTAATACAACTATTGTTTGTACAAAAACTCCTAAAACAAAGCTTCCTATTAGATATTTATTTTCTAATATTCCTGTTTTGAAGATTGATTTTTCACTTTTTATATTAAAGCTGTGGACAAGTTCTAATAGTCCCATACTTATAAAGGCCATTGTTCTTCCTGCTTCTACACCATAATATTTATTTCCTATACTAAATGCTATTAATGTTAGCATTCCTATCATAATACCTTCTACTATAATTTTGCCCCATAAACCATCTGCAAAGATTCCTTTTTTAGATTCTATAGGTTTTCTTTCCATTATATCTTTTTCTGCTGGCTCTAATCCTATTGCTATTGCTGGCAATGAATCTGTTACTAAATTTATCCATAATAATTGTATTGCAAGTAATGGTGATTTAAGTCCTAGTACTAGTCCCATAAATATAGTTACAATTTCTCCTATATTTGTCACAATTAAAAAATGTACTGCTTTTCTTATATTATCATATATATTTCTTCCTTGTTTTACTGCTGAAACAATTGTTACAAAATTATCATCTACTAAAATCATATCAGATGCATTTTTGGCTACATCTGTTCCTCCTTTTCCCATTGCTATTCCTATATCTGCACTTTTTAGTGCTGGGCTGTCATTTACCCCATCACCTGTCATTGCTACAACTGCTCCTTTTTTTTGCCATGCTTTTACTATTCTTACTTTATGTTCAGGTGTTACTCTTGCAAATACTGTATAATTTTGAACTTCTTTTTCAAATGTTTCTTGATTTATTTTATCTAATTCTGCTCCTGTAATTGCTTTGTCTTTTCTGGTTAATATTCCTATTTTTTCTGCTATTGCTTTTGCAGTTGCAATATGGTCTCCTGTTATCATTACTGTTTTGATTCCTGCTTTTTTACAGGTCTCTACTGCCTCTTTTACACCTTCTCGTGGAGGGTCTATCATTCCTATTAATCCTACAAAGTTTAAATTTTTTTCTATACTATTACTATCTATTTTATTTGGAATTGTATCTATATCTTTGTATGTTACTGCAATTACTCTTAATGCTTTATTTGCCATTTTTTCGTTTTCTTTTAATATTTTTTCTTTATTTATTCCTATACACCTATTTAATAATATATCTGGTGCTCCTTTTGTTATGACTCTATATTTTCCATTTTCTAATTTATGTATTGTTGTCATCATCTTTCTATTTGAATCAAATGGGATTTCATTTATTCTAGGCTTTGCCTTATATAGTTCATTTTTATCTAATTTATTTTTATATGCAACTTCGACTAATGCTATTTCTGTTGGTTCTCCTACTACTTCTACTTTTCCATTGTTTATTTCTATTTTGCTATCTGTACACATTGCTCCTAGTTCCATTGCTAAATTTGGATTTTCTGATTTTATCTCTACTACTTTCATTTTATTTTGTGTTAATGTTCCTGTTTTATCAGAACATATAACATTACTGCTTCCTAGTGTTTCAACTGCTGGTAATTTTCTGATAATACTATTTCTTTTTGACATCTTGGTTACACCTATTGATAACATTATTGTTACAATTGCTGGCAGACCTTCTGGTATTGCGGCAACTGCTAATCCTACTGATGTCATAAACATTTCCATTGGGGGTATCTTTTTTATGATTCCTATAACAAATATTACTAAACATATTATTAGACAAATGACTCCTAATATTTTTCCAACTTGATTTAATTTTTTCTGTATTGGTGTCTCTGGTGACTCATTTTCTATTATCATATTTGCAATTTTTCCTACTTTAGTATTCATACCTATGTCTGTTACTACAACTTTTGCATGTCCATTTACAACTGTACTTCCCATAAATGCCATATTTACAATGTCACCTAATGGTATACCTTTTTTACAAATTACATTTCCATCTTTTTCAATTCCTTGAGTCTCTCCTGTTAAACTAGATTCTTCTATCTTTAAGTTGTAGCTTTCTATGATTCTACAATCTGCTGGTACACTATTTCCCGCTTCTAATATGACAATATCTCCTACTGTTAAGTCTTCTGACTTAATCTCTTTTTCTTTTCCTTCTCTTATAACTTTTGACATTTGTGGTGTCATCTTTTTTAGGCTTTCTATAGATTTTTCAGCTTTTGCTTCTTGTAATACTCCCATTAATGCATTTAGTACTACAATAGCAATTATTATAATTGAATCAATATAATCATTTTCCCCTTGATACCATGATATACCTGCTGATACAATAGATGCCATGATTAGAATGATAATCATAAAATCATTAAATTGTTTGAAGAATTTAATAATAATTCCTTCTTTTTTACCATTTTCTAATTCGTTTTTGCCATATTGATTTTGCCTTTTTGAAACTTCATCATTAGTTAATCCATTTTTGAAATTTGTGCCAAGTTTTCTTTCAACTTCTTCTTTTCTAAGTGTTTCCCACATATTCTTCCTCTCCTTTGTATGGACTTGTCTTGTCCCTTTTCTTTGTAATTGTATTCATGTGAATTATTTTTATTACTAATTTTGTATTCAGGTGTATCCATATTTTTACACAATTTAATTATGTAATTCATATTATGTTATTAGCATATCTTTAATGGAGGTTTTCAAATGCTACTTAACTGTTTATTTTTAGCAATCTCTAGTAGTATAGATTCACTTGGAATTGGAATTACATATGGAATAAAAAATACAAAAATAACTCTATTTGCAAAATTTATTTTATTTTTAGTTGCTTTTACTATTTCTACAATTTCTATTTATTTTGGAAATATTTTAAAATATTTTTTACCTGATTTTATTATTGATTACTTGGGAAGTTTCATTTTGATATTTATGGGATTTTTTATGTGTTTTCAAGCACTAAGAAATAATAAAAAAGATTGTAAAATTAATTCTGATACAAATTTAACTGATACTGAAAAAATATATTCTTTTTTTATTAAATGTCTTGGTATTACTATAAAAATTATTAAAAATCCGACATCTTCAGATCTAGATAAATCCAATACAATAGATTCTAAAGAAGCACTTTTTCTTGGTTTAGCACTTTCTTTAGATAGCTTTTGTATTGGAACTGGTTTTAGTATGATAAATACTTTTTCTATTTTGTTTCCTTTATTAATTAGTTTTTTCCAATTATTTTTCTTGAATATTGGAAACTATTGTGGAAAAAAACTTTATTCACTTAATAAGTTGCCTGATAATATTTGGTCTACAATTTCTGGTATTTTGCTTATCATAATTGGATTTTGCAAAATTATATTATAATTATTATTTACTTACAACTTTTTTATTATTTTATTATCTCATTTTATGCAAAATGCAGCATACAATGGAATAGATTTTATATTATTTTCAAATCCAAAATTTCTAGTCGAAAAT
Source organism: uncultured Clostridia bacterium (assembly GCA_944388715.1). Taxonomy (GTDB): domain Bacteria; phylum Bacillota; class Clostridia; order TANB77; family CAG-508; genus CAG-269. The sequence goes on from CALXJV010000014.1 coordinate 5,594, forward strand.
CTTATAGCATATTTAGGATTATATTCTTTGATATACATATTTAAACTTATTGATCTTACATTATTTCCACTTTTAACTTCTATAGGAATAATCCCATCATCTTCACTATATAAAACAAAATCTATTTCTGCACTTCTATTAGAAGTCCAATAATATAATGATTCTCCTTTAGAGACTAATTCTTGTGCAATATAATTTTCTGTAATAGCACCTTTATAAATAAAAGTTTTATCAAGCATTATGTCAGGAAATTTTATTTCGCTCATATTTGTTAATATACCTACATCACTTAAGTATAATTTAAAATTATTTTCGTCTATATATACTTTTAATGGTATTTCCATTCGTTTCGAATTATAATTAATTAAAATCATTTTTGAGGCAACTAACCAATCAATCGCACTTTCATATTTTCTTTTTCTTCCTGTTTCTTCTATAAAACTATATTGAAAATTTTTCTTTTCTTTAGCTAATTGACTAGGTATATTTTTATATACTTTTTCGATTTTTACTGTTTCCAAATTATTTCTAACATACTTTTGCATATCTGCTATATACATATCTTTAATATCTGAAACAATGTGAGAATCAAATTTTAATATGTCTAAATCATTTTCTACTAAATTATTCACTGCTTCTGGCATCCCGCCAACACATAAATATTTTCTATATAAAGTAATAGCCTGTTCATGTGCGAAATCAGGCATTGGTGTCATTGTCTTATAACATTCCTCAATCTTATTTTTTAACATTTCTTTTCCAGTCGCAATTAAAAACTCTTCAAAATTCATTGGATACATAACCTCCATTCTAATTTTGCCAACTGGGAATGAACTTTTGAATCGATTAATTTTTACCCCTAATAAACTTCCTGCACATATTATTTTATAAGCTTTATCTGATTCATTAAAATATTTTAATGAAACTATAAAATTTTCACTTACTTGAACTTCATCAAAAAAAATTATAGTTTTATCTATATCTATTTTTTTACCTAAGTATAATTCTAATTCTTCTATTATTTTTATATCATCAATAGTTCTTTCAAAAATATTTCTTACTTCAATATCCTTTTCTAAATTAAAATATAAATATTGTTCAAAGTTTTCTTTAGCAAACTTTTCTATGATATATGTTTTTCCAATTTGTCTTGCGCCAACAACCATCAGAGGCTTTTTCATTCCTGATTGTTTCCAATCTAACAATTTCTTTTCAAATAATCTTTGCATAAATTTTCCCTCCTCTTCTTTATTTTATCACGCAACAGAAAAATAATCAATAATTTTTGCCACTTTTTGCAGGGTATAATTTGAAAAAATTGCCACTTTTTGCAGGATAAATTTTGAGAAAATTGCCACTTTTTGCAGGGCAAAATTTAAAAAAATGAGACTAAGTAAATACTTAAATCTCTATTTTTCTATATTTCTTTCCACATTTTTTTCTTCTTTCATCACACCATCTTCGCCTATGTGATAATGCTTATCTACATATCTTCTAGCTAAATCTACTCTATGTGTTACAATAATTCCCATAGAACCTATATTTTTAATAACTTGTGCTATAGCATTTAACTGACTATCAATCAATTCATCTTCAACATTCCCAACTGGTTCATCTACTAAAATTATAGATGGTTTTTCTGATGCCCTATACAACATTTGTGCTAATACAAGTCTTTTCTTTTGTCCTGTTGAAAATTGACTATAATCTTTTGTTGTTAGATCTTCCAATATACCTTCTTTGTCCAAACAAACATCCTTTAAGACTGTCTGTAATTTTTGCATTTCTTGTTCAGTTATATCCGAAACTGTTTCTTTACCTGTTAATTCTTTTAAAACATTAGAATGAATTCCCAAATCCTTATCTGCTTTTATGGCAATAAATTGTTTTCCCAATTTATCCACTTTTTGATTTTCATCTATTTGTATAGGATATCTATTATTGATGTCTCCTCTTTTTAACATTTTCAAGAAAGTACTTTTTCCTATACCTGATTTTCCAGATAGTAATACTATTTCTCCTTTTTTCATAGAAAATTCTGGCACTTCTATTTTATGTCTATATTTGTTTTTTCCAGTCTTAACATCTTTATCTTGATAAAATTTTCCTTTAAAATCTTTAATTTCTATACTTTCAAATGGTTTAGTTGCTTCTACTAAAGGGTCTTGTTTTTCTTCTATTTGTTTAACAATGTTTTCTACTTGTTCTTCATAATCTTTTAATTTATTTTTTTCATTGTTTAAGGCAAATATTCTATCAACATTATTTACCATATTTCCTATTAAAGAGGTCTTTTGATTTACATCTACTATAATTTGTGATAATGTTTTTGCATCAATTTTTTCTGAATTTCTTAACCTCTCCATCCCTATCATTCCTGTCAAAATCGCTAATGATGTGATATCTATTGCTCTCATAACATTTACTTTGTTTTGTATTTTTTGATCTTCTAAATACATTTTGCTAATTACTTCTTTTATCTCCTCTAGTTTTTCATTTTTCTCTTGTTCACTTACTGGTTCATTTTGAATCATATCCCATTCTTGTCTATTTATTTTTCTTGCTTCATCACCTACTTTTTTTCCATAATCTTTTGTAACATATCTTCTTCCTAGAAAAGTTCCTATACTAATTAGTCCACTAACGCCCATTTTTTTAGCCATTTCCTTTGAATTTTTGCTTTCTCCTATAATTGAACCTATCAAACTAATAATACTCATTCCTAGTCCTAAATAATTTACAACTGTATTATCTTGAACTCTATGTAATTGATTAGTATAGTTCTTTACATTTTCTGCAATCTCACTTTCACTCATTGCTATTTCAATTTCTCTTTTTTTGCCATTACTATCTTCGATTTCTTGTTTTCTAGTTATAATTCCATCTCTTGACTTATCTATGATTTCATACATATTTTCTAACTCTGCAATGTCCCTTTGTTCATTATATTTTTTATACATATTTGTTCTATTCATTGTTAAAAAGTCATATATCGGTCCACTACAAGTTTTTAATGCAATAAAAGCTTTTACTGTTTTGTCATCTATTTTTTTATTTTTTGAGTTAACATATATTGATAATCCTTTAATTCCTGCATCTCCAATTACCCTTATAAAATCATTAGCAGTAATCAAATATTTTAAGTCAGAATTATTAAATTTACCACTTCTCATTTTTTGTATTCTTTTTGGTCTTGTTTTCCTTTTGCTGGTTTTAACTCCTAAATTTCTTTTTACCATGGATGTTACTATTTTAGCTGTTTCTCCTATATTAGGTGTATATTTATTTTTCATATTCCCCCTCCTCTTTCAGGTTTACATATTTATTTTACCATATTTTTCTATATAAGTAAACTGAAATTTAGGAGTGATATAAACAACAATATTTTTGAAATTTAACTATCCTACAATCTTCTTAGTTCTCAGCATTTTTTAATTTCATCGACAACAATTTTGATATACCATTTTCCTCCATAGTAATTCCATAAACTGTATCTGCCACTTCCATAGTTCCCTTTCTATGAGTAATAACCAAGAACTGTGTATTTTTAGAAAACTTCTTCAAATATTCAGCAAATCTATAAACATTTACATCATCTAGTGCTGCTTCAATCTCATCTAACACACAGAATGGAGCTGGATTAATTTTCAATATAGCAAATAATAAAGCTATTGCTGTAAATGCCTTTTCTCCTCCTGATAATAACATCATATTTTGCAATTTTTTGCCTGGAGGTTGTACTGTTATTTCTATTCCGCATTCTAAAATATTTTCTTTATCTTCTAGTGTCAAACTTGCATTTCCGCCACCAAACAATTCTCTAAATACTTCTGCAAAATTTTTATTAATCATCTCAAATTTTTCTTTAAATTGTTCTTTCATTATCTTTGTCATGTCAGAAATAATGTTCCTTAATTTTGCCATTGTGCTTTCTAAATCCACTCTTTGTTCACACATAAAATCATATCTATCTTTTAGATTTTTATACTCATCTATAGAGTCTATATTTACACTTCCTAGTTCTCTTATCTGATTTCTCATGTCTTTTACTTTTTTCTGTGTTAATTGCACATTATCTGGCTTTTTATAATCTGTAACATTATTTGGTGTTAATTCATATTCTTCCCACATTTTGTTAATTAATTCATTTATGTCTTCTTCTAGCTTAGTTTTCTTTACATCTACTTTTACAATTTGAGCTTTTAAATCCTCTATTATTCTGAATTTAGCATTAATTTCATCTTCTTGTTTAGCAAGTTTTTCATTTTTCTGTATTCTTTTTTCTTTCAATTCTTCAATTTTAGAACCACTGTTTTCTACTTCTTGTTTTATCTTATCTATTTTTTCTTTAGTTTCTTTGATTGATTCTTCCAAATCAGAATTGTCTTTTACAATTTGTTCTATTTGTATTTTTTTATTTTGAATACTTTTATTTGTACTATTTATTTCTGAATTGATTCTCTCTTGAATCTCTTCTATTGAGCTTTCACTTTCATCAAAAGATGATACAGATATTTTCAAATTTGTTATATCAAAATTCAAATCATCTACATATTTTTGATTATCTTTGTTTAAGTCTGCAAATTCTGTAATTATCTTTTTTAATTTTTCATTTTCTTCATTTATAGTTTCTATTTTTTCCTGTAAATCCTCTTTATTTTTTAGACTTTCTTCTTTTTGTTCTTCTAGTTTTTTGCTTTCTTCTTTTAATTTATTTAGTCTAGTTTCTACTCTATTGATATTCTCTTCTATAGCATTTATCTTTTCTTTTCCTGTTGCATAATTGATTTCTATTTCTTGTAATTCTTTTTCAAATAGAGCTGATTCTTCTATAACATCCTCTATAGAATTTTGGTATTCTTCTTTTTCTTTTTCTAACTTTTGAATTTGTTCTTCCAGATTTTTGATTTCTTTTTGTAATTTCTCAATCTCTCTGCCTCTTCCTAAAATATTAACTGTTTTCTTTGCTACTGAACCTCCAGTAATTGCTCCTGATGGATTTATTACATCACCTTCTAATGTAATTATTCTGAAAGAATATCCATTATCTTTTGCCACTCTAATTGCTGTTTCCATGTCTTGTACAACAACAGTTCTACCTAATAAATTTAATATGATATTCTCATATTTTTTGTTATATTTTACTAGGTCTGATGCAATTCCTATAATTCCATTATTTTTACCTTTTATCCTATCAATTTTTTTACCTTTTACTGAAGTTATTGGCAAAAATGATGCTCTTCCCAAATTATTTTTTCTCAAATGTTCTATTAATCTTTTTGCTGTTTCTTCATTTTCTGTTACTATATTTTGAAGACTACTTCCTAAGCACATCTCTATTGCTGTTTGATATTCTTCTGGAACTTCTATGATATTTGCCAAAACACCATGCATACCTATTCCTAATTCTTTTATTGTTTCACAGTCTTTTAGAAGTGACTTTACACTTTTTATATATCCTTCTTTTTCTTTTTCTGTTTCTATTAAAAATTTTAGTTTCGATTCTTTAATTCTCTTTTCTCCTGAAAGCATATTAATTTTACTTTCATAATCTTTTAATTTTCTATCTGCTTCTTGCTTTTGTTTATTAACATCTTCTAAGTCTGCTAAAATTTTATTTCTTTTACTTTCAATCTCATAGAAGTCTTTTGATATTTCTTCCTTTTTCATCCTTGTATTGTCTAATTCAGAGATATTTCCAGCAATTTCATTTTTTATTTGTTCTTGTCTTTTTTTGTAGTTTTGATAATTGATATCTTGTTCACTAGTATTTGACTGTAATTCATATTTTTTATCTGTGTTTTCTTCTACTTTTTTCTTATGCTCTTCTATTTCTAATTCTTTACTAGACAATTTTTTTGTAATTTCAGCTAATTCTTTTTCTTTTTCTTCTAGTTCTTTTGCAAACTTTTCTTTATTAGTTTTTAAATTTTCCTTTTTTTCTTCTTTTTGTTTTTTCTCTTCTTCTAAATCATTAATTCTTGCAGATAATTCTTCTATCTCTTTTTCAAATCTTTCCTTGTTTTGTTTGTTATTTTCAATTCTTGTATTAGATACATTAATATCTGAGTTCAACATTTCGATTTCTTTTTTGCTTTCAAAACCTAAATTTGACATCTCTTCTATTGATTCTGTTATACTATCAATTTCAGATTTCAACTCTTCTTTTAATGCTTTTATTCTTTCTAATCTTCCCTCTTCTTCATTACATTGTTCTTTATATACCTCTTCATCTTTTACGATTTCTTCTAGGTCTTTTTTGTATTTTTCGATATTATATAAAAACAAACCAATTTCTATACTTTTTAATTCTTCTCTTAGATTCAAATATTTTTTAGCCTTTTCAGATTGAACTTTTAAAGGCTCCAAATTTGTCTCAATTTCAGCTAATATATCATTAATTCTAAGAAGATTTAGTTTTGTGTGTTCTAACTTCTTCTCACTCTCAGATTTTCTTACTCTATACTTGACAATACCCGCTGCCTCTTCAAAAATATGTCTTCTATCCTCTGATTTATTACTTAAAATTTCATCTATCTTTCCTTGCCCAATTATAGAATATCCATCTTTTCCAATTCCTGTATCCATGAACAATTCTAAAACATCTTTTAATCTACATGGCACTTTGTTGATGTAGTATCCTGTTTCTCCACTTCTATAAATCTTTCTCGTAACCGTTACTTCTGTATATTCTATAGGAAGACTTCCATCTGTATTGTCAAATACAAGTGACGCCTCTGCAAATCCTAATGATTTCCTGTTCTGCGTTCCTGCAAAGATGATATCAAGAGATTTAGAACCCCTTAAAGATTTCATACTTTGCTCTCCTAGAACCCATCTGATTGCATCAGATATATTACTTTTCCCCGAACCATTTGGTCCTATAACACTTGTAATTCCTGGCATAAATTCTAATACTGTTTTATCTGCAAAAGATTTAAACCCTTGTAACTCTAATCTTTTTAAATACATGTATATCTCCTCTTTGATGATTTGGGGACGGAGAAAAAATCATCATTTTGTGTTCTCACATTGTATATTTATAAAATAAATTTATGAACGATGATTTTTTCTCCGTCCCCAAATCATCGTTTTTCTCTACATTACATGTTTTTATCTATGTTTGGTAATAATTGTTTCTTTCTTGAAACAACTCCTTCTAAAAATGCTTTATTATCTTCTAATTTGACATCAAATGCTTTTTCTACTGCATCTGTTCTATCTCCTAAAGCTATAATTTCTGAATTGCTATTTAATATATCTGTTATAGCTAATACAAAAAGTTGTAAACCTTTTTTCTCTATTTCACTATTAATTGCACTTTCTAAATCTTTTTGTCTTTTTAGCACATCTTCTATACTAACTGTATTTACTTGAGCAATTACAAATTTCTTACCGTCTTTGTCTAGGTTTTTAGCGTCTAGATTTACTAATTCTGCTTCTGAAAAATCTCCTAAATCTGTTCCTGCTTTTAACATTTCTAATCCATATTCATTAATATTGATTTCTGCTATTTTTCCTAATTCTTCTAATGCTTTTTTATCATGTTCTGTTGTTGTTGGTGATTTTAATAATAATGTATCTGATATTATGGCACTTGCCATTAAAATTGCCTCTTCTTTAGAAATTTCATGTCCATATGCTTTATACTCTTCAAATAAAATTGTACATGTACAACCATATGGTTTTGCTGTGTAATATAATGGTTCTGCTGTTTCAAAATTTGATATTCTGTGGTGATCTGTTACTGATAATATCTTTGCTTTTTCGATTCCTTCTGCACTTTGATTAAATTCATTGTGGTCTACTAGACATACTTCTTGTCCTTCTTCTACTTCATCTAGCATTTCTGGTGCAAGTATTTTTAGATAATTTAATACATAGTCTGTTTCTTTATTGATTTTTCCTAATCTTTTTGCTACTGTGCAATTCCATCCATTCTTTTTGTCTAATCTTTCTCTTACTAAGCTTGAACAGATTGAGTCTGTGTCTGGGTTTTTGTGTCCAAATATAAATACTTCTTTTTCCATTTTTTTCACATTCCTTTCATAAGGTTTTAATCTGGTTAGAGATTAATTAGATTGTATTATTCTCTAACTTTTTTCTACCTTTTTTATATTTCTTACTTATTATATTTACATTTGCGAAATTTGTCAATTAGAGGATTCTAAAAAAATGATTATTAATATTATTTTATAATCTATTCATTGTAACTATATCTTTGTAATTCACAGTAGATTTCTAAAATTTAACAGAGGAATTTAAAAGTTTTTATTGACTTATAATTAAATAATATATATAATTCTATTTAAGAAATAAGGAAAAGCATGAGTGTGTCGCCTCCAACATAAGGAGGTGGTGTTATGGTAGAACAATATTTATTTTTAACTATAAAATTATTATTTGCTGGTCTTGTATCAGTAACTATCATAAACATAGCCTTAATAATTGTACTTGTACATATATTAGGCAAAAATAAATAAAAACAAATACACACTCTGCTTGCTTAGATAGAGTGTGTATATAACATTCCATCGGCGACCACTTTTGTGGCTCCTTATTTCTATTTTTATTATAACATATTTTTATTGTTTGTCAAATAGTATTTTTTCAATATTTAAAATTAGTATTTTTAGTCCTTATTATTTATATTTCTTAATATATTTTCTAATTCTTCTTTATTAAATTGATACTTCTTATTACAAAAATGACAAACTAATTCTGCTTTTCCTTCTTTTTCTATAATATCTTTCAATTCTTCTTTTCCTATTGTCATTAAAGCATCTTCCATATGTTCTTTTGAGCAATCGCATTTAAATTCTGGTACAATATCATCTTCTATTACTTGAACATTTTCATCGCCTGTAATTTTTTTTGCAATTTCCTCTAATGTCAAATTTTGATCTAACATTTTTGACATTGCTCCAGCTTTGAAAATTGATTGTTCTACTTTTGATATTTCCTCTTCTGTTGCATCTGGCATTGGATTGATTAAGTATCCACCACTTGCTCTTACTCCATTTTTGTCTACTAATACACCTAATGCTACTGCAGAATCTCTTTGTTCTGAATTCACAAAATAATTTGCAAAATCTTCTGCAATTTCTCCAGATACTAATGGAGATATTCCTATATATGGGTCTTTTAATCCCAAATCTTTTACTACATTAATATAGCCTTCATTTCCCACAGCCCTACCAACATCTAGTTTTCCGTCTTCGTTTAGCGGTATATCTACTACTGGATTTGTAGCATATCCTTTAACTATTGGTTTATTATTTGCTGTTGCAATCATTAATCCTATTGGTCCATTTCCTTTTAATTGAACTGTTAATTTATCTTTGCTTCCTTTCATTTCTGTTGCCATAATAGCTGTAATTGTTAATAGCCTTCCAAATCCTGCTGTTACAACTGGACTCATGTCATGTGTTTGTCTTGCTTTTTCTACCATTTCAGTTGTATCTGCGCATATTACTGATATTTTGCCATTATGGGCTAAAAATTTGATTATTTTGTCTGACATTATCTCTCTCCTATCTTTTTATATTTTTAAAAATTCATCTAATTTTTCAAATTGTTTCATTGCATTTTCCTTTATGTCTTTTAGACAATGTTCTTCTACATTGAAAAATAAATTCTCACGAATTATTTTATTTGAAGTAATTTCTTCCATTCTTATAAATTCATTACAAAGGTTTAATTCTTCTATAATATTATCTATTTTTTTACTATATGATATAACATAAAACTTCTGCTTACATATATATGATAATACTAAAGAATGAAATCTTTGACAAATCATATATTCCATTTTTTTATAAACATTTAAAAATTTATTTATGTTTCCATTATAATTAATAATATGTACACTATTTTTATCACTCTCATCAATCTTTTCTAGTATTTTTTTAATTGCTTTTTCGTCACCTTCAATTTTACAAAACGAAAATAGATAAACTTCTTTTTTATTTTTTAAATAATATCTTATATTATTTACTAAAAATTTAATATATTCACATTCTTTGTATCTTAATTTTTCCCTTATATCTAGGTCTATGACTGATATTCCTATTGTATCTTTTTCTTTTTTACATTCTCCTATGTCATATGCAAATAACACATCTGGTGCATATCTTATTGTATTTATATCTTTAAATAATTCATATGAATATTTATCTCTAAAACATAAATCTGTACAATTTTCAAATGTTTCTTTAGATAAATCGAAATATCTTTGTGTTTGGTAAGGTCCATAATTTGAACTTATATAATAAAATGGTTTATTTAACATTTTACATTTCTTTGTAAATTCTAAACATGTTTCATCTAAATTATATACTTGTCCACCTTCCATGAAAATAGAACCACCTATATATACATATCCATCATATTTATTTACATCTATCTTTTGAAAATTTTCTTGACTATTTACTGATATTTCTACATTATTGTTTTTTTCAAATGCTTTGGCATACTTTAAATCTATAACTTCAATATAAAACTTTACATTTGGATATCTATTAATTAATTCACTTACAAATAAATCGTCACCTAAATTATTTCTTAGATATGCCATTATAAAAATCTTTTTCATAATTATTTTCTCCCTTTTGCATAATCTAGTATACAGATTGTTTTACTTACTAAAAACTCCATGTTTTTGTATAAAATTTCTGTAAAGTTTTCTTTGTGTGCTTAGATTTTTGCTATATTGTGTTTTATTTTATTCCATATTTTATTTGTTTCTTGGAATTCTTTATAATGTTGTTGTACATTTTCATCATATTTATTTAGGACTTTTAGTAAATCTTCAAAAGACTGTTCTTTAAATATCTTATTCATAACAGGTATACTTACATTTAAGTTTTCTTTAATTTTATCAATCTCATTATTATAATTTTTCTTATTTTTTATGTATAACAATAAAGGTTTATATTTTAACCACCCAATAGAAGCTTTATAAAATCTTGATGCTACATTTTCATCTTTTGGTTGAATCTTTCGCAATTTTTTAGGATATTTCCCTGACATTATACTTGTAAACTTTAAAAAGCCATCATGAAAATGATAGACTGGTGTCTTTATTACCTTGCAATTATCCAACATCATTGAAAAAAATGTGTCTTCTCCTCTTGCTCCTGGTGGATTATAAAATGCTGGTATATTTTCAATTCTTTTTAAATTAACACATAGTGTTGAACCTGCTACCCATTTACTTCCTTTTTCTAATCCAATTTCATATTTTCCTTTTCCTCTAGCAATATTAGGATTTGCATATGTTACACCATTATCTTCTTTCATAATTCTTTTTATATTATCCCATTCAACTAATTCATTACTTATTGCCTCTATATAACTTTTAAATACAGTTTCTTCAATCTCTTCATCTAACTCAATATATGGAATTGGAGAAATGTAACCACAATGATATCCCACTGATACATCCGCATTTTTTATATTTTCTAAATGCTTAATTATATTATCTTGTGGAATCCAATCTATTTCTCCATCATCTTTTTTTACACATGCTACTGGGTACTCGTCATCATCCCAGAAAATCAAATAGTCAATTTTTCTTTTTAAAGCATAATACATCAGAGTATTTCTCCCTTTTGCATGACCATATCCTAACATATAATCAGCTTGCTTTGTAGTAAATCCATATCTTCCTCTTAATACTTTTTTATCTTCTTCGATATTTTCTGGTGTTATATATTTTATATGTAAATCTTTATATACATTTGGATTTATTTTATAAAATTCCTCTTTTACACATTGTTGATATCCAATATCATACAAAATGAATATAGTAATATTAACATTCTCATTATACCTTTTTGCTTGTTCTAAAATTGATTTATAATATTTATTTATTATATTGCAAGCATTTGGTCTACCTGTTACAAATCCTATTCCCAATTCTATTTTTTTAGCATTTTTCATTTTTCCTCCTTACTATATAAAGTGTACATAATATTAAAATTCATTAAAAACTATATTTTCCTATTCTTCGAAATTATATCATTATTTGCTTTAGAAGTCAATTATCACTTATTTTCTTTTTATATCTTCAAAACTCTAAATTATTCTCTTTCTTTATTTAAAATATTCACTTTTATCAAAAAATATCATTTTCTACATTTTACATAATTTAAATTTGGTTATATATATCTTATAAATAAATTTATTGTATCTGAAGAATAAATCGAAAAGCCTTAATATTTCTACTACATTTATCCTTTCCTTTTGGCTTTCCGTAAATTTGTTCTGTGCCAATTTTACGGAAGTCAAAATTGTGTACAACCGTTGGAGCAAACCAACTTTCCTATTGTATGACAAAACAAAAGCGACATATGAGTATTTTTTCCTATAATAAAATACTTATATGTCGTTTTTTAGCAATATGAAACTTCACGTAAACCTCGACTAAAATCTTATTGATGTATCTCAAACATATCTTTTCCTTCTCCACAAACTGGGCAAACCCAATCATCTGGTAAGTCCTCAAATGGTGTTCCTGGTTCTATTCCTGCTTTTTCGTTACCAAATTTAGGATTATATATATATTTACATTCTATACATTCATATCTTTGATTATCAAGCTTTTCTGTTTTAAAATTCTTATAACCTAAAGCTATTGCTACTATAACCATAAGCAAAAATGATAGAGCTTTCCATATTCCACTTTCTAACATAATTACAGCAAATATTCCAAATGTAGCACTTATTCCATATAAAATTAACACTGCTTGTTTTTGACTAAAACCTTTAGCTACTATTCTATGATGTAGATGTCCTTTATCTGCTTTAAATATTGCTTTTATTGATTTTCCTTTTATCAATCTTCTAATAATTGCCCAAAATGTATCAAATAAAGGCAATCCTAAAACAATAAGTGGTAATACAATTACTACTGCTGTATATGTTTTTGCAACACCTAATATAGAAATAATTGATAGTGAAAATCCTAAAAAGTTTGAACCTGTATCTCCTATAAAAGTTTTAGCTGGTGAAAAATTAAATGGTAAAAATCCAACTAAAGCTCCAGCAAGTGCTGTTATCAATAATATCGCTATCATTGGTGAATCATTAAGTACAAATATAATTAATAATGAGATTGCTGATATAACTGATATTCCAGAAGATAGCCCATCCAATCCATCTATTAAGTTAATTGCATTTGTTACTCCTACAATCCAAATAACTGTTATTATAATCGAAAACAATTCTTGCATCTGAATTGTATTTATAAATGGTAATGTTACATCTTCTATCCTTACCCCAAATGCAACTACTACAATTGCTGCTAAGGTTTGTCCTATAAGTTTTGTTATTGGTTTTATAGTTTTTATATCATCAACTACACATGTAATTGAAATTATTAGTATTCCTAAAAACATTCCTAATAATTTTTTTCCATACTGCTCTATTCCGAAATAAATTAATGGAATTTTCTATACTCATTACTATCAATAAATATATAACTGAAACTAAAAAACCTAATATTACTGCTGGCCCTCCAAATTTTGGCATTGCCTTTTTGTGCATTCTTCTCTGGTCTTTTGGAATATCAACTGCTCCTACTTTATGTGCTATTTTTATGGTATATGGTGTTGCCATAAATGTTACGATAAATGCAAGTAAAAATGCAATTGCAATATCTCCCCACATACTAATTCCTCCATAATCTATTTCATATTTTCATTTTCTATTTCTTCAATTATTTTTACTCTTTCAGCATGTCTTCCACCTTCAAATTCAGTTGCAATCCACATTCTAAGTATGCAAATTGCTTCATTTACACTTACATAGTCTGCTCCAAGTGCTAAGACATTGCTGTCATTGTGCATTCTAGAAAATTTAGCTGTAGTTTCATCATAACAAGGTGTACATCTTATTCCTTTAAATTTATTGGCAACTATACTCATTCCTAAGCCTGAACGACATATTAATATTCCTTTTTCTGCTTTTCCATTTTGAACTGAAAGTGCTACTTCCTTTGCTATATTAGGGTAATCTACTCTTTCTTCATTCATACAACCACAATCTATATATTTAATTTCTTTTTCATCTAAATATTTTTTTATCTCTTCTTTTAATTTATAACCACCATGGTCACAACCAATTGCTATCATTATTATCACTCCTATCTCTATAATAATTAATCTCTCTATATAATGCGTAGTTATGTCTAAATATATGTCTCCATACCAGAACAAAAGCGACATAAGTTCAGTATCCATCATTTTAGCTAGTTATCATGTCGCGTCTTTGTTCGTGTGCCAAATTTTACTTAGAGTAAAATTTGTGTACAGTCATTTTGATTATAGAAAATTGTATTTCCTATAATCAAATATACCATAACTTTTTTGATATTACAATAATAAATTGGAAAATTTACTTGCATTTCACAAAAAAATGTGGTAGAATACCATATGTTAAAATGAATAAATGACTAAGAGGAGGTGCTTATAGATGCCAAATATTAAATCAGCTAAAAAAAGAGTTAAAGTAATTGAGAAAAAAACTTTAAGAAATAATATGATAAAATCAGGATGTAAAACAGCTATTAGAAAATTTGAAGAAGCTGTTCAAGCTGGAAATATAGACGAAGCTAAAGTTCTATTTTCTGAAGCAACTAAAAAAATAGATCAAGCTTGTGCAAAAGGTGTTATTGTAAAAAACACAGCAGCTAGAAAAAAATCTAATTTATCAAAAAAATTAAATGCAGCTATGGCTTAAGGCTAAATAAAGATTATGCATAGTTTTTATTTAAATACAATATGGGCCAGGTTATCTTTTGTATACGAATTTTAATTTTTAGATTCGTATACAAAAAGTAACCTGGCTTAATTGTATTTTTTTGTATATAAATTCAAATATCTATATTTTTAACAATATACTAAAATATCTCAGGTTCGGATTCTTTTATTGCATACAAAAAGTGACCTGGCCCGTATTGTCTGTTGTTGGCTAAAACTTCCATTGTTTTTCTTTTTACTTCATGTTAATATTGATATAGTATTTTATGAATAGAGGTGTATGATTTATGTTTAAAGCTTTTATAAAAAGTTATAAAAATTTTGATAAGAAAATATCTCATATTTTAAAACTGGGGCTTTCTTCTTCTTTTGTTATTTGTATAGTTTCTACAATCATTCTTCTTACATATATGCTAGTTTTTACATATCCACTTATTTACTATATAGGTATTTTAGGTATTGCACTTGGTTTGAATTTTGCTGTTAGCTTTATTATTTCTGCTACTATTATTGATGATGTTAAAAAAGAGAGTTTTTAAAGAACAATAGCGGGCTTTTTTGAACATTTTCTCTGCTTATAACATTTTAAAGCCCGCGTTATTGTTCGCGCGCCAATTTTACGAAGTAAAATTGTGTGCAATCTGTTTTTAATAATTCTTTAAGTTTTACTTTTTTTGAATATATAGAATTTTTATATATTATTTTTATTATTTCATTCTATTTTATTATTTTTCTAATTCTTCACATCTTACAAAGTCACTTGCACCAACATTGTTGCCTGTTCCTAATTGTCCATAATCATTTGTTCCTATCCCATATACTTCTCCTGCAAATGTCTCAAATATTGCAAAATTATCTCCCAATGTCATTGTTCTTACATTTTCCAGTTTTAATTTTACTGGTGTTGGGTATATTCCCCCTACTTCATATCCTTCTCCTAATATTCCATATGTATTATATCCCCAACCATATACTTCTCCATTATCTAATAATACTAGGCTTAAACCGACTTGTGTCTCTATCTCTTTTACTGTTTCTCCTTCTTTTATTTTTAACTCTTCATAATCACTTGTTCCTTTATTTAATCCTGTCATATTATCTCCAGGCGAATATGTATATACTTTTCCATCTTCTGTTAATATTAATCCATTATACCCTTGTATTCCTCCTGAGTTTATATTGATATAATTCTGATTAAAAATATTCTTAGAGTGTCTAACTCTAGGATTTTTTTAGTTTTCGCTTTATGATAAAATTTTATTAATCTTAAAAAGATTTTCACCTTATCTAGTATGAGGAGTGTCCCCTAATCCCTAAAATTAGGGATTGAAGGACCGTCCCCTAATCCCTTTTTAATTTTTTTATGTATATTTATTGACAAAAATACATAAACTGTGTAAAATAGTACTTAACAATTTTAAAAATATTTGCGTTTGTACAATGAAAGCATTTAGAAGTTACTTGTAGAGAATAAGGGTCACCGGCTGAAAGCCCTTTAAGGTCAACCTAAAATTGTGAAACACATTGGAGCAATTTTTAATAAAGTGGAAAATTAAATAATTAAAAAATTATTTGATTTTCAAGCTGGGTGGTACCGCGGATTTATTTCGTCCCTGCAATTTTGCAAAGGGCGTTTTTTTTGTTAAATAGGAAAATTACTTTTTCCTATTCAACAAAAAATGATTGTGCCCTAACAATTTTAAAGGAGGTAGGAAATATGAATAAGTACAGAACACACAATTGTAATGAAATCACATTAGAAGATGTGGGTAAACAAGTGAAAATTAGTGGATGGGTTCAAACCATCAGAGATTTAGGAGGTTTGGTTTTCCTAGATATTAGAGATATGTATGGAATTACGCAAGTTGTAACCTCTGGGAAAGCTGAAGATGTGGATTTTGCTTCACATATTCCGATTGAATCTACTGTTACTGTTTTTGGTACAGTAAAAAAACGTGATGAAGAAACTATTAATCCTAAATTAAAAACTGGTTTAGTAGAAATTCGAATTGAAGATATCAAAATTTTAGGGAAAAGAACTCAAAATCTTCCTTTTGAAATAAATACTAATCAAGAAGTTAGAGAAGATTTAAGGTTACAATATCGATTCCTTGATTTAAGAAATGATAGATTGAAAAATAATCTAATTTTAAGAGCAAAAGTTATCCAATTTTTAAGAACTCAAATGATTGAACAAGGTTTTTTAGAGGTTCAAACTCCAATTTTAACAAGTTCTTCACCTGAAGGTGCCAGAGATTATCTTGTTCCAAGTAGATTACATCCTGGAAAATTTTATGCTTTGCCTCAAGCTCCTCAACAGTTTAAACAATTATTGATGGTTTCTGGTATTGATAAATATTTTCAAATTGCTCCATGTTTTAGAGATGAAGATGCAAGAGCTGATAGAGCTCCTGGTGAATTTTATCAATTAGATATGGAAATGAGTTTTGCAACACAAGAAGATGTATTTCAGGCAATAGAACCTGTTATTTGCAACACTTTTAAACAGTTTTCAGATAAGAAAATTGCAGAATATCCTTTTCCTAGAATTCCATATAAAGAGGCAATGTTAAAATATGGAACAGATAAACCTGATTTAAGAAATCCTTTGGAAATTGTTGATGTTACAGATGTTTTTGAACATGTAGATTTACGTGCTTTTCAAGGAAAAATTGTTAGAATTATTGCAACACATGATGTTGCAGATCAACCAAGAAGCTTTTTTGAAGGTATGACAGATTTTGCTATTAAAGATTTAAAAGCTAAAGGGTTAGCATGGCTTAGAATTTTGGATGATGGAAGTTTCCAAGGTCCAATTGCTAAATTTATTCCAGATGACGCCAGAATAGAAATGTGTAAAAGAACAAATTCAAAACCTGGAGATTGTTTATTCTTTATTGCAGAAGTTCCTGGAGTTGTTGAAACTTTGTCTGGACAAATTAGAGATGAACTTGGCAAAAGGCTTGGTTTGATTGATAATAACATATTTAAATTTTGTTGGATTATCGATTTTCCAATGTTTGAAGTTGATGAACATGGAAAAGTTGGATTTAGTCACAATCCGTTTTCTATGCCACAAGGTGGTTTGAAAGCTTTAGAAAATGAAAATCCTTTAGATATTTTAGCTTATCAATATGATATTGTATGTAATGGTGTTGAACTTTCTTCTGGAGCTGTAAGAAATCATGATATTGAAATTATGCTAAAAGCTTTTACTATGGCTGGTTATACAGAAGAAGAAGTCAAAAATAAATTTGGTGCCTTATATAAAGCTTTTCAATATGGAGCTCCCCCTCATGCTGGAATTGCACCTGGAATTGATAGAATGCTTATGTTATTATCTGATTCTGATACAATCAGGGAAGTTATTGCTTTCCCATTAAATAGCAAGGCTCAAGATTTAATGATGGGAGCACCAGGTAATGTACGACGTGACCAATTAAGAGATGTTCACATTTTAATTGATAAAAAATAATTACTAAATTAATCTTGATAATTTTTAAGTATCAAAGTAAATCTCATTAAGTTAATGTTTGTAATGGCTAATGATATTTATTCTAACATTTAATTAAATTGATAACAATTAAAAGCGACACATAAGTTTTTAAATTACTTATATGTCGCTTTTCTATATCTCTCATATATTTATATACTATTTATCAAATAATTATTTTTTGTTTACTAAATCTTTTAATGCTTTACCAGCTTTGAATACTGGAGCTTTTGATGCAGGTATTTTGAT
>CALXJV010000015.1 GCA_944388715.1 uncultured Clostridia bacterium
TTTTCTTCAATAGGGTATTGAAGTTTTGTTGGAGAGGGTATTAAACTTTTGTTAAATAGGGTATTTAACTTTTCTTCAATAGGTATTATTTTTCTCATCTCTACTTCTTTGCTATTTTCTTTATAAACCATTTCGATATTTATATAGCCTTTATCTTTTAGTGAATTTACTAGTTTTGATACTTGTGTTATTTATATATTCAATAATTCACTTATAGATTTATTGGTTAGATAGCAATACTTGTTTTCTTTGCTTAAATATATAATTATTGTATATATTATTTTTTCTTTATCACTTAACTTATTATCTGTTAATATTTCTATTGGTATCCATATACCTTTTAAATTTAAGTTTGACATTCCCTCACCTTCTTCCTTTTATTCGCTTCATTTTCAATTTTTAGCCATTTTATATTATTTTTAATATGACTTTATATCTTTTTTGATGTAGATAAAAAATTTCCATAAAAATAAGCCTTAGACTTATTTCTAAATCTAAAGCTATTTTTCTTTTTAGATTTTATCTTTGTTGTAAACAAAATCTATAATATTATCCATTGTCCTTTCCTAGTAGTTCCTTTTCTTTCTATTATTCCGTTATTTTTTAGTTGTTTCAAATTCCATTTAATTGCTGGTAATCCTCGATTTCCTATTTTCATTGATATTTCTTTTGCAGTAATTGTTGGATTTTCTTTTATAATTTCTATAATTTGTAATTGGATTTCATTTAATTTATTAGGATAACTATTGGTATAATTATTAGGATAATTATTGGTATAAATTTTATCCTTTTTCATATATAATGTTAATATTGTTCTATTTGGATTTAATTCTTCTTTTATTTGTGGTTTTATCCAATTTTTACTTTTCCATACTGTGCTAATCATGTATAATCCAGAACCTGCTCTTTCTCCAAAGCCTAAGTATGAAAACATTTGATGTAAAATAGCATTTCTTGGATCACTTCTTCCACCTTCCATAACAATATCTATTGGTACTCTTAAATTTCCTGGATTAGAAAATTTAAAATAATCTTCTCCTTTTTCAATTACTATGCTACCACTTTCAGAATAGTCTGTATGAATAAGACTATTTGCAAGTCCGCTCTCTCACACTTTTATGAACATCTGTATCATCGATTCTCATCATATCTTTATCTAATGCAAATGGAACTTCAATATCTGCTGTTAATCTATTTACTATTTTATTAAAAAATCCCCATAAATTTCCTGCCCATTCTTCGTCCGCCGATGATGTAATTCTATGTGACCATCTCTCAGTAGTAGTTACGTCTTTTATTTCTCTATAATCTAGAAAATAATTTGGTCTTACTTGAATTATATCTTGTACCTTTCCAAGCATTAAAAGTCCTGCTAAAGTTAACTTATCTGTTTTTCTATCTAATGCTCTTATCATATATAAAAAATCTCTATCAGATAAATTATTCCATTCGTGATTATCACCCTTATGTAATTTAAATCTTTTCCTATAACTTTCTAAAGTTTCTTTATCTATATTGTCAATAGTATATTCTTCTAATATCATTTCATCTTTTGATTGTTCTGAACTTTCACTAAACATTACTCTTATTTCTTCCTTAGTACACTTATAATCTCCATCATGATATCTTTTAAATGTACCTGTTATTGGATTATTATTTATATATACTGGTTTGTCTTGTCTATTAGCATTTGGAATATTTATTATAATAATCATTTTACCTTCAATTTTTTTAGTTTCAATATAATCATCATTTAATATATTACAACTTATCTTTTCTTTATTATTTATAGTATTCCAAAAATCTTTTAAAATATCATTTACATTTTCTATTCCTTCTAAATCACATATTTTTGTTTTTTTATCTTCTTTTATTCCTAATATAATCACTCCGTCCTCGTGTATTGGCAAATGAAGAATAAGTTTCCCATAATGATTTTGGCAATTTTTTCTTTGATTCTTTGAATTCTACTTCTCGATGTTCTCCTATGTTTAATAAATCTATTATTTGTTGCTTATTCATACTCTTATCACTCCTTAAATTACTCAACTGTTTCAATTTTTATAAGTATTATAGCATTTATTTTTCAAATTTTCATTATAAATTCAAAAAAAGATGACATTGTAATATTATTTTTTACAATTCATCTTTTAAATATGTGAAAATTTTATAATTTACTAAATTGTTTGTAGGAGGAAATCTTTGCTATTACTACATTTTATTTTTTCGTCATAAGAGAACAAAATTGTGATTACTAATGCTATTAATGTTATTCCTTTTTCCTTCATGTTGATTTTTTTCATTTTTTTATCATTCCCTTCTTATTCTTATGTATTTCTTTTATATTATTACTTTTTTCGTTTTTTATTCTTTTGTTCACCTCCCGATTTCTGCTTTTTATATCTTTTGGTCTAGATTTTTTATAACTTTTCACTATTTCTTTAACTTGAAAAATACTTCAATTTACATATTTTATTGGATTAATATATTGTCGCATTTTATTTTTTTATTTCTTTCATCTATTTCAAAACTCTAGGAACATTTTTTATGCTAAAATTTTAACAATAAAATATAGTAAAGTCAACAAAAAATGCAGATTTTTTTCTTAAAATATTTGGAAAAATTTTTATTAATAAATTTATTTTTTTTTAGTTTTCAATTTATAATAATTCCCTAAATTTCAAGCTTTGAGCATTTTAGAATTTTCTTAGAGTTTTGAACTCTAAGAACTTTTCTATTATATTTATTAATCTATAAATACTTTTTTATTCACTTTAAATATTAATTGAACATTTAACTTTATACAATCTAGAATACTTCCATTCTTACTTCTTTTCCTTTGAAAGCATACACCATTTTTGTTATATTTTTAAACCCTCTTTCACGTAAATTACTTTCATATCCTTTCTCTTCTATTTGTTTTTTTGCATTTTCTATTGTTTCCTCTATTGTTTTTTCTTCTTTATCTTCTAATACTTTAAATTCCATTATAAAACTATTTCCATTTTTATCTTTTGGCTCTAGCATTATATCATATCTTCCCATTCCTGATTCTCTATTTGAATTTACATAGTATGTATCTTTTAGTCCTACTAACATTCCTAATACAAATGCATGATAAAAGTTCTCTGCTGTGTTTTCTCCTACGTCCATATAACTGAACATTTCTACTACTAATTTTTCAAATTTCTTCTCATATTCTTTTAAATTTAATGTTATTAAATCTTTTAATATACTTTGCAAGTCATTTCCTATTACTTTATTTCTAAACCAATTATCTATTATTTCTTCAAATAAATATTTAATTTCATAATTCGGGAATGCTACTTTATATATTTTACTTAGTAAGTCTACTACCTCTACTACTTTTAAATATCCTGTTCCTAACATTAGCCCCCAGATATTATCTTCATTATTTTCTATTCCTACTATTACTGTTTCTAAATCTATTTTTACTTCTATTGCTTCTCCTCTTAACAGTCTTTCTATTTTGTCCTTTACTGTTGATGATTTTTTTAGTATTAATTTTATCAAGTCATTTGAACTTGTATTTACCCAATATGCTCTTAATTCTCTTCTCGTAAGATAATTCAATATACTCCATGGATTATATATCCCTTCTTGGTCACCTATTTTATATCCGTCATACCATTTCTTTATTTCTTCTTTTTCATCTTCTACTTTGAAGTCTTCTATTACTTTATCCATTTCTTCCTCTGTTATTCCAAAATCATCTGCAAATTCATTATCTAATACTGTAAATACATCAAAATTATTTGCTCCACTAAATATACTTTCTTTTGCTACTCGTGATACTCCTGTTAATACTGTTTTCTCTAAATATGGATTATCTTTAAATGTTGTTCTATAAAATGCTTTAAGAAATCCTATTGCCTTTTCATAATATCCTTCTACATATGCTGATTGTATTGGTACATCATATTCATCTATTAGTAGTATTGCTGGTTTCTCATAATATCTATTTAAATATTCACTTAATTCTCTCACTGATGTCTTTAACGCATTTTCACTTTCTCTTTCATATAGTATATCTTTTATTTTTTCTTTTTCCTCTTCATATATTTGGTCACTATCTAATAAATACCTATGTTCTTTATACATGTTTAATATTGCTGTCTTAAAACTTAACAACATATTTTCATATGTATTTTCGGCAACGTCTTTTAATGTTAAATATATTACCGGATAATATCCTAATTTTGATGTGTATTTTTCTTCTTGTGACATTATTTTCAAACCTCTAAATAATTCTTTACTATCTTTTTGTCTGCAGTCAAAATAATATCTTAACATGCTCATATTTAATGTCTTTCCAAATCTACGTGGTCTTGTTATTAGTATTACTCTACTTTGATTATCTATTATATCTTTTATATACATAGTTTTATCTATGTAATAGTTGTCTCTTGTTATTAGGCCTCTAAAATCGCTTTCACCTATTCCTATTCCATTCATTAGCTACCTCCCTTTTTTATTGTTAATAATTTACCGCATATAAATATTTTTCTAACATTATAATAATCATTTTCTACTAGACTTTCATAGTCACTTATTCCATATGGTAATTTTTTCACTTCATACTATGTCCTTCTTTTTCTTTATGTTTTTATTTTACTATATCAATATAAAATTATCAAGTTTTTTTCTATTTTTGTTTCAAACATTTGTTTTTTGTTGTTATAAAAATTTCCGTCACAGCTCTTTACTAAAAAACTGTGACGAATTTTTTATTTTACTTTTTTCATACATTTTTTCTTTAACTTATATAGCCCCAATCGTGTTTATGAGATAATAAAAATGTAGTTTTTTTACAGTTTCAAAAATGTAAAAAAAACTATATTTTTCTTTTGTTCACCTCCCATTTTCTGATTTTTTATTTTTTTCATATTTTTACTTGCTTTCCATTATCTCCTGTCTAAAAATAACTTGTGCGTAAACTTATACCATTTTTGAATTATTCTTTGTCATTCATAAATTCTTTCTTTTATATAATGTTTCATTTCCTATTTTCCTCTACTTTTATTTTATATGTTTTATTGAATTAAGTCAATATATTGTAGTTTTTTATTTCTTGTTTTTTTACTTTCATTTCAATACTCTAAGAAAAATCCCATTTCATAATATCCAGAATTTTAGCACGTTGTATAGATTTTTTAACTTTTTCTTTTCTTTTTTTAAAAATTTTTTCTTAATATTTTTTTCGTTTTTTTATTTGACTTTTGGTTGACTTTGCTTTATTTTATTGGTAGAATAAGAACATGAAAAAGTTCCTAGAGTATTGAATTCTAGGAACATTTTTCATATTTATAAACTTGTCCAAGTTGTAATTTTACGACATATATTGTATAATACTATTGAAAATATTAATTAAGAGGTACAAAATGGAGAAATTAAAAATTATATCAAATAGTGAAGAAGAAACTTTAAATATTGGAATAAAATTAGGAAGTCTATTGAAGATTGGAAATACAGTTGTTTTAACTGGAGATTTAGGCTCAGGGAAAACAAAATTAACAGAAGGCATCCTAACATATTATAAATTAGAAGAAGAAATCTCTAGTCCAACATTTACAATTGTTAATGAATACATAAAAGACGACATCAAAATATTTCATTTTGACGTATATAGATTAGAAGATTCTTCTGAATTTTATGCAATTGGCGGAGATGAATATTTTGAAAAAGGTATTTGCATTATAGAATGGGGTGAACTTATACAAGACGCCCTACCTCAAGAATATCTTCATATAAAATTTGAAAGAGATAATAATAATGAAAATAGCAGAATTATTAATATCATTTCTTACGGTAATAAATATGACTGTTTATTAAATAATTTTAAATAATATACTACCTTTCGTTATTTGACTGATAAAGAAATATATTAATCCCAAAATATTATTCTCTATAAAATATAATTTTTCATAGACTAATTTTCATAAAATTTATCAAAATTATAAAAAAACAATATATATCATTATATTATAGAAATGGAGCATCTAAGATGAAAATTTTAAGTATAGAAACTTCTAATAAAATATGTAGTGTAGCAATATTAGAAGATAAAAATTTAATAAAAAAAATAGAATTAAATAATGGATTAACACATTCAGAAACATTAATGCCATTAATTAAACAAATATTAGAAGAAACAAAACTAAGCTTATCTAATATAGATTTACTAGTCTGTGACATTGGTCCTGGTTCTTTTACAGGAATTAGAATTGGAATCGCGACAGTAAAAGCCTTTACAGATAGCTTAAACATTCCTTCTGTTGGTATCAGCTCTCTTGAAGGATTAGCCTATAATATCAAAAATGAAGGACTAATTTGTAGTTTAATTGATTGCAAAAATAATAATTGCTATTATTCTTTATATGAACTAAAAAATAATACTTACACTTTATTAGAAGAACCTAAAGCAGATAGTGTTGAAATTTGCTTAAATTATTTAAATTATAAATATTCAAATTCTGTAATTACTTTTAATGGAGATGTTTCTTTATATAAAGAATTGATAGAAAACACTTCAAAAAACTTTATTCTACTTGAAAGCACAAATACACAATTTAACAATGTAAAAATAAACTCAAATAATATTGATGTATATAATTTGGGAATTGCTGGATTTAACAAATTTAATAAAAATGGTAAAGATGAAAACTTACTTCCTCTTTATTTAAAAAAACCTCAAGCACAAAGACAATTAGAAGAAAAAAGCATTTCTATAGAAACTATGCAAACCTCTGATTTGGACCACTTAGATATTTCTAAATTTGATGATTTTTGGAATATAGATATTTTAAAAGATGAACTAAAAAGTCAAAATTCAGAATTTGTCTGTGCAAAAATTGAAAATAAAGTTGTAGGTTTTGCCGGTATCAAAATAGTTCTAGATACTGCTGATATTATGAATATAGCTGTAAAAGAAGATTATAGAAGACAGGGTATTGCAACTTTACTTTTAAATAATATACTTGATATTTGTAATGAAAAAAATATTAAAACTATTAATCTTGAAGTAAATGAAGAAAACTTTTCTGCAATTCGATTATATCAAAAGTTTGGCTTTAAAGAAAATGGAAGAAGAAAAAAATATTACGATAATAAATTTGATGCGATTCTTATGGGACGTTAGGGACGTGTCAAAATGGACAAAAAATGGTCAAAAGGGACAGGTCAATATAGCCTCAAACTTTAACTGGGCATTGTTGACCTGTCCCTTTTGACCATTTTTTGTCCATTTTGACACGTCCCCATTAGACATATTTCTCTACTAACACAACTGTTCTTCCACTTCTAGTTGTTCCTGTAAATTCTTTTATTACAAACCTGCCTTTTCCTCTAATAGTAATAATATCTCCGATTTTCACCTGCTTTGAGTTTTTTGTTTCATTTTGTCCATTTATAAACACTCTTTCTTGAGCAATTATTTCTCCTGCTTTATTTCTTGAAGTTCTTGCTAAATCAGATACAAAATTATCTAATCTTAATGATGGAACTATTATTGTAGTTTCTTCTACTTTCAATTCTAATTTTCTTAAATTTTGTATTTCTGATATTTCTATTTTTGCATTTTCAAATCTTGTAAGAGATGGTAATTCTTTTTTCAATACTTCTGCAAATTCAGCTAAAGTTATTATATCAGCACCATCTTCCCCCACTATTATATCTCCTACTTTTTCTCTTCTTAGTCCTAATTTTACAATTCCTCCTAAGTAGTTTCTATGTGAATATTTACCTTTTTCTTCATCTGGTAATGTTACTCTTACAATTTTTAAAATTTTATTATAATTTTTTTCTAACATTTTATCATCAAATTTTTCTGGATATGTTATTAATACTTTTCTTTCTGCGTCCTCATATCCACCATATAGTTTATAATTTTTAAATTGATTTTTTCGTAAAAATCCTTCTACAAGTGATACTTGATACATATCTAAAAAATCTGTGTATTCTATTTTTTCTCTTTTAGATGTTATTTCTATTTTGTCTAACACTTGTGATAAACATAATTTATCGTCTTGCTTTTTATAATCTTTTAATAGATCTTGTTTATTCATTTAAATTTCTTTACCTCCACTTTTTATGCATTTTTTTAACTTTCAATTTATAAAGACTAAATATATCTATTTAATTTTTTATCATGAAAATATAGTAACTATTTCTTATCACAATCAAAAGATTTCTATTTTTTGCTATTAAATTGTCCTAATAAATCTTTTAA
The DNA here is from genome assembly GCA_944388715.1 of uncultured Clostridia bacterium. Classification (GTDB taxonomy): domain Bacteria; phylum Bacillota; class Clostridia; order TANB77; family CAG-508; genus CAG-269. Next base: position 8,249 of record CALXJV010000015.1, read on the forward strand.
AATACTTTCTTCATCAACATGATATATTTTTTCTAGTTCTTCTACACTTCCATGTGGTATAAATTCATCTGGATAAGCATATGATTTTATTTTGATTTCTTCCATATTAATATCAATTATTAATTCTTTTATTGCTGTTCCTAATCCATTTATTATTGTTCCATCTTCTATTGTTACAACATTTTTTGTTTTTTCAATTGATTTTTTGATATTTTCTTCATCCAATGGTTTCAAAAATCTTGCATTAATAACTTCTGCATCTATATTCTTCTCTTGCAATTTTTTTGCAATTTTCATTCCTCTTGCAACAGTTTTTCCTATTGTTACTATTGTTAAATCTTTTCCTTCTTTTAATAATTCTGACTTTCCTTCTTCTATTTTTTCATGTTTTTCAAATTTTTCTTTATCTTCTCCTCCTCTTGGATATCTGATAATAATTGGTTTTTTTAAGTTTACAGCAAATTCTAGCATATCTTCTAATTCTTTAAAATCTTTTGGTGCCATTATAATTAAATTTGGTACTAGTCTAAAAAATGCCATATCTAAAGTTCCTTGATGTGTTTCACCATCAGCTCCAACAATTCCCGCTCTGTCTACACACATAACAACATGCAGATTTTGAAGTGCTATATCATGTATTACTTGGTCATATCCTCTTTGATAAAATGATGAATATATTGGAACTACTGGTATTATTCCATCTATTGCCATTCCTCCAGCTAAACCTAAAGCATGTTGTTCTGCTATTCCTATATCAAAAAATCTTTTAGGAAATTCTTTACTAAATTTTCCAAGTCCTGTTCCATCTTTCATAGACGCTGTTATTGCAACTATTTTTTCATTTTTCTTTGCTAATTCTACAAGTTTATCCCCAAATACTTTTGAATAATCTTTTCCTTTTTCTTTTTTTGATTTTCCAGTTTCTAAATCAAAAGGTCCTGTTGCATGAAATTTATCTGGATTTTTCTCAGCAATTTCATATCCTTTACCTTTTTTAGTTAAAACATGAATTAAAACTGGATTATCTATTTGTTTACTTACTGTTAAAATACTTTGTAATTCTTCTATATTATGCCCATCTACTGGTCCTAAATATGTAAAACCTATATCTTCAAAAAACATTTTTGGTATTATTAATTGCTTAATACTTCTTTTTACAACTTGTACAATTTTTACCGTTCTTCTTCCTACTATTGGTATTTTATTTATTCTATTTTTCATTACAATATTTGATCTAGTATACAACTTTTTTGTTCTTAATTTGCTAAGTAGCATATTTAATCCGCCTATATTAGGTGATATACTCATTTCGTTGTCATTTAATATTATTGTCATTTTTGTCTTACTATATCCCACATCATTTAATGCTTCTAATGCCATTCCACCTGTTAATGCTCCATCACCTATGACTGCTAATACTGAATAATTTCCATTTTTCAAATCTCTTGCTCTGGCCATTCCTAAACCTGCTGATATTGATGTACTACTATGACCTGTATTGAAAAAGTCGTATTCTGATTCATTTGTTTTTGGAAAACCTGCTATTCCATTTAATTTTCTCAATGTTTTTAATTGTTCTCTTCTCCCTGTCAAAATTTTATGTACATAAGTTTGATGACCTACATCCCATACAATTTTATCTGATTTAAAATTAAAAACACTATGCAATGCTATTGTAAGTTCTACTACTCCTAGATTTGACGCTAAATGTCCTCCATTTTCTGACACTATCTCTAGTATATATTTTCTAATTTCTTCTGCTAGTTTTTGCTTTTCTAAAATATTTAATTTTTTTAAATCATCTGGATAATTTATACTTTCTAACATATTATCACCTTTATAATTATAATTTGCATTTTACATTTTATCATATTTTTTGTTTTTTTTCTACAAATTTGTTGTAATTTTTATTTCTTGTGTTAAAATATATATTGAACTAATTTATGGGAGGAGTTTTATATATGAAAAAAAGTGTTTTTATTACATTATTTTTAATTCTAATTTTGGTTGCAAATATATCTTTTGCTTCGTACGAAACCGTTACTATGGAGGTTGTTGAAGAACCTATTTGCACAATAGAAATTGGAGAAAATTCAAAATTTGAAAAAAAATTAATTAGCAAAGATTTAAATAATAAAGAAGTTACTCTTCAATTACAAGTAACAAATGAAGAATCTTTTACACAACCTACTGGCGAAATTATGATTGTACTTGATAATTCTCAAAGTATGACACACGAAATCGGAGAAACTACTAGATATGATTTAATTTTAGAATCAGCTTCAACTTTAATAAATTCTTTATTAGATGGAAATGACAATTTAAAAATTGGTGTTGTAAGATTTTCTTCTAATTTAGATGCTACTAAAGAAGGAACTCTTGAAGATGCAAGTTTAGTCTCTGACTTATCATCTGATCCTGAAGCTTTGAATTCTGCTATATCAAATATAGAATTCACTGGACTTAGAACAGATTTAGATGCAGGTTTATCTTTGGCAAGTCAATATTTTACAAGCGAAGAAAACAATAAATATATAATTGTTTTAACAGATGGTGTACCAAACCTTGCACTAGATTATGAAGGTAATTATTATTCTGATGATGTTATTAATAAAACTAATTCTCGTTTGCAAACTTTAGAAGCTTCTGGATATAATATCATAACAATGCTTACAGGTATAGATGAGCCAGATTCTACACCTGGTACAACTTCTAAAACTTTTGCTCAAATTATTGAAGAAACATTTGGTACAGAAACCAATCCAACAGCTGGTAAATTCTATTATGTGCAAGATGATGAAATTGAACAAACAATTACACAAGATATCTATAATGACTTATTACCAATTGGACACACATTAACAGATATTACAATTACAGATTATTTCCCACAAGAAATAATTGATAATTTTGAATTTGCTTATGTTTCAGAAGCAAATATTGGAAATATTTCAGCAGAAGTTGATCCAGAAACAAATTCTATTACATGGACTATACCAGAATTAGAAGTTGGACAAACTGCAACTGTTCAATACAAATTAAAATTAAAAGAAGATTTTGACAGCAATATAGTTGATAAAATTTTAGACACAAACGAAAAAGTTGATATTACTTATACAAATTTTGAAGGAGAAGAAATATCTGATACATCTGATGTGACTCCAAAATTAAGACTTACAGAACCACCTAAAGTTTTACCAAAAGCTGGTACACCTATTTTAATTGCATTATTTGTTGTAGGAGTAGGAATTGCAGTATTCTCTTATGTAAGATTTAAAAATATGGAACGTTAGGGACAGGCCAAATCGTTCCAAAGGAGAACAATAGCGGTTTTTTATAAACAGTTTACTTTTATATTATTTCTTATAATGCCAAGGAGACAATTAGTGACCTGGCCCTAATTGTCTCCTTCAATTTTTAATAATCTATTATATTTTGCTACTCTATCAGTTCTACATGGTGCTCCTGTTTTTATTTGCATACTATTCACTCCAACTGCAATATCTGCAATTGTAGTATCTTCTGTCTCTCCAGATCTATGAGAAATAATTGTTTTATATCCGTTTTCTTTTGCCATTCTGATAGTATCTAATGTTTCTGTTAATGTTCCAATTTGATTAGGTTTTATTAAAATTGCATTTGCAACTTTTTTATCTATACCTCTTCTCAATCTTGACATATTTGTTACAAATAAATCATCTCCAACTAGTTGAATTTTATCACCTAATTTTTCAGTTAATATTTGCCAATTGTCCCAATCTTCTTCTGCTAAACCATCTTCTATTGATACTATTGGATATTTGTTACATAAATCTACTAGGTATTCTATCATTTCTTCATTGCTTTTTAATATATCTGTTTTCCAAAAATAATATCCGTTCTTTCCTATTTTTTTAGCTTCTTCTTTCATCTCTGTACTTGCTACATCCAATGCTAAGACAATATCTTTTCCTGGCTCATATCCTGCTTTTTGTATTGCTTCAATAATTACATCTAATGCCATTTCTTCATTTTCTAGATTGGGTGCAAATCCTCCTTCATCTCCTACTCCCACATCAAATCCTTTTTCTTTTAATACCTTTTTTAATGTATGATATATTTCTGCCCCTCTTCTTAATCTTTCAGCAAATGTTATATCTCCTATTGGCATTATCATAAATTCTTGTATGCTTATATTATTTTCAGAATGTTTTCCTCCATTTAAAATATTCATCATTGGAACTGGTAGTTCTTTTGCATTTATTCCCCCAATATATCTATATAATTCCATTCCCAATGAATTGCTTGCTGTTTTGGCTACTGCTAATGATACTCCTAATATTGCATTTGCTCCTAAATTTGATTTATTTAATGTATCATCTAACTTTATCATTTCTTCATCTATTTTTCTTTGATCAAATATGTTCATTCCTATTATTTTTTTACTTATTTTTTTATTGACATTCTCTACTGCTTTTAGACATCCTTTGCCATTATATCGATTTTTCTCTCCATCGCGTAATTCTACTGCCTCAAAACTTCCTGTAGATGCTCCTGATGGTACTAACGCCATCCCACATACTCCTTCTTCTGTTTCCACTTCTACTTGTATTGTAGGATTTCCTCTTGAATCCAATATTTCTATTGCCTCTACATTTTTTATTTTTGAAGTTTTCTTCATACCAAATACCTCCTATCTCTATAAATGAATAGATTATCTCTCGATATCTTCATTTTAAGTACATCAAAAATGTACTAATATTATTATATACATTTTTTACAATCTGTTGAAAATTATACATTTTTTGGTACAAATTTTTTACTCTTCAATTTATATGTTAATAAGGAATATTATAGTATAAAAGATTAAATGATTTTGTATAAGCTAAATTTTCAAAGAAATTCAAATTTAGATACGTAAAATCATTTAATTTTTTATATTACAATATTCCTTATTTTATCAATTCACCAATTAAAGATTTTAACTTGCTTTTTTGTTTCTTAATTCATAAGCATATTTTAATGTTACTTCATTTATTTCTCCTGAAGAAATTCTTGCAATTTCTTCTATTACTTCATTTTCTTTTAATAGTTTAATTTGTGTTTTTGTTCTTTCTTCTTTTATTTTTTTACTTATAAAATAATTGTAATCTGCTACTGCTGCAATATTTGGTAAATGTGATATACACATAACTTGATGTTTTTTGGCTATAGCTTTTAATTTTTCTGCTACAGAATTTGCAGCTTTTCCACTAATTCCTGTATCTATTTCATCAAATACTAACACTGGTATCATATCTGTATCTGCTAGAACTTTTTTTATTGCTAACATAGTTCTAGACATTTCTCCTCCTGACGCAATTTTTGATAATTCTTTTTCATCCTCTCCTAAGTTTGTAGTTATATAAAATTTTACGATATCTTTACCTGTTTTAAAGAATTCATTTTCTACATATTGTACTTTTACGTTAATTTTTGCATTTTTCATTTTCAAATCTTCTAGTTCTTTATTTATATTATCACTTAGCTTTTTGGAATAATTTGTTCTTATATCACTTATTTTTTTGGCTAGTATATTCATCTCTTTTTCTATTTTTTCTAATTCATTTTTTAACTTGTTATTGTATTCTTCTAAATTTTCTATATGATTAATTTCATTTTTTATCTCTTCTTTGTATTCTAATATCTCTTTTATACTATTTCCATATTTTCTTTTTAATGTATGTATCATATCCAATCTTTCTTCTACATTATTTCTTTCTTCTTCATCAAAATATATTTCTTCTCTATAATTATTTATGTCTCTAGCTAATTCCTGCAATTCATAATAAGAACTTTTTAAATTATTACTTACTTTTTCATATTTTTTATCTATGTATTCTATTTTCTCTAATGCACGAATTGCCATACTTAAACTGTCTATTGTACTTTCTGATAATACAGTATCTGCCTCATTTAAATTTTCTACTATTTTTTCTGAATTCAAAAATATTTTTCTTTTCTCTTCTAGGGTTTCTTCTTCATTTTCTTTTAATTTGTTTTCTTCTATTTCTTCTAGCTGATATCTTAATAAATCTAACTTTCTTTGTCTTTCTTTATCATCTCCATAATTGTGTTTTAGCTCTTCTTTTATTTCTATATATCGATGATATAGTTCTTCATATCTTGCCTTATCTTCTCCTAAAGTATTCTTTCCTATAAATCCATCTAAATATTTTAAATGTAATTTACTGTCTAATAAATTTTGATTATCATTTTGTCCATGTATTTCTATAAAATTTTTCATAAATTCTTTCAATTCATTTACAGTTACCATTCTTCCATTTATCTTACACATGTTTTTTCCATTTAAATTTATTTCTCTGGTAATTATAATATTTCCATCTATGGCTTGTTCATTTTCTGGACAATATAAACAAAGTTCAACAAAAGAATTTGTCTCACCTTTTCTTATCATCTCTTTTGAAAATCTTCCTCCTGATATTATTTGAAGTGAATCTATAATTAGGGTTTTTCCAGCTCCTGTTTCTCCTGTTAAAACATTTAACCCCTTGTTTAAATCTATACATAAGTCTTCTATTATTCCTATATTTTTTATATGTAATGATGAAATCATAATAATTACCTCCCAATTTTCTTTATCTCTAAAGCTTTTAGAAAAATATTTATTTTAATATTCTAGTATCTCACATGTTATGTTTTTGTTCTTGCTATAATATCTTCAAATTGTGAAAAATGAAACTTTTTGTGTTTGAAAAAATGTTCGCCTTTATTGTACATACAATTTTTAAAATTGTCAATACTTTTTGCGAACATTTTTTCTTTTTTTATTTATGCTGTTTTAACATCCAAATAATTTTGCTATATTCTAAGATATATTCATCTATTAAGCTAGAAGTTGCATAAATATGATGTTCATCAGCTAATTTCTTTATTGTCATTGCTTTTTGCAGTAATGTTTCATAATCTTTTAATATTTTATCTAATACAATTTCTCCCTCTATTTTTGCATTTTGAGCTTCTTCGATAGAAGTTTTTTCTAAATAATCTTTCATTGTTCCTAATGGTTGTTTATCAAGAGTCAATATATGCTCTGCAATTTCATCTATTTGTTCATTAATCTTGTCATAATATTGTTCCAATCTTTCATGTAATACAAAAAAGTTTTTTCCTTTAACATTCCAGTGATAATTTTGTAATTTTCTATAAAATACATTTAAATCTGCAAGAAATTCATTTAATTTATTTACCATTTCTTCCATTTTCTTCACTCCAATCTTTTATATTATATATAAATTTTCTCCCTTTTTTTATTTTTTTATTCAACTAAATTACTAATAATTTTTATTTAATTACACATAATAGATTATATACATTTTGAAAATAGCATTTTTTGAATCTTAACTAAAATAAAAATCAAATCGCATTGGATATATACGAAAATTTTATATATCTATAAATTTAATTTTAATAGGAGGTTTTGTATTATGAATAGACCAGAATATATTTTAAATGAAATTAATAAGGGTATTAAGATGGGGATGGACTCAATCTCTTCTATTGCTGAAAAAGTAACAGATGATAAATTAAAAGATGATTTACAATTTGAATATAACAAGTATAATGAAATCTTAAATGATGTAAATGCAGAACTTGGGAAATATGAAGAATTTCCTAAGGAACTTAATCCTGCTCAAAAGATGATGGGTTGGTTTGATATTCAAATAAGTACTTTAAACGATAATTCTGATTCTAAAATTGCTGAAATGTTAATAAAGGGAACAAATATGGGGATTATAGAAGGTGTTAAATTATTAAATAATAATCCTGAAACAACTGATAATATAAAGAATATTTTAACAAATTTTATTCAATTCCAAGAAAATAATGTAGAAAAATTAAAGAAATATTTGTAATCCTTTGGGGACGTGTGAAAATGGACAAAAAATGGTCAAAAGGGACAGGTCATGGGGGGCCTTGGAAAAGGGGATTGAGGGAGTCCCCAATATCCCTATTCTTCATTCACTTCTAACAATGAATATACATCTTTTGCATCATTTAATTCTTTTATATTCATAATGACACCTTGTCCTACTACAATTCCCCCTATCTCTTCTATGGCTGTCTTCATTGCATTCATAGTATTTCCTGTCGCATATATATCATCTACTAAATAAAATCTTTTATTTTTATACTCTTCATTTACTAATTTAGGTAATTCCAAAGTATCTTTACCATATTCTTTTTCATAGTCAAATTGTTTTTCTACTGTAGTTGGAGGTAATTTTCCTGCTTTTCTTACAGGTATAAAACCTATATTAAGTTTATATGCTATAGCTGAACCAATGATTAATCCTCTTGCTTCTGGTCCTACAATGTAATCAACTTTTTTATTTGATATTTCTGTAGACATTTTTTCTACTATTTCATTAAATGTTTCTTTTTGTATTATTAATGGCATTATATCTATAAATTCAATTCCTTCTTCTGGAAAATCCTTTTGAGTTCTTATATTTAATTCGCTTTTTAAATCGTTTTTTAATATTTTCATATTAAATTTCATCCTTTCTCAATTCTCTTGAAACCACATATAGTATATTTTTTCAAATGTTGATTTTAAGCCAAAATATAGTTTTGTTTATTACATATTTCTAACTATGTACATAACCTTTAAACCTTGTTTTTTATTTCATCATTCTGATTGTAATAGCATATTGTTATTTATTATTTCAAAAAATCTTTTTTTCTTTTTCTCATCTTTTGATGAATCTATAAATTGTATATCATTTTTTATATAACTTTCATTTATCATATTTTCTTCTTCCAATATCTCTTTTAAGTGTTTTGCCAAATATGGTGCTCCATTGAAAAATTCTACTTTTCCTAAAACTTCTTTTATCTCTTTTTTTATTAATGGATAATGTGTACATCCTAAAACTATATTTTCCACTTTTCCTTTATATTGTTCTAAATGTTCTTTTAAATACTCTTTTATTTTATCGCTATTTCCCTCTTCTATTATATCTGCTAATCCTACACATGGAAGTAATATTGTTTTATGATTATCATATTTATGATATAAAAGATTGAATTTTTCACTTTCTATTGTTCCTTTTGTCGCCATTACTAAAGTTGGTTTGTCATATGCGTAATCATATACCATTTTATATGCAGGTTCTATAGCTATAAATGGTATATGATTATATTTCTTTCTTAAATACTGAACTGATTTAGCACTTGCTGTATTACATGCTATAACAATTGCTTTACAATTTTGTTCTATAAATATTTTAACTATATTTTCACATATTTCGTTTATTTGTTCGTCACTTTTATCTCCATATGGACAATTTTTTGAATCACTATAATATATGTAATTTTCATTTGGTAAAATTTTTAATATTTCTTGCAATACTGTAACTCCACCTATTCCAGAGTCAAATATTCCTATTTTATCATTTTTGTTCATTTTTTATTCCTCTTGTTTTTATTATTTTTCATTGACTATTTTTTTGACTTACATAAGATTGTGCTTACTCATATAAACCTATCTATAAAATTAATTAAATTTATTATTGATGGCTTTGACAACTATTTAATCCTTCTCTGATATTTTTATTTACAGACATTTTTCGACATATTTTCTTTTTTAAAAATACAATTTATAACCTGGCCCGTTTTGTCGTTTTTATTATCTTATGTAATTTGTTCTTATTAGTTGCTCTTTTTCAGGTATTTCTATTCCTGATTTTCTCCCTTGTTCTATACATTTTAGTAGCCATGCCATATTATTTCCCAATGTTCTCATGGTTTGCATTCCTTCTTCATCTTTTACTACTTCTTCTGGTGTATTTCCATGTACCATATTCCAATATTGTGATGATACAATTGGCATGTTGTTAATTGTAAAATATTTATTTAATTGATCAAATGTTGATGTTGCTCCTCCTCTTCTACAACTTACTACACAAGCTCCTAATTTATTTTGAAAGACTTGTTTTCCTGCATAAAATACTCTGTCCATAAAAGAGGTAATTGCTCCTGTTGCTGATGCAAAATGTACTGGTGTTCCAAATACAAATCCATCTGCTTCTTTTGCTTTTTCAATAAATTCGTTTACTTTATCATCTACAAAACATTTTCCTGTTTTTTTACAACTACCACAACCTATACATCCTGCTACTGGTTTTATTCCTAACCAAAATATTTCTGTTTCTATATCATTTTTATTTAGTTGTTTTTCTACTTCTTTTAATGCTGTATATGTGCACCCTTCTTTGTGTGGTCCTCCATTTACTAAAATCACTTTCATTTTTCTTCACTTTCCTTTCTCTTATATTATATCAATAACAATTAATAAATTCTACTATTTTAAATAACTTTTTGTTGGGGACGTGTCAAAAAAAGGGATTGAGGGACGGTCCTTGAATCCCTTTTTCCAAGGAACGTCCCTCAATCCCCATGACCTGTCCCTTTTGACCATTTTTTGTCCATTTTCACACGTCCCCAATTGTCACTTTTCCTTTTCCATCATGAGAAGTAATTTCTAATATTGCTCCATTTACCATTGCCAATTGTGGAGATACATGTCCTATATCTGCATCACATATAATTGGTATATTTAAATCGCCTAAGGCATCTTTTACAGTTTGATTAAAATCTATATCATAATCATTTCTTATAAATAATGACCTTCCAAATATTATTCCTTTACAATTTTCAAAATATCCTGCCATTTTCATTTGCCATAATGTAAGATACACTGTTGGTGTACTCATTTCAAAAACCTCTAAGAACCATATAATTCCGTCTTGCTTATATTTCTCTATATATTCTTTTACGTTGTCATATTTTGTCCCTATGAATGTTTTTATGCAATCTAAACAACCTCCTATTGCTCTTCCTCTAAATTGTATTTTTTCTTCTCCATTTAAATTTAGCCATTTTGTTTCTTGTGTTAATTCATAGCCTTTTTCCAATTCCTGTTTTTCTATTTCTTCTTTTTCATCATTGAATTCATCTATACTTTCTTGATTTTCAAGAGGTGCTTCATCATTTTCTATTCTGAAATCTACAATTTCTTCATGTTTTTCAAATGATTCTTGTTTTATTTTTTCTCCACTTGCTATTTTTAACGCGTCTGTTAGGTTTCTATATAATGGTCTCATTGCATAGTCTTTTATAGTTTGACAATAAATTGATGGTATTTCTAATACTGTGTTAAATATATAGTTGATTCCTGTTATGTCTGAATATCCTTGCATCCATTTTGGTTTTAGCTTTTTTATTTTTTCAAAATCTAAATATTCTAGTATTTCTACTAAAAAGTCTCCTCCTGTTGCAAATATTATCATTTTTACGTCATCGTTTTCTAGTAATTCCATAAATTCTTTTGCTCTTTGTTTTCCTGATGCACTTCTTCCTTTTTCTTCTTTTCTTACACTTTCTGTTTCTATTATTTTATATCCCATTTCTTCTAATTGTTTTTCTGCTAATTCTAATTTTTTTATGCTTTTTTCATTTGTAATTCCTCCTGATGGTGCACATATTCCTATAGTATCTCCTTTTTTTAAATTTTCTGGAAAATTCATATCTAACCTCCTTAAGAATATCTTTTTTCTATTCTTCCTTGTTTTCCTTTTCATTAGTAATAAAATCTTGCAAGAAAAATCATTCAAACTACATTTTATTGATTTATCCATTTTTCTATTATTTCTTTAGAAATGTTCAGATTTCCATTAATTTACTAATAGTATTTGCACCAATTATATCAACAATATCGGCTTTTTTCAATTAATATTTTGTTTTTTTACATTTGTATAAATTAATGATATTTTGAAGTTCCATATTATTTCCTATAATTAATAAAACAGTAACTAAAATACTCTAGTTACTGTTCAATAAACTTTTTAGATATTTTTTATATTTCTTTTCTTAAATATAACAAATGTTGGTATCATCATTATTAGGAAATATGCTATACAAATTATTATTGACATTGTCATATTCATTCCTTCCATTAATGGTAAACCTCCAAATAGATACATACTTAAATCCCAATTCATTGTAACAAAATATTTCATAAATCCTAAATTATACGCCATTACCAATTGATTTATTATAGCTGTTGACATATAACCTAACAATGATATAGTTATTGCAAGTGCACTATTTGAGAATATTGTACTTATTGCAAAAGCTAATACTGCTAACAATATTATCATTGGCAATTGTGTCAATGTTTGTATAATTAAATATACAAATATATTAATTTCTTGTAGTGAATTAGTATTAAAATTATACTCTACTACTGGCATTCCCAGACTATCAAATCCAAATAATACTCCTCCTATTAGTATTTGCATAATAATTGTTACTATTATTACAAAAACAATCATAATTAATGTTGTTATAAATTTAGATAATAATATCTTATTTCTTGTATAAGGTTTTACTAATAATAATTTTATAGTACCTTTATTGAATTCTTCACTGACAATTGTTCCTGCTATCATAACTATTACAACTATTAGAAATAGTCCAAACTGAGAATAAAAGTCTTGTAATATTCCTTTTAAGCTACCACTTTCATTTATATTAATTCCAGTGTCTAATATATATCTACTTTCAGCTTCTTGTTTTACATATTCATTGTAATCTAATTTTTCTCTATATTCTAAATCTCTATCTAAACTGTCATATCCTGCTATACTAGAAACTGCATTTTGTAAATTATCTATAGCTCTATTTAAATAATCATTTCCATATGGTATATTTTTATTTATTCTATATTCTGCTATCTCTTTTTCTACTTCAGCATTTTTTAACTCTAATTCTAGATTTTTTATTATTTGTGTATCTTCAGTTTGTTCTTTTTGAGTTTGTATTTCGTTTATTTTTTGTTCTGCTGTTTCTAAATCTTCTTCAGCAAAATATTTCCAATCATTTCTATCTAGTTTTGATGTCAAATCTTCTATTTTTTTGTTTATTTCCTCTACTTGTGTTTCATTTTTTTCTGCTCCATATTTATATGTGTTTCTTTCTGATATATATGGTGATATTCTTTCATTTATTATTGCTAATTTCCAATCTGCCTCCTTATATTTATTCATTATTTCACTAATTTCTATCTCAGTTGCTAAATTTATATATGTTGTTACATCACTTGGTTTATCTGGATCTAGTGTTTTTAGCTCTTCTTTTATCGAATTTATATAGCTTTCATTATATAAGTAATAGTTTGCTAGTGAAGTTTCTCTATTTGCGAATTTAATCATACTATTCATAAATATTAATAATAAAAATATAACTCCCATTGTTATATAAATTGTCTTCTTTTTAAATATTTTTACTAATTCATTTTTTATCAAATTACTCAATTATATTCCCCCCTGTCTTTTCAAAAAATGCATCTTCTAATGTTTTTTCTTCTTGTTTTACTTCATAAATCTTTACTTTATTTTCAACTAATTTATTGATAATTTCAGGTACTTCATCTTTTGGCACATTTAATTTAAATTTGTTTTCATCTAAAATAATTAAATCATTTATTACTTTTTTAGCTGTATTTACATCATTTACTTCAAATATTTTAAATTCTTGACTGGCTTCTTTCTTGATTTTTGATATTTCACTTGTTTCTATAACTTCTCCATTTTTTATGATACATACTTTATTACAGAAATTGTCTAATTCTGCTAGATTATGACTTGATATTAATATTGCCATTTTTTCTTTATCTGCAAGTGTAACCAACAATTCTCTCATTTCTTTTATTCCTTCTGGATCTAATCCATTTGTTGGTTCATCTAGTATTAATAGATTTGGTTTGTGCAATATTGCTTGTGCTATACCTAATCTTTGTCTCATTCCTAAAGAATATTTTGATACTTTATCATTTATTCTTTTCTCTAATTTTACTAGTTTTACTACTTCATCAATTCTTTCTTTTGTTATTCCCTTATATAGATTTGCGACTAATTTTAAATTTTGATACCCAGATAAATACATATACATATCTGGATTTTCTACAATTGCTCCTACTTTTTTTATTGCATGTGTAAATTCTTTTTCTATATCATATCCGTTTATATTTACTTTTCCGCTTGTTATATTTTGTAATCCTAAAATTAATTTAATTGTAGTTGTTTTGCCGTGCACCATTTGGTCCAATAAATCCTAAGATGTCTCCTTGTTTTACTTCTAAAGAAACATTTTTTAATATGTTTCTTTTTCCGAATGTTTTACACAAGTTTTCACATTTTAATATTGTTTCCATATTCATCCTCCCTTTGTTTTTTCTTCATTCTAACATATATTTATTTTGATTACTATTTATTTTTTCTTAATATTTTATGAATATTTCTTAAGATTTTGATGATTTTGGAGCAAAAAAAAATCATCTTTGCATAGTAAAACTAAAAAGTTTCATAATGTTTTTTTGAAAATAAGATATTTTACTTTCACTTTGTGTTACAAAATTTAGAAGTTTAATAATGTTTTCTATCAAAAAAAATTTGGTAAAATGATAATTTTTTCTCCGTTCCTAAAATCATCATTTTCCAAATTTGTCTTCACTCTAATATTTCTTTATATACTATGTCTTCTACATATTTTTTATTTTTTTCAATATTGTTTCTTATTTCTGTAGCACTAATATTATATTTTTGTCTAAGTCTATCTACTTGTACATCTTCTATTTTTAAATCTCTTGCTACAAATTTCCCGTATGGTTCACTACTATAAAAGTGTGTTACTGGCACATCTTTTATTATATTTTTTAAATAATCTGTTTGAATTTTTACACTTTCTTCATCCATACCATATTGTGATGGTGGATTTTTTGCATATATTATTTTTGCTTTTGGATATAGCTTTTTTATCCAATTTGCTCTTGTTTCAACAGGAATATCAATTACTTTTGTTTCATATACTATTACATAAAATTCGTCCATTTCTTTGATTCCTTTTTCTATTAAATATTGATGTCCTTTATGTAATGGTGCGAATTTTCCAATTGTAAATCCAATAGACATTTTTTCCTTCCTTCTTTTTACTTTATTTATAATTTTACACTTATATTTTATCACAAAAGCTAAAAAAAATCTATATTATGAACAATAGCGCAGTACTAAAGATTAAATAGTTATATTTTTTGCTTATAATATGAGATTTTATTTTTTTAAATTTTTTGACTAAAAAA
>CALXJV010000016.1 GCA_944388715.1 uncultured Clostridia bacterium
ATTTATAACAAATATAATTTTTTGTACTTTTGTCATTTCTTTTTCTTGAAAATATAAATGCAAGACAAAAGCTATAAAAAATATGACAATAGAATTGATAATACTATCTGCTGAAACAGAAGTTGCTTGGCTTATCATCATTGGATTGAAGAAATATACCAATAATAGAAACTTGCCTAATGGTATTATCTTTATTGCATAATATCCTAAAAATAGGAATAGAATGAAATTAAAAATTCTAGCCATATATATAACTAAAAAAGAATTCATTCCACATACTCTTCCTATTAAAAAGGCAATACTAGAAAACAAGTACATAATTGGATTATATCCTTGTGCAGGGTTATACAATTCTTCTGTTTCATTATAATCTGTTTGTTCTTTAAATTTATCATTTAAAATTTTGTAATTACTAAATGTATCTCTATGATTTAAATTAAAATCTTTTGGTATACTACTACTTGATTTTCCATTTTCATCTATTGGTTGTATCAAAATCCCTCTTGATATATCATAAGCTCTATAAATATGTGCAGGCTCATCTGCTACAAAGCCTGGTATCATTAAAATTAGAAATAGACTTCCTATTGGTATCATAAGATGCAAGAAAATCTTTTCATATTTTTTCTTATTTTTCACGATATTTAAAATAGCAATATATAGAATAATAATTACTGAAACCACGATTAATATCATGTTTTTATAAGAAAAATGTTCATAATATGTTTTATACATAATCACTTTGTATACAGCAATTGCCATTATAATAGAAAAAATAAACTCAAAAACGAATCCAAATCGTAATACGAATTCATTAATTATTTTTAAATATTTTTTTAATTTTTCTGTATTCATATTGACTCCTTTTATCTTCTTATGTTTTTAGTTCTTACTAATGGATTTTATTATAGTTAATTTTTGGTAAATCTGTATCTAGTCTATAGTTTTTATTATAATATGGATCTCCTTTTTGTATTGTTTTTGACCACCTTTTAACAAAAAGTTCATACTCCTTAGCAAAACGTTTCTGCTTGTCTTCTGATTCTTGATCTTGTCCTCTAGATTTTGATTCATAATGATATGCTTCAACATATGGGTTATAAACAACTAGGTATTTTGCTGTTCTAACTTTTAAACAAAAATCTACATCATTAAAAGCAACTGCTAATTTTTCGTCAAATCCCAGTAATTCTATGTATAGATCTTTTCTTACCATAAAACAAGCAGCTGTAACTGCACTAACATTCTGTACAATATTAATATAATCATCACGATGATAATCTTTTTCTTCAATTTCTCTAAAGCGATGTCCTGCCAATCCTCTTGTACCTATTGTAACTCCTGCATGTTGTATACTTCTATCTGGAAAATATAGTTTTGCTCCGCATATTCCAACATCTTTTCTTTGTGCATACATCAACATTTGTTCAATCCAATCTTCATTAATAATTTCTATATCGTTATTTAACAATATAACATATTCTCCTTCTGCATGCTCTACACCAAAGTTTACTAATGCTGAATAATTAAAATAATCTATTTTAAAATTTGCAACACGTATTTTATTTGGATTTTCCTTTTGAATTTTTTCATAATATTCAAAAGTGCTTTTATTTTCACTGTTATTTTCTACTATAACAATTTCATAATTTCTATAAGTAGATTTTTCTAGTATAGAACTAATCGCCTTTTCTAGGTCTTCTATGTGGTCTTTATTTGGTATAATGATGGATACTTTTGAATTTCCAATAATTGCATATTGAACTTTATATTGTCCTTTATATCTTCCATCTATAATCTCATTATACTGTAAATTACATCTTTTTAGATAATCTGCTATAATCTTTTTTTCATCTTCTGTATCATATTCCATATTTGTTGTTATATTATGGAATAATACTTTTTGTATATGTTCTATTTTCCTTGTCTTTTCACTTACTCTAAAAGCCAAATCATAAATTATGTTTTTATTAAGATTCTGCAAAATATTTTGATGTATCTTTAGAAAGTCTGTCTTTATTACCAAAAAATTTCCCAAGTAGTTTTCAGAAGTTAATGTATCTTTCGAAAAATCTGGTTTAAAATTAGGATTTTTCCTTTCTCCATCTATTATAGTATCATTATCTGCATAAATCATAATAGAATCTCTATATTCTATTGATTTTACAAGCTCATAAAGTGTAAACTCTGGTAAAACAATGTCTTCTCCAATCAATACAAGATAATCACTAGTTGAATTTGTTACAATATCTAATAGTGATCTATCTTGTATTTCTGTTTTTACAAAATTGGAATATGTTTGAGCTTGTATACTATTTTGAAGACTTTCTGTAGTTTTCATCACAATTAGTTCAAATTTTAAATTTTGACAAGATACATATTTACGTTGCTTTTCCAATTCTTCTTTAGATGGTTCATTATTTGCCATCCATGTTTTATATTCATCTAATATAACAGTTCCAAAACGTATTTTATTTATACATGTTGTATATAAGCCTTTAAATCCATTATTTTTTATATATCTTATAATTGCTTTTATATTTTGGATTTTAATTGCATGAAATACTTTTTTAACTTTCCTAAAAATTGCTTTCATTTTTTCTTCGTTCCTTTATTATGATTTTTTTATCCCCAATTTTATTAACCAACCTTTAAGTGATCGTTTTACTCTTCTCAAAAATCTATATATTGGTCCATGTGTATCAATATAAACTGGTTCTATGCCTTCAATTGCTACTTTTGTTGTTTCTTCGCTTGCTTTAAATGGTTCTTTGTTATATAATTTTTTTATTTCAGTTTTTTCTTCATAATCTGTATTTATCATATCATCAACCGCTTTCAAGAATTGTGAAAATCCTTTTTCTAGCGGATAATCTTTCATAAATTGTGTTCCGAAATTAGACATCTTTTCTCTTATTTCTGGATGGTCGACTAAATATAAAATTGCATTTGCAACTGCTTCTGGAGAAGGCTCTGCAAGTAATACCCCTTCATCTGGTAAGTCATATAAGTTATTTTCTCTATAAAGTTCAACTACTGGTAATCCTGCTGCCATCATTTCAAATGGAATCCTTGATGGATTTGAAGAACTCATACATATTCCTACCATACATTTATTGTATAGTTCATTACATTCTTTAATTGGTATAATATTTAAATTCTTGCATTCAAACTCAAAACTAGCAGGTGCATTAGAACCATATAAATAAATTTGTATATCTGGTCTTATTGTTTTTACAATTTTTAATGCTTTTAATCCTATATAATCACAACGTCTAGGTTTTTCTGGTTGATATACAAAACATATTGCATTTTCTTTTTTCACATTCGTTAGTTTTTTATATGTGTTTAAATCTGCTCCAAAGTCAAAATATTGAACAGGTGTATTAAATTCTGCTGACATCTTATGTGCTAACCATTTTCCTATAGTAACTGGCTTATAACCATATCTATAAGAATTTTCAATAATTAAATATTGATCTCCCATAGGGAAAAACCATGGTTCAAAATCTTGTATAAAATAAGCTTTTTTTCTTGCTTGCATTCTTCTTACAAAGTTAATAACTTGCCATCCTGTAGCAAATACTATATCATAATCTTTTTTTAGTTCCATTCCTACATATACGCCAGCATCACATTTTTCATACCAACTATTTATCTTATCTTTAACAGTTTGTGGTGTAGATACCCCATCTTCTTCTACATAAATATCACATTCATATCCATGGTTAATTAATGCATTTACGTTTTGAATAATTGTTCTATGTCCTCCAGAACCTTTTCCTGGATGTGGAATTACCCATGCAATTTTCTTTTTTCCACTATCCTTTGGAGGCATAGATTGTCTCATTAAGTCTCTTCTCATTTCCTGTTTTTTCTTAACTTCTTCTGGTAAGTCATACCAACTAGAAATTTCATCTTGTATTTTACATATTTCATTATATTCAATTTCCCATTTAATATCTGTGCAAACAGAGCTTCCATGCTTACGATAATAATTTAATGGTTTACTATTCCAACTTATTTTTCCATCTTTTAAAATGTGGCTATATATATACCAGTCTCCTGCTACTCTAAATTCTCCTGCTTTTTCCAAAATCTCTGTATAGTCTTTCTTTCTCCACATAACACTAGACACATTTAGAATTGTATTTGTTACACTTAAATGGTAAATATTTTCTTCTTTCCCTGTCCATGTATAAGAATTATTCCATTCTCCTGTTCGACACATATCATATAAATCATCTGATTTTTCTCTTATTAAATTATTTTCTCCATCAATTCTTGCAGATTCACAATAAGATAAAATAACTTCTTCATCATCAAATGGTTTTATCAATTCTTCTACGAAAGTACTTTCAGCACTATCATCGGCTTCTGCTATCCATATAAAGTCCCCTGTAGAAACATCAAATCCTTTTTTCCATTGTTTAAAAACACATCCTCCACTATTTTTTTCGTTTTTTATGAATTTTACTTTTATGTCTTTCGGTATAGTTTTTATTTTTTCTTCTATTACTTCTACACTATTATCAGTCGAACAATCATCTAATATAATAAGTTCATATATTGGATATGTTTGCATTAAAATAGAATCGATTCTTTCGATTATATAATCTTGATAATTATAATTTGGAATAATTACACTTACCTTTTTTGGAACATTTATATTCAATTCTTTCTTTTGCGTTTTATAAATATTAATTTTTTTATTCATTTTTTCCTCCCAAAAATCTCTTTATTTTCCTATAAACCTTTACACTAAGTTTCTCACCATACAATTTTTTTATATAATTCAATTCATTTGTTAATTCTTCATTCTCTTTTATTAAATTTTCTCTCTCATTTAATAAATATGTATTATCTTTCTGTAAATTTTTTATTGCTAATTCCTTAGCTTCATCTCGCTGTTTTACATTAATTAATTCTTGTTTTGTTGCTTCTATATCAAAATATTTATTCTGACTATAAAACTTCCATATCTTGTCATCTCTAATTTCTTTTTGAAGTTTACTATCTAGTTCATCAAATATTTCTCTGTATTTCTTTAAATGATATTTCTCCATTAAATCTTCTACGTTAATATATCTTCTTAAAGATATTGTATATATTATTGATCTATATAATATAAATTCAACAGGTATATGTTTCGCTCTCCATTCTTGATCAAAAAAATAAAATTCATTTTCTATATAGAAACAATTTTTAAAAGTCATATCCCACAAGCCATTTTCTAGAAAATTCATATCTTTTATCAAATTTTCATCTTTAACAGGTATATTATATTGTTTAAATATAGTATCCTCATAGCTTTCTATTTTAAACGAGTTTTTTAATAATATGTCTTTATATTTTTCTATTATATAATCAAACGTTTTTTGATTTCCTTTTTCTAATTCTTGTGTAAGTACTTCGTTTAAGAGATATTTTTGATCAACATATTTACTAATTAAATGATTTTCCTTCATTTCATCTAAACTTTTAATAGCATTTTCTTTTAATAAATTAATATTTTCTCCCATATGTTCTAGATGTTCTCTAGCTTCACCTGTGACTACTTGCTTTTCAACAATATCTTCTCCTATTTTAGTTATTAATCGGTATTTTGCTTTTCTTAAATTATTAAATGATATATATTTATATGGCAAATTCATTGTTTCTTTTGAGATTTCTATTAAAAAAGAATTTGTAAAAAATGTAAACATTTCTGGATTTGTTTTTAAAATTTCTCTAAATACATCTATTTCATTTATAATCAAATCAGATTTCCCAGCACAATAAGGATTATATTTATCTATGCTATTATATTGAGGTAATCCATTATCTGTAAATATAACATTGGGCATTTTATAATCTGGTAATGGATAATAAAAATTTGTATAATACCCCATATTTTTTAACATAATTTCTAAACTTTTTCTTGTATACGTTTCATATACTTTAGGTTCATTATGATATCCTATTAAACTTGAAAATTTCTTATTTAAAATATTGTCTGGATTTCCTGACCAATATCTTAATCCAAATTTATTGTCGATAGCTAATAATATCCTTCCATTCTCTTTTAAGAAATTTTCCAAATATTCTATTGTTTTCTCTAATGAAATATCTTCTCCTACTATTTCCTTTATTCTATCAATATTTCCAATAAATGTTATAATATCAAATTTCTCTTCTAAGTCTATATCTTTCAAATTTCCTGCAACAATCTCTAAATTCTCCCTATTTTTATACCTTTTACTAATCGCTTTTGCGCAATCCAATTGTGGTTCAACTGTCAGCACTTTTTTACATTTCTGGCAGAATAATCCTGTAAGTTCTCCTATATCTCCTCCCAATTCTAATATTTCGCATTCACTAGAAAAAGGATACCAATTTAACAAGTTTTGACTAGTTGCTGTTAAGTAATACAATTCCTCACATGTTATATTTTCATCAAATTTATCTTCATAATTCTCTATCTCATATTGATTTATATATTTATCAATTAAATCTTTTTTTTCTTTTGAAATTGGAATTTCATTATGATAAAATTCTGTACTTAATTTCAATGAATTTCTCTCCTTTACTATTATCATGGAAGTTCTATTGTTTGATCTCCATCTTTTCCGATTATATTTTTCTTAACATTCAATTTATTCATCCATTCCCTAGTTATTTTGGTTTTCCAATCGCCTGAATCTTCTCCCTCTCCAGAATCATTATTCCATAACCAGTCTGGTGTTGGCCATAAACATATTTCAGGATTTATTGCTTTATATACATCTTCTGTTACTCCATTTTGACCATGATGCGCCATTTGTACAATATTAGCTTTCAATTTGTCACTTTGATTTTCTAATAATTTTTTACCACTCTCTTCTCCCGTATCTGCTAAAAATATTACGGTTTTTGTATCTGAATGCATTTTTATTACCATACTTGAATTATTGTTTCCATTATTTATTATTTCTGGATTTTTGACTCCTATAATTTCAAAATTCAAATTGTCTATTTCTATATTTTGGTCTAGATAGACTTCTTGTACAACTCTCGAAATTCTTGAATTTTGTATCACATCAAAAAATTCTTTCACTTCATTAATTTCATTAGCCTCAGTTGGGCCATTTTTTTCATACCAAGTCAAATCATTTAATGTCACATATATATGATTGATTGGAATTTCTGTTTCTTCTACAATTTTCAAAAAGGCCCCCATGTGGTCAATATGTGGATGTGTAATAAACCAAGAATGTACTTCTCCTCCTTGTTGATTTATCCATTGTATTAAATTTTCTGTATCGTCTTTAGTCCCCCCATCAATCACAACAGTATTATCATTTTCAGTTTTTATAATATACCCCATCATTTGCCTATTTGTATTATTTTTTAATTGTGTTAATTTTGTTGTTTTTATTTCTTTATTTCCTTTAGAAAATATATAGACTACTACAAATGATATCATTAATAATATTAGTATTGAAAATGTCACTATTTTTATATTATTACGTCTATTATTATTCATCTTTTCTCCTTTACCTATTATACTTTTTGAATGGAAATATCACAGTCTAATCTCATAAGTCCTACAGTATCCTTTGTAGATAATACTTCTATTAATAAAGCATCATATTTTCTATCTAATACTTCTAGTTCTCCTCTATGATTAAAATGTGTACAACTAAAAGATAATGTGTATTTACCCGGTGCGACATTAATTTTTTGCTTAAATGAAACTTCTACAATTTCTCCTTTTTTATAATCTCCTGTTGCAATCTTTTCTATTAAAGTATTTGTTCCACACATCTCCAATCCCTTAAAATCTTTAACAGTCATTGTAAAAATCGGATCTTTAACATCCTTATGAAATTTAATCTTTGATTTTAATATGACTTCTCTATCATTTTCTAAGACAGATATATAGTTTTCTTTTTCATCAAACATTCCATAATCAATTACTTCTGCTACTCCATTACCATATGTAATTAAATTTGGATTTTCATTAAAGTGAGACTTCCATGTCTCTCCACTTGCCTTTTTATCAGCATTATAATTTGCGTTTTTTTCTAATAATTCTTTATCTGATAAAACACCTTCTTTGCTTTCTTTAGGACTTAATCCCACAATAATTTTCTTATACCTTTCTACTCCTTCTTTTACACCACCATCGAATATCTTTCTCCCAGAATCAATTATAATTGTTCTAGTACAATTTCTTAAAATATCTGTGATGCTATGTGTTACAAAAAGTATAGTTTTCCCCTTTTTCTTAAATTGCTCAAATTTCTTAAAGCATTTTAATTGAAACGCCATATCTCCTACTGACAAAACTTCATCAACAATTAAGACATCTGGATCAACATTAATGGCACAAGCAAAAGCCAAACGTGCAAACATACCAGAAGAATACGTTTTTACAGGTTGATATAAATGTTCTCCTATATCTGCAAAATCTATAATTTCTTGTTCCTTCGCTTTAATTTCTTCATTAGATAATCCCATAACTTGTCCATGTTGATAAATATTCGCAATTCCTGTTAATTCTGGATTAAATGCTGTTCCCAACTCTAACAACGAACTAATTTTCCCATTAACTTTTATATCTCCCGCTGTAGGCGTAACAACTCCTGTTATCATTTTCAATAAAGTTGATTTTCCTGCTCCATTTTTTCCTAATACACCTAGCACTTCTCCTTTTTTCACTTCTAAATTAAAATCTTCTATTGCACTAAATACTCCATGTCTTGGGTGTGATGGAAATAATGTTTCCAGTATTCTATCTTTTTTTCTTGCAAACATTTTGTATTGTTTACATAAATTTGTTATTTCTATTGCAGTTTCTGTTGATATTTCTTTTATATCTTCTACTGTATTATCTTTTTTATCCTCTAAATCCTCATATGTTCTTAATTTTTCTGCATTTAATTTCTCTATTTCATTTAAATCTTCTAATTCATTTTGGTTCATCTTTTCTTTTTGATTATTATTTTCCATTGAAAGACTCATCCTTTCTTATTTTTCTGTCTAATATACTTAATCTCTTTTCCCTAAAATCTTTAAAATAGTATATCTAACTTTGAATAACCCTTTACCTATAAATGGTAAATTCATTATAATAAAATTTAAAATATAATATGATATTCTTTCATGCTTGTACAAGGTATGAAATATATGCCACCCTTTAAAATTAAAATTTTTTTTATTTGTGAGCATTTCATAATAATTCAATGCTTTTTTATTTAATTCTTGCATATCTTCGGGAAATTTAGAATTATTTTCTACATATGTTGAAAATACACCTAATTTTACTTCTATGAATAAGTTCCTAACTTGTTCTAATTTTTTAAATTTATGAGATATCTTTTCAGTTCCTATCTGATTATCTCCATGTTGCCTATATAAAATAGTTTGTTCTGGAAGATATGCTAGCTTACCATTAATAGAAATCATTAAACTCATCCAATAATCATGTGCTACATATTTCGACTTGTTCGGTATTGGCAATATATATTTAATATATGCTTTCTTAGACATAATAGTACATCCAGTCACACAATTATATAAATAATTCAAATATTTTGTATTTATATATTTTTTTATTTTTTTTGATAAAAGCATATAATCATTAAATGATGCATATAGTTCTTTTAAATTTTGATCTACAACTTTTAAATCGCTAAAAACCATATCTGCATTCTCTTTTTTTAACACAGAAAATGTTTTTTCAATTTTTTCTG
Organism: uncultured Clostridia bacterium; assembly: GCA_944388715.1. Lineage (GTDB taxonomy): Bacteria > Bacillota > Clostridia > TANB77 > CAG-508 > CAG-269. Next base: position 9,717 of record CALXJV010000016.1, read on the forward strand.
GTAGCCATACATCATCTTGGTCTGATAACATATATATATTATTTTCTACTTTAGAAATTAAAAATTCAAAATTTTTTATATATCCCAAATTTTGTGATTGATAATATATAGTAATATTTTTATTTTCTTCATATTGTTTCAGAATTTCTCTTGTCCCATCTGTAGATACATCATCAGATATTATTAGATGTATATTTTTATATGTCTGATTTAAAATACTTTCTATTTGCTCTTGCACATATTTTTCACCATTATATGTAGCAAGTAATATATCTATTTTTTCTTCCATTTTTTCCTTCCTTATAGTACATCTGCAAAATCTTTTTTATTCTTTTTAAAGATATAATTTCCCCATACAAACATTATAATTGTAATTACCCAGAAAACAATCGTATATGCTCCATGTCCTGCTGTTACAATGTTTCCTTCCATAAAGCAATCTCTAAATCCTGTTACCAAGTATGTAAATGGAATACATTTTAAAACTCGTAAAATCATTGGATTATTTGCTATCATTGATAAGTTCCAAACAACTGGTGTTAACCAGAAAAACAATTGCATAATAATACCTAATAAGTTAGAAAAATCTGGTACTAACGTTACTATAGCAGATGTAAATCTTGTTACTGCTATTAAAAAAGCATATGCAGCTACTATAATATAAATTATGCTTAAAATATTAGGTATACATTTGTATGCAATACAAACTACTGTAGCTAATAAAAATAGAAATATCGCAACAAAGGCATTTGCAATAATTGAAATAATCGGTATAACATCTACTGGAAATACAACCTTCTTTACCAAATAACTATATCCTCTAATAGCATTGCTAGCACCAATAATTCCATCATTTAAGCACATCCACATAGCCATCCCTGGCATAAACCATACAATATATGGAATATCTGCACTTGGTCCTGGTGTTTTGAATATAAATTGAAATACTATTACATACATCATCATAAAAATAAATGGTGATAAATACCCCCATATACTACCTAAACTCGTATTTGCAAATCTATTTTTAAAATCATTTTTCCCTAATTGCCATATTAATTTCCTATTTTTCCATGCTTCTTTTATAAAACTCATCTTGTATTTTCACTCCTCATTTTCTATTTTGTTATATTGTATATTTAATTTAATATTTTGTCAATTAAATCTATTGAAAAATGTAATTTTATACTTGTTATATATAATATGCTATGTTATAATCTCAATATAAAAATGAAAAGAAGGAGAAATATTCAATGCTTTTTATAAAAACTATATTTTTATATTTAACAATTGTAATTATTAGCTATAGAATAGGATTAATAATAAATAAAATATTAAAAAACCATAATTATATATCAATTATATTATATGGTTTTTTAACAACAGTTGCAATTTTACAAATCATTTACATTCCTTTAATTTTATTGCATGTAAGTTTCGAATTTGTCTTGTATATAACCATATTTATAATTAGTATACTCTTTATAACTTCTTTCTTTATTTGTAAACCAAAGCAAGAAAAAAAATTTTTTAAACACAACTATGCTAAATTAAAGCATATAAAGAAAACAGACTTTGTCATCGCTTCTATATTAATTTTAATGGTTTTGACTCAAGCTACAGTTTCTAGTTTGCTTTTTAATGAAAATGCTGATGATGCTTTCTATGTTAGTCTAGTAGAAGAAAATCAAAACTCTGATGCCATCTATACACACGCACCTTCATTAGGAAGTGAAAACACGATATTTTTATCTAGATATATGATATCTGGATATGAATTAAGTTTGTCCGTTCTTGCTAAAGTCTTTAATATTCCCTCAACAACATTATGTCATACTATAATACCTTTTATAATGATTTTATTTTCATATATGGCATATTATCTTTTAGCAAGAAAATTATTACATAAAAATAGAACTGCCATGATTTATGTATTACTACTCTCTATATTATTTTTATTTAGTGGATTCACATCAAGATTTAGAGGTATTATCTTACTAAGCAGAATGTGGCAAGGAAAAGAAATATTTTTAAATATTGTACTTACATTAATACTAGTAAATTTAATTAGTCTATCAAAATATAACGAAAAAAGAAATATAAAAGCCTTATTAATATTAAATTTATCAGCAGTATTTTTTACTAACACAGCTATTTTCTTAGTTCTTTTTGCTTATATAGGATTTGGCATTATTGCATTATTTCAAAGAAACTGGAAAACTTTTGGAAAATTACTCTTAACAGGATTACCAATCGCTATATATGGTATTTTATATTTAATAATAGCCAAAAACATTCATGGTTCTACATATAATGAGAATTTGAATATATTAGATATTTTAAAAAATTATATTGGTACCGGATATTACTTTATTTTATATATCTTCTCCATTATTATAATCTTACTTAAAGGAAACTCTATGGCTCGAAGATATTTTGTATTAGTACCTTTAATTTACTTAGTTACATTATATAATCCATTTTTAACTAAGTATATCACTCAATATTTTACTGGTACTGAAGTATTTTGGAGATTGTTCTGGCTACTACCACTAGAATTTTCAATAATATATTCTTTTGTTATACTACTAAATTTAAAAAATAATAAAGTATACAAATCCCTAGTTCTATTAATAGAAATATTACTACTAATCTTTATGGGGAAATTTGTTTATACAAAAGACAATGGATTTGAAATAGCTGAAAACTTTTATAAGATTCCTCAATCAATTATAGACCAAACACAGTATATATTGGATAAGGAAACTGAAAAAAATAGCACAGAACCTGCTACTGTTCTAGCACCGCCAGAACCTTTACATAGTGCTACCATGAGACAATTAAGCTCTGAGATAAATATAATTTGGTCAAGAGATATGTATATGTATGAAATACTTTCACAAGAAGAATTATCGGAACTTCAATCACTTCGTGACATCTATAGGAATGCAGTTCCAAACCTTAGTATTGAAGACTTTAACGTTCTAAGAAAAAAATATAAAATAAATTGGATTATTATAGATAATACTAATTTAAATATTGTAAATTACATAAATCAAACTCTTCCACTAAATATAACAGAAATTGGAGAAAACATTCTATATCAATATTAAGTTAACAAACTCTAAAAAATGGTATAAGCTTTTTTGAACATTTAAAATTTGTAACTTTATTTAAAATAAAATGCTATTTCATATAATAAAAAACTAGAGAATCATATTTACTCTAGTTTTTATTTTCTATATTTGTGCCATCAAATTTATTACACTTTTTATAATTTCCTCATCCTGCAATTTTCCCTCAATATTTTCAGTTATCATCATGATGATTTTATTTTCATTCTGATAGTATTGATATGGCTGATAAGGATTCATGATTTCATAATCATAATTTACAACTTCACCTGTCATTTGATCTATAATATAACACGTTCCATCAATATCTATGACATATTGTTTCTCGCTATTTATAACATTTTTCAGTATTTCATCATTTTCATTAGGTTGAATTTCTTCTCTTATTTGTAACATGTCCTGGTCATCAAAATAATAACTTGAATTTGAACAAGTTTCTAACATTTCTAAGAATTTAGACTGTGAATCTTTCTTAACAAATATCCCTTGACTCTGAACTATATTAGTATTATATATCTCTTCAATCTCAGATAATTCTGGTTTATCTTCTTTTATCATTCCTGCAAAAACAACCTGGTATTGAAGAGACGGTTTTATTACTAGTGCTTTTCTTCCATCATATTCTTCTTCCACTTGATATATATTAGAATCTCCTGTTGCTCCTGTAGCTTCTTTTAATTCATTTACCCCTGTTGATTCATTATATGCAATTTCATTTTCTTTATCAATAGTTGTATAACTGTTCTCTATATTATTTTCATTGTTTTCAGCATCAGTTTGAAAAAATTTTTTTCTTATCACAACAAAACTAACACTTAGAATTATAAGTACTACCACAATTATACTTATTGTTTTCACTCTTTTAGTCATTTACTACTATCCTTTCATACAATATTTCTTAACATATTTAATGTTGCATTAATATATCTTGTTGGGAACCCATTTTGTATAACAGAATTATGACCATTTATTCCTGCACTTGGTAATTCTATTAATGCTGCTTTTGCTGAATAGTTTGATGAACCTAAATTATTTCTTGCCCAGTTAATTAAATATCCATCTCCATATTGTCCTACAGTTCTACTACTATTTTCTGGAAATTGTGCTTTATAATAACTACAAATACTTGGATCTCCTATTAATTGTTGCGTCCATCCATGTAAATCAACTAACACTGTTTGTCCTGTCTTTGATCTATTAGCATATAAGAAATCTCTTAAAAATCTTGCTTCATACGCTTGAAAACCTTCTGTTCCATTATAATTTCTATTATCTGTATAACGTCTATAACTTCCCACTTGCCAAGAACGATTTAAATCAATTCCTTTATTGTTTGGTGCCCAACTATATAAAGTTGTCCTTCCTGGTCCATTATTTGTATATCCATATTTTCTACCATCTGGATTTACCTCTGGTATAATATAAATAGTCCACTTATCTGATAAAGCTTGATCTTGCATTTTTAACAAATGGTTTTTTAAATCTTCTGCAATTAATGTTAACTCCGTTCCGTCATTATTCCATAAATCCTCAAATCCATGAACAGAAAATGTTGCAAAAAATACATTTGGTCCATTACCTATTTTGTAATAGTATAAATCACTACCTCTTCCATCACCTAAAGCCGCTAATCCACTATATCCATAATATCCACTTTCATAAGGTATTTGATTTATTGCTATTTTCATTGTTTCTCTTGCTATAATTTCATCTGTAACAGAATTCATAACTTTTATATCTAAATCATAATAATAATTATATTGTGCAGGTATGTTAGAAATATCTATATATCCTATTATTCCTGGTGTTGGATTCGCTTCTTTTGTTCCATAACCACTAACAGAATTTAAAACATCATTACGCTCAACAAAACTAACCTGATTTGTTACATCCCAACTATCTATATATATTTTCACATACTTATCAGGTGTTTCAGATAAATACCAACCCTCTATATATAATGTATCTCTATAATTTTGATTTGGTTTTGGATAATCCATGTACAAAGTTGATTTATATTTTGTCAAATATATATTTCTTACATCTTGTGTTATTAAAAATCCTTCTTTAGAAAGTATCTCTATTCTAACTGTGTTTTGTCCATCTTTTAAATCAGAAAGATCTAAAGTTCCTATAAATCCTGGTAATAAATTATTTTCTTTTCCACCATAGTCTTTTATAGCATTCCACACATCAGTTCTTTCTACTCTTTCTATATTGCTTGTATAATCTTTTTCATTTACTTTTACCCTTACTTGTATATCTGTTTCTTCTGACATAACCCAACCTTCAACATATAAGTCCGAATTTACATTTCCGTTTATTTTTGGATAATCTACATTTAATAAAGTTTCTTTCGGTCTTAGTGTTATATTACGTATCTCAGTTATAGCTGTTTCATTAGTATCTGGCATATATATATCAATTTTAACAGTATGGTTACCATAACTTAGATTAGAAGAATCTATAATCCCTTCAAATCCTGGTAATTTGTTTGTATCACTAGAACCATAGCCTTCTACTGCTTTTAAAACATCTTCTCTTTCTACTCTTTGAATTTGATTACTATAATCTATATCATCTATACTAATTTTAACTTCTAGGTTAGGATTTTCAGACATTACCCAACCTTCCATATAAATTTCATCAACAGATTCTCCGTTTCTTGGATAATCCACATGCAATAATGTGTTATATTTTGATACATAAAATTCTCTTTTTTGTTCTTGCATTGTTTCTTTTGTAATTGTATTAATAATTTTAAAAGTTACAGTATGTCTTCCATCAATTAAAGATGAAATATCAATATTCCCTTCAAAGCCTGGCGTTTTGTTAATATCATTATTATATTCTTTGTATGCATTTAAAACATCTTGTCTTTCTACTCTTTTTATTCCTTCAGTTATTTCGTGGTTATCTATTGATACTTGTATATCAAAATTACTACTATCTGATATCCCCCATCCTTCTATATATAAATTCGTTCCTTTTATATCTTTAGTTGGATAATCTACATGTAATACAGATTTATACTTTGATAAAAAGATTGTCTTTGTTTGCGTTGCTAGTATTATATCATTATTTACAAGATTAATTGTCAGAGTATGTGTTCCATCTTTCTCATTTGACAAATCTAATGTTCCAATAAAACCTGGTTTTTGATTTATGTTTCTATCAAAACTAGGTTCTGCTTTCAAAACATCCTCTCTCTCACTTCTGTTTATTTCTTTTGTTCTGTCCTTTCCGTCAAATAATATCTCTAATTTTGTATCATTGTTATCTGTTAAGAGCCAACCTTCTATATATAATTTATCTTGCTGGATATTTTCTTGGCTAGGATAATCAACATGCAAAATTACATTCGGAGTAGCAACACTTGGTATACTAAGTCCAAATAGTAAAACAAAAAATATTAATGTTATAAAAATAAATCCTTTTTTTATTTTCATACTTTCCCCCCCCTTAATATATATTATTATTGTAATACAAACCTCATATATCCTAATATTGGAAAATGAAAAATAGTTATTTCCTTCACCATTTTTTTAAACATATTTCTTCCACTTAGGAAATTTATATAACTTATGAGGTGTAAATTTATAAACTTGGATTGTTTTAATTTTTCATAATATTGAATAATTCGTTGAATTGCTTTTTTATTGTTCTCATCTCTTGCATATTCTAAGCACATTTTTGCTCCGTCTAAATATGCTTTATCTATTACTTTTTCATTTCTATATTGCAAATAACTTTGATAAGACTTCCCATGTTCTTGTTTCCATCTACTAATGTTTTGATTTAAACTTCTCCCGCCGAAAACATTACTTGTATGTAATCTGTATGAAAAAAGTGGTTCCTCAATATAGTCTACGCCTTTTCCTTCACTTGCTATAAAACTTGCAAGCCAATCATGTGCCATTACAGATTCTTTATATGGTAACATTTTTTGTCTAACTTCTGATGTAAAAATTTGAGAGCAACCTAATCCTAAGTATCTTGATATTGTTAAAATGTTGTTTTTACCTTTTACCAAAGGCATATTTTTATGTTTAAAATAACTTAAATTTACAATTTCATCATTTTCATTTATATGTTTAGAATTGCAATATATCAAATCAACATTTTTCTCTATTAATGTATTTAAAGATTTTTCTATTTTATTTGGATACCAAATATCGTCTTGGTCACAAAATGCTACATATTTTGCTGTCGACTTTGTTAATAGAAATTCAAAATTTTTTATATATCCTAAATTTTTCTCTTGAACATATAGTTCTATTCTGTCATCTTTTTTTGCATAAGTTTCTAGTGTTTCTATTACTTCCTGTTCATTTGAATAATCATCAGATATATATAGTTTTATGTTTTTGTGTGTTTGATTTAATATACTTTCTATTTGTTCTTTTAAATATGTAATATTTGGTTTATATGTCGCTAATAATATATCTACTTTCTCTTCCATTTTTTCTCCATTAATTGCTTTGCAATTTTTTGTGCAATATTATTTTTTACATTATAGAAAATATAAAACTTTAAATTGCTTAGTCTCAAAGTAAAAACAAAATTAAATATTTTATTTTCATAAAAATTACATTTACTATAATATAAAAAACAGATTACAATATTATTTTATAATTGTAACCTGCCTTTGTCAATATTTTTTTAAAATAATCCGAATAAAAGCATTACTATTTCGCCATTTTTTATTACTTTTGAATTCCTATCAATATATTGAGGTCAATATTATCCTTTAATCTAAATAAACTACATGTATTCTAGTTTTTATTATAATATAAACATCTATTAGCAAACCTATTAAAATATTCGCCAACATTTTTCAATAAAATTTCTATATTGTACTTATTTAATATAATTATTAACATCTTCCTTATTTCCATTATTATCAACAAAATATGTAGTATATCCATTATTATCTTCTGATACTACATCTGTAATATTATTAGCATCTAATTTAATTGTTTCTGTATTACCTTCAATTAAATCAGATATAGAAATATATGAAACTGTATTATCCTCATTTAACATTATAATTCCATATTTAGGATTTGTAGAAGATATATCTTGTCCATATTCATTGTTATATATAGCTTTTACATTTGAAACATTTAATTTTAACCATTTATTGCTATTATTATTAACAGTTAAAGAACCAAATTGGTATTCTGAATATGATTCTCTTGTTTTTACCAAAGTTTGGTATTTTCCATCTCCATATATATAATCAATATTTACAGTTGAATCATCAACCCTTACATAGACTTCGCCATTATATAAAACTGCAATTCCTCCAACAGGTGATAATTCTAAAACAGCAAAATTATTTTCTTCCACAGTTGCAGTATTAGTTGTATTATTTGTTTCCTCTTCAGATTCAGTTGTATTAGACATATTATCTATTTTTCCTTGCAAATTATTTATTGTATTTTCCATATTAATTGCATTATTTTCTAATGTAGCAATTTCCTCATCTAAATTAGTTCTCTGAATATAAATATAACATACCATAACAACAATTATTATTAGTGCAAGAATCAAGAAGGCTGTAGATAAACTTATTCCAATATTTTTTTTATTTTCCATTATTTTTCCCCTTTCTTTTGTACAAGTTTTGTTTTATTTTTTTACAAAATTATATAATTTATTCTATCTTTTTTCTATAGAATTTTTTATTTTCTTGTTTCTTATTTAATAAAAAATTTTCAAATTAATATAACATTATATACTACCTTTATATAAATTCAAACTATAAAAAATGATTTCATGCTTTTATCCTTGAAAAACAATTTTATTTAACAAGCCTTTTCGTCTCTTTAGCTATCATTAATTCTTCATTTGTTGGGATTACATAAACTTTTACTTTTGAGTCTGATGTTGAGATTACCTTTTCTTCTCCTCTTATATTATTTGCGTCCAAATCTAGTTTAACTCCCATGAATTCTAATTTTTCACAAATACCTTTTCTTATATTTATTTGGTTTTCACCAACTCCTCCTGTAAATACAATATAATCAATACCTTTCATTGCTACTGCATATTTTGCTATATAACTTGCAATTGAATAAGTGAATTGTTCTATTGCTATTTTAGCCATTTCTGTTCCTTTGTTTGACTCATCTTCTATAACTCTAAAATCTGGTGCCATACCTGATACACTTGCTAATCCAGATTTTTTATTTAGGATATCTTCCATTTCTTGAGGACCTATGTTTTCCTTTTTCATTATATATGTAACTACTGATGGATCTAAATCTCCACTTCTTGTTACCATTGGTAATCCTCCAAGTGGTGTTAATCCCATACTCGTATCTAAAGATTTTCCATCTTTAACAGCACAAATACTAGAACCTTGTCCCAAATGACATGTTACTATTTTTGTTCCTTCAAGTGATTTGTTTTCAATTTCTCCTAATCTTTGAGATACATACATATGTGAAGTACCATGGAAACCATATTTTCTTATACCATATTTTTGATAATATTCATATGGTATTGGATATATATATTTATTTTTTGGAATTGATGAGTGAAATGCTGTATCAAATACTCCAACCATTGGCTTATCTGACATCACTTCCTTACAAGCTTCTATTCCTAAAATACATGCAGGATTATGTAATGGTGCTAAATCTGTACATTCTTCAATTATTTTTACTATGTCATCATTTATTAGAACTGAATCTGTTATCTTTTCTCCTCCATGTACTATTCTATGACCTACTGCATTAATTTCATCTAAAGAATCAATAACTTTATAATCTGGATTAGTAAATTGTTGTAAAGTAAACTCTATTGCTTCTTTATGATTATATGCAGGTTTTTTTATCTCTATTTTTTGTCCATTTACTTTATGTGTTATAAAAGCCTCTTCTTCTCCAATCCTTTCATATTTTCCAGAAGCTAATACTTCCTCTGTTTCCATATTAATCAATTGATATTTTAGTGATGAACTACCACAATTTAAAACTAAAATTTTCATTTTTTCCTCCTTTATTTGTTTAAAGTTTCCCTTGCTATCATTAATTCTTCATTTGTCGGGATTACAAATGTTCTAACTTTAGCATCTTTGCTAGAAATTTCTGCTTCTTCTCCTTTTACTTTTTGATTATATTCCTTATCAATTTTCACTCCAAAAACTTCTAGATAGTCACAAATTGCTTCTCTCGAATCTTGTCCTTTTTCTCCTACACCTGCTGTAAATGTTAATATGTCAAATCCATTCATTGCTACTGCACATCTTGCGACATAACCTGCTACTAAATAATGAAAATTATCTAATGCTAATATTGACCTTTCTTCTCCCTCTCCTGCTTCTGCTTCTATGTCTCTAAAATCCACAGATACTCCTGATATTCCATATGCTCCAGAATATTTATTTAAAATGTTTTCCATTTCTTCTGATTTTAAATTTTCTTTTTTCATTATATATGTAATTATTGATGGGTCTAAATCTCCACTTCTTGTTCCCATTGATATTCCCCCTAGTGGTGTTAATCCCATACTTGTTTCTACAGATTTACCATTTTCTATTGCACAAATACTTGCTCCTTGTCCTAAATGGCAATTTATTATTTTCAAATCTTTGATGTCTTTTCCGACAAGTTCTGCAACTCTATTTGCTACATATTTATGTGAAGTTCCATGGAATCCATATTTTCTTATTCCATATTTCTCATAATATTCATATGGAATTGGATATAAATATCTTTCTTTTTCTAATGTTTGATGAAAAGCTGTATCAAATACTGCTACCATTTTCATATTTGGTACAAGTTTTTTACAAGCTTTTATCCCTAGTATAGACGCTGGATTATGTAATGGTGCTAATTCTATACATTTTTCTATTTCTTCTATTACTTCATCAGTTATTACTACTGGATTTGTAAATCTTTCTCCTCCGTGTGCAACTCTATGACCAATTCCAGCTAATTCATCTAAACTTTTTATTACTCCATAATGTGGATTCATTAATCTGCTTAATACAAAAGAGATAGCTTTATCATGGTTTTCAGCATAATGTTCAAATTTATGCTTTTTTCCATTTACTTTATGTGTTAAAAATGAATCTGATTGACCTATCCTTTCAAAATATCCTTTTGCTAAAACCTCTTCTGTTTCCATATCAATTACTTGATACTTTAATGATGAACTACCTGAATTTAAAACCAATATTTTCATATAAATTCCTCACTTTATTTTATTTTTTTATTTATTGCTTTTCACTTTATAGTAAATACCATTCGTTTTTTAGTTTTGTAACATAAAGTGAAAATAAATATTTTTCTTATTGTTGAGCTTGAACTGCTGTTATTGCTACTACTCCTGCTATATCATCACTATTACATCCTCTTGATAGGTCATTTACTGGTTTTGCTATTCCTTGACATAATGGACCATATGCTTCTGCTTTTGCTAATCTTTGTACTAATTTATATCCTATGTTTCCTGCATCTAAGTTTGGGAATATTAAAACATTTGCATTTCCTTCTAATGGACTATTTGGTGCTTTTGATTTTGCAATCTCTGGAATAATCGCTGCATCTAGTTGCAACTCACCATCTACAATTAAATCTTTTTGTTTTTCTCTAACTAGTTTTGTTGCTTCAATAACCTTTTCTGTTAACTCTGAATGAGCACTTCCATAAGTTGAATATGAAAGCATTGCAACTTTTGCTTCTTTTCCCACTAGTTGTTTAAAACTTTTACTTGATGAAATTGCTATTTCTGATAATTGGTCTGGATTAGGGTTTTCATTTAATCCACTATCCCCAAATATGAATACTCCATTTTCGCCATATTCACAATCAGGTACTACCATTACAAAAAAGGCAGAAACTAACTTGGTATCTGGTGCTGTTCTTAATATTTGTAGTGCAGGTCTTAGCGTGTCTGATGTAGAATGTATTGCTCCAGAAACTAATCCATCAGCTTTATTATCTTTTACCATTAACATTCCATAATATACTGGGTCTAAAACTAATTCTTTTGCTTTTTCTATTGTCATTCCTTTATGCTTTCTTAGTTCATATAGTAAATTTACATATGCATCATGGTCTTCTGATTTCTCTGGATCTACTATTTTTGCTTCACCAATATTTATATTCTCAGTTTTTGCCTTTTCTTTTATTTTTTCTTCTTTTCCTATTAGGATTATCTTTGCGTATTTTTCATTTAATATCTTCTCTGTCGCTTTTAAGACTCTGATGTCTTCTGTCTCTGGAAGTATTATTGTTTTTATTTGCTCTTTCGCCCTCTTTTTTATTTCTTCTATAAATGACATTTCTTTACCTCCTTTTCTGCAATCATTATATAATAAAAGTCGGTAAAAGCACAAGGTCTTTTGAGAAAAACTTTTTTTGATTCTTTTTTTAATATATTTGTAAACATGTAAAGTTGATAACATACAAAAAAATAATGAACTTTTGATTAGTTGTTCATTTGTCATACAAAAAACCTCCCTTTAAATATAT
>CALXJV010000017.1 GCA_944388715.1 uncultured Clostridia bacterium
AAATACTTAAACTTAGAAGAAAGTAAGAGATTGTTAGATGTTACTGAAAACGAAGATAATAGAAATTACCAAAGAGATTATGCAATTATAACTCTATTCTTAAATTGCGGTCTTCGTTTATCTGAATTAGTTGGAATTGATGTAAAAGATATTGATTATAGTGAAGCCAAATTAAATGTAATTGGAAAAGGAAATAAAGAAAGAACTATTTATTTAAATAAAGCATGTTTGAAAGCTATTAGTGAATACTTACAAGTAAGACCAAAAGAAGGGGTTAAAGTTGATAAATTAAATTCTCATAAAGCCCTATTTTTAAGTGAACGTCGTGAAAGAATTAGCCGAAGAACTGTTCAATATATTGTAAATAAGGAATTGCAAAAAGCTGGATTAGATACCAAAAAATATTCTGTGCATAAATTAAGACATACAGCTGCAACACTCATGTATCAATATGGTAATGTTGATATTAGAGCATTGCAGGTACTTTTGGGACATGAGAGCATTTCAACTACTGAAATATATACACATGTTGATAATACTCAAGTTAGAGATGCAGTTGAAAGTAATCCATTAGCAGATTTATAATTTTGTTAATAGAAAACATATGAAACTTTTTTGTTTCACAACATAAATGGAAAAAAAATTTATCCACGAATAATTTTAATGGCTTCTGGAATCATTTCAATTGTATCAGATGCTTTCATACTAATATCAGTATATTTTTCTTGAGCCAACTCCCCTGCTACCCCAGCTAAATAGCTACCAGAAGCTATTGTCTTTACATTGGCTTCATTATATCCTAATAATCCAACTAAAATACCTGATAAAACATCTCCACTTCCAGCAGTTGCCATTCCAGGACATCCCCTATCTACTAAATAAGTTTCTGCACCATTTGTAACAATGGTAGTAGAACCTTTTAAAAGTAATATAATATTATATTTTTTTGCAAATTCTTCAGCTATTTGTCTTGGATTCTCCTTTATTTTATCTATTTTAATTTTTGATAACCTTTCAAATTCTTTTAGATGTGGTGTTAAAATAACTTTACATTTTGTTCTATTTAAAATATTTAAATTCATTTCAGATAACGTATTTAATCCATCCGCATCTATGATACATGGAATTGCTTTTTTTTCTAATATATATTTTAAAATAGCTATATTATCTTTACCTTTCCCCCATCCCATTCCAATAGCTAATGCTTTTAACTTTTCTAAAGCCTTATCTATATTTTCTTTATTAAATTTTATTTTATTTTCTTCATCATTATCTATTGGAAAAATTGTTTGTTCCAATAAATATGGTGCAATCATGCTTTCTATGCTTTTAGGTACAATTAATCTTACTACTCCACATCCGGCTCTTAAAGCTGTGGCACTCATATTAGCAAGTTTTATGGCACCTGTGTATTCCATACAACCTCCCATTATTCCAACATATCCATATGTTCCTTTATGTGAATCTTTTTCTCTTTCTCTAAAAACTTCTTTTAAATCTTCTTTTTTTAAAATATTTGTATTCATATAATCACCTTCTTTATTTATTTTTATAGCATATAATTTTTAATTTGTCCAATATAGTGGAACGATTTTACACGTCCCTAACGTTCCACTCTATTTCATACAAAAATATTAAATATTTTTATAAAAGTACTAGACATATTTTTGATATTTGTGGTATCATTACTATTGAACTTATGATAAATTTTATAAATCTAAATGGAGGGATAAAATAATGAGTAAATTTTTAAAAATATCTTTTATTGTACTAATATTTATTGCAATAATTTCTTTTATGTCAAATGTATTGGCAGTTGATATGGATATAGATGATACAAATAGTACTGAAAATACATCAACTAATGAAACTAGTGATGAGTCTGAAAATGTTACAGATGAAGATGGCAATAATACAAATCAAACAAACAACTCAAATACTTCAAATACTAGCAACACTAGTACAAATAATTCTTCAAATACACAATCAAACACATCTACTACATCAGGTAGTTCTAATATGACTACTGTAACTGGTAATGTTTCTGAAGGTGAAGAAGGATTAGGATTATCAAATATTTTGTGTATAATTTTAATTGCAATAGGTATTTTATTAATATTATTAGCGATAGCAATTTTAATAAGACTAGGTGGTAATAAATAAGAAATATTAGATTTTAACTAAAAAAGTTAAAATCTTTTTTTATTGAATAAAAAAAAAATTTTTCCTATTCAATAAAAAAACAGTGTTGCACAGAAAAATTGCTATGCAATTTTTCGCGTCGACAAATCTTTACGCTTCTTTGAGAACTTAAATATATATAGTTAAATTAGAAAAATAGAGAAAAGTTCTCGCAAAGCGAGATTTGTCTCAAAATTTTACTTGAAATTTTTACATGTATAATTATTTTTCTTTTTTAAATAATATTAATGAGAATATATTGTCTAATATTATTTTCATTATATGTTTTAAAGGAGGAAATCTAGTTATGCAGAAAAAATTATTAATAACATTTGCTATTATCGTTTCTATTATATTTTCTTTTTCTGTATGTTTTGCAAATGATGCTTTAACAGATGCTTCTAATGCAGTAAAAGATACTATGAATAATGCTGGTAATGCTGTTAAAGGAACTATGGATAATGCAGAAAATGCTATAAAAGATTCTACAGAAAAAACAGAAAATACTATGAGAAATGTTGGGAATTCAGTCGAAAAAGCTGGTAATACTGTAGAAAAAGATGTTGGTAATGCTACTTCACAAACAACTACAAGAAATGATAATACTTATACAGCTACTAGAACATCAACAGATGGAAGTGCAACTTTTATGGGAATGAATGCAACAGCTTGGACTTGGCTAATACTAGGTATTGCAGCAATAGCAATTATAGCTGTAGTTTGGTATTATTCAATGCAAATCACTTCTGAAAATAATGATTCAAGAAAAGACTAATCTCTTATAAACAGATAGAGATTTTACATTTCTATCTGTTTAATTAATTCTATTGTATATGAAACTCTATATGGAAGTTTTTAGTTGCACAATATAAGTGAAAATAAATAAATATTATTTTAAAAGAAAAATCAGAACATACTCCTTTCTTATATATGATATGTAATACTTTTTTGTTTGCACTTTTAATTTCTGTGTGTTATAATATTCAAAAAGTTCAAATACATTTATTGCTCAAATGGAGGTATTTATGAATAACAAGTTAATTGCAAAAAATCCTACTGCATATCATAATTATTTTATTGAAGATAAAATTGAAGCTGGTATTGTGCTTTTTGGTACAGAAATAAAGTCTATTAGATCTGGTAAAGTTAATCTTAAAGACAGTTATGCAAATATAAAAAAAGGTGAAGTATATATATGTGGAATGCATATAAGTCCTTATGAACATGGAAATATTTTTAACAAAGATCCTTTAAGAGATAGAAAACTTTTATTAAATAAAAGAGAAATTAACAGATTGATTGGTCTTATAAAGCAAAAAGGTTATACCTTGATTCCTATCAGTATCTATTTTAAAGGAAATTTTGTAAAAGTTGAATTAGGTATTGGAAAAGGTAAAAAACTCTACGATAAGCGCCAAGATATTGCTAAAAAGGATGCTCAAAAACAAATTGCTATAAATTTAAAAAACAAACAATATTAATTTTAAGGAATTTATTAGAAAGTCATCGTGACTTTCCTAATATATACAATATTTAATTTTTATTTTTACTATATTTAACAAAAATCTACCAAAAATAAAATTAGGTAGATTTTTGTTATTCAAATATTATCTTGTTTCTTCTGTGTCTTGTTGTTTTTCAACTTCACTTATTTTTCCTATATTTTTAGAAACTATTGACTCATATTTGGTTTTAGTAATTTTTCCATTTTTTATTGCTTCTTTAAAAAAAATTGTTAACATGTTATTACTAATTATAATACCATATTCTTCTTCAAATTCTTTTATTATTTGACTTCTTGTTTTTCCTTCTAAAAATTTTTGTAATGCAATTTCTTCCAGATATTCATTCCTTTTCTTCTTCTCTTCCTTTATTTGTTTTTTTCTTTCTTCAAGAGCCTCTAAATCTTCTTTTGTAATTTCACAAGTTTTTATTCCTTGTTTTATATAATTTCTTACTGTAGCTTCGGAAATAAAATATCCAAAATGTTTGCAGATTTCCCTTGGAACCATTGAAAAAGGCTTTTTATATAGTCTAATGACTTCTTCCTTACTTATATAATGCATATCTAAAATTCCTTCTTATATTTTACCAGCTGAACCAAATACATCTCTCATTTTATGAGCAACTGTTTCTTTAATTAATTCTCTTGCTGGTGTTAAGTATTTTCTTGGATCAAATGCACTTGGGTCTTCTACAAATACTTTTCTAATTCCAGCAGTCATTGCTAATCTTAAATCTGTATCAACATTAATTTTAGATACACCAGATATACTTGCTTCATGTAACATTTCGTCTGGTACACCTTTTGCACCTGGAATATTTCCTCCATATTGATTACACATTTGAACTAATTCTGGTATAACTGTAGAAGCTCCATGTAATACAATTGGTGTGTTTGGTATTCTTTCTTTTATTTCTTTTAAAATATCAAATCTTAATTTAGCTTCTCCTTTAAATTTGTAAGCTCCATGACTTGTTCCTATTGCGATTGCTAGAGAATCACATCCAGTCTTTTTCACAAATTCTTCTGCTTGAGCTGGATCAGTATACATAGCATCAGATGCTGATACATTTACATCATCTTCTATTCCTGCTAATTTTCCAAGTTCAGCTTCAACTACAACACCTTTAGAATGTGCATAATCTACAACTTGTTTTGTTAAAGCAACATTTTCGTCAAAATCATATTTTGAACCATCAATCATTACTGATGTAAATCCATTATCTATACACATTTTAGCAGTTTCAAAATCTGGACCATGGTCTAAATGAATTGCTATTGGAACTTCTGGATATTCTTCTACTGCTGCTTCTATCATTTTCATTAAATATCCTATTCTTGCATATTTTATTGCACTTGATGATGCTTGTAAAATAACTGGAGATTTTGTTTCATGTGCTGCATCAACTATCGCTTGTACAATTTCCATATTATTCACATTAAATGCACCTACAGCAAATCCTTCTTTCATTGATTTTTCAAACATTTCTTTAGTTGTAACTAACATATTTTTTCCTCCTTCTTGGGGTATTACTTCATTGTTAAGCAAAAAATTTCTTAACAAACTTTCATATCTCCCCTATTCTTTTTCTACAGCTATTTTATTTCTAATTTTTAGATATGTCAAGAAAAAATGAGAAGAAAATTATTCCTTCCCATAAATATAACTTGAACACATAGATTCATCAGCTTGTTTTGTATTACAATTTTTAGCAGGTTCTACTTGGATTGCTTGTAATTTGCATAAATTTTGATTTTTTTCATTATACTTACAAGTTCCTACTGTACAATGTATTTTTTGATTTCCTTCCATTTTTTTACCTCCAAAAATTTGAATATGAACATCATTTTTGTCCATACTATTATTATGCGAATTTTTTTTATTTGTATGCAATTTTTGAAGTTTAAAAATTTTCTAATTTTTCATAAGACTATTCCTATGAAGTATAAATTTTCATTCATTACTATTACAATTATTATCTATACATTTTTCTGGTAGTTCTTTGAAACTTAAATACCAACTAATTCCATTTCTATTATTTTCTATATCGCTTACTCGCTCTATCAATTCTTCATATGTCTTTGGGGGTGATACAATCACTGGTTGGTTTGGCATCCAATTGGCTGATGTTGAACCATTTGAGCAATCTGCCATTTGAAGTGCTTTCACAATTCTTATGATTTCAGGAATGAATCTTCCTACATTCATTGGGTAAATTAATATAGTTCTAATAATTCCTCTGTCATCAATGATATATACATTTCTGACTGTTTCTGTATTGCTTATATCACTTGAAATCATTCCATATCTTCTGGCTATTTCTCCATTTCTATCTGCTATAATCGGAAATGATATTTTTATTCCTGTTCTACAATATATGTCATAGACCCATGCTAGATGTGAAGAATCACTATCTACACTTAATCCTAGTAATTCAGTATTTAATTCTTTGAAATATGTATGTGCTCTTGTAAAGGCTATCATTTCAGTAGTGCAGACGGGGGTAAAATCTCCTGGATGAGAAAATAATACTAGCCATTTTCCGTGAATAATCATTTAATGATATTTTCCCCATTGTTGTATTTGCTTCAAAGTCTGGTGCTCGTTGTCCTATTTTTACATTTCCATTCATCATCAATTCATAATCCATAAAATATTCTCCTTTCATTTTTATATATTTTATGGATTTTTTAGTATTTTGTTACAAATCTACGTTATGCTTATTTATTTGTTAGCTATTATTCCATAATATCTTCTTCTAAGTAAAATTTCCCTATTAGTTGTATTATTTTCTATGTATCGATTTAATATTTGCATATCAATGTTATCTTCTTTAAGATTATTGTTTTCATGTCCTTCTGAAAAATCATTCAATATTGGAGTTTTTAGTAATAAAGCCAATAAATCTTCTTTAGTTTTATAATATTCTCTTTCATATATTGGTATTAATTCGACATTTTTAAAACCAGCATCTAATATATTTTCATAATCTATTTGACTTATTGGCTTTGTATCATTAAATGCTTGTCCTTTGTTAAATAATCTTTTTAATTGCCAACAATCTAATTTGTCTACTCCTCTTACAAGTAATAAACCATCTTTCTTTAGTGTTTTATAAATTTGTCTTGCATCAATACAAGTATTTCTTGCTACTACAATATCAAAATAATTATCGTCTGTATCCATATTCAAGTTATCCATTATTCTGAATTTGATATTTTTCTTATTAGATTTTTTTAAATTATTATTAGCTGTCTTAATCATTTCTGGTAAAAAATCAGTCCCAACAATTTCTAAAGCCACTGGAAATTCATTAATTACTACTTCTCCTCCACCTGTTCCTAAATCCAATATTCTAGATTTTTTTGTTGCTTTTTCATTCAATATTTTAGATATATCCCAATTTGTTAAACTCTCTATTTCACAATTTATCTGGCTAAAATCCCAATTTTTTATTTTATTATAATAATTAAATTCATTGTCTTTCATCAAAAAATCCCTCTTTTTTTCATAATGTTATGTTCTATTTTCTTTTTACTTACTCATATTCTTCTACAAAATATATACTCTATTTATTACTTAGTATATCATATAATTATATTATATAGTTTAAATATATTAAATTATTTTTTCTATATTAATTATATTATATAACGGTATATTTGTAATCCAATCATTTTCTTTATAATCAGACATTGAAGTTCTAACATTATATTTTGTCTTATATTTTTCTGCTAATACTTTCAGACTTTTTGATTGTAAATTTTCTTCTGCCTTAACTTCAATAGGTATTATTTCGTTTTTACATTGTATAACAAAATCCACTTCTGCTTGACCTGCATCATTTGACCAATAATTTATTGGAACATCATAATTAGATTTAATTTCTCCTAATACATATTGTTCAGTTAATGAACCTTTATACTCTATAAATACTCTATTACCTTCTAAGATTGTTTGAATATTCAAATTGTTTTTTGCAGAAAGAAGTCCCACGTCAAGAAAATATAATTTAAATGCATTATAATCAATATAACCATCTAATGGAATTTTACAAGTGGTTACTCTATTAATTTTATACATTAAACCACTATCCACTAGCCAATTTATTGCATTTTCATATTCTGATGCTCTTGCACTTGGTTTTAAAGCTCCATATATAAACTTTTTATTTTCACGTGCTAGCTGTATATTAAAATTATTCCATATCTGTATTACTTTAGGTAAATCCTTTTCAGGCACATGCTTTGAAAAATCTTTTTCATATGCTAGAAGTATTTCATTTTGAATCTTTCTAACTCTATTATAATCTTTATGATTTACATATGATTCTACAACTTCTGGCATACCTCCAATGTAATAATACTCTTTTAATAAAGTTTTATATTTATCAGAGAATACTTTTATCATATTTATATCATTTTTTTCAATAAGCTCTACTAAACTGTCTTTTCCTATAGCGAGTAAATATTCCTCAAAGTTTAATGGATATAAATTTAAAAAATTAACTTTGCCAACAGGAAATGAAACTCCTTTATGAGTAGAAACTCCTAAAAGTGATCCAGCTACTACAATATGGTATTCTCTTGCATTTTCACAAAAATATTTTAATGATGTTATTGCTTCTGGAATTTCTTGAATTTCATCTAAAATAATTAATGTATTTTCAGGTTCTATATCAATACCTGTTTCTGCTTTAAAACCTTGAATTAATCTATCAGTATCAAAATCATAAAATAATTTACTCATTCTAGGATTTCCATCTATATTAATGTATGCAGTCTTACTATAATATTTGTTTCCAAATTCTTGTAAAAGCCAGGTTTTTCCTACTTGTCTAGCTCCATTTAAAATTAGTGGTTTTCTATCTGCATCTTCTTTCCATTCGATTAGTTTTTCGATTGCTTTTCTATACATATTTAAAACACCTCTTTTTAAATTATATTATATATCTTATCATAATTTCGCAATTTCCTCAATGACCTTTATGTATTATTTGCATTTTTTTAAACCACTTTTATAGTTTTTTAACATTTTTCTTAATGACTTTTTATGTGTTATTTACATTTTTTTAAGCCACTTTTATGTAGCATTATCGTTCCAAAAGTTTCACTTAGTGCATTTGCAAAGCTATATGATATCACTATTAAATGATACTAATATGATTATTTTGTATCATTAGCATTATTTCCAAGAATTTTAACACCACCTGTTGCCTCAACTGTTTTAGTGGCCATTTCTTTAATTTGATTATATGCTTGGTCTAATTTTTCTTGTAAGGATGCTTTTTCAGTATTTGATTTCTCTAAATCTTCCTTTAAAGATGTAATTTTATCATTTTGTCTATCAATAGTATTTTGGAAATCTTTCTTTAATAATTCAGTAGCATATTTATGTTCTTTCTCTAATTCATTTGTTGCATCTTTTTTTCCTTTTGCATATTCTTTCTCCAATAGTGTAGGTATTTCATCTACTTTATTCTCCAATTCTTTAATGTGATCAGCATTTGATTTAGCTTCTTCTAACAGTGTGGCTGTTTCTATTTCTTTTTTTGATAATTCATTTTCTCTCTGAATTTTCTCGTCTTCCCATTTATTATTACTTATTTCTCTTTCTCTTTTTATTTTGTAGTTATATTCTTCAACTTCTCTATCTCTTTCCATTTTTAAATTTTTAGATTTTAAATCATATTCTTTTTCAAGTTCTTCCTTTTTTGTTTTATACTGTTCTTCTAATTCTTTAATACTATTATTTAATTCTTCTGTCTTTGTTTTCTTTTTTTCCTCTAATTCGGCCATATAGTCTTTTCCAGCATTTATTACAACAACAAGATTATTTAGTTCTTTTTCTACTCCATATAAATTCTTAAGTTTTTCTTCTTCTGCTTGTATTGCTGTTTCTAAATCTTTAAATTTATTGTTTAACTCCTCTGAAAATATCTTTTGTTCTACATTTTCTCTTGATACTTCTATTGCTTTTTTTATTTTTTGCTTTTTTTCTTCTTTCTCAGGTTCATATTTCATTTTTGCCATGTTTTTTTCTCTTTCTAATGCTTCATTTAAAGCTTCTAATATTTCTGCTTTTGTATTTTTTAGTGTTATTTCATCTTTTTTCATAACATTTACTCCTTTACTTTAATTTTCTTCATAATAACATATCTATATAAATTTCTCAATACTTTTTACATTTTTTATATAATATTTTAAATTAGCCTTTTTGCAATTTTCTTAATAACTTTTTTGTGTTATTTACATTTTTCTAAACCACTTTTATACAAGTCTTACATCTTTTTAATAATTTTTATGCCTTTTATTAAAATTTAAAAGAAATTGGCAATGAATATCATTACCAATTAATTAACTTTGTATATATTTTATTTAAAGTTTCTTTTACTTTTTCTATATTAATTTTATATGTTTCATTCAAAACATACTTATTTTGCATATTTTCAAATTCTGTAATTAAGTCAACATCAAAGTCAAGTCTAAAATAAGTAAAATCTTTAATTAATAGTTTTTCATTAACACCACCTATTCTTACTTTTTCCTCCTGCCTTTTATACCCTATTAACTTATTTAATTCATTTTTGTTACTTAATAGTTTTTGGATATCCTTATTGTTAAATAGTATTGTAACATCATATAAATGCTTTGCAATGTCCATATACATATTTCTTATATAATAAAATTCAACAGCAAATATTTTATCAATGAACATTCTTTCTAATTGTATTATTTCAATTTTTATTTTAGAAACACCAAATTGCTCTTCTAAAATTTTCTTTTCAGATTCATTTGCTAATTTATATATTAATGATTCGATAAAGTATGTTTTGATTGGTTCGCTTACAGTAAATGATGTCGCTTCTACTTGTATTTTTCCTGCTCTTTGTAGTGGATTTTCATTATCTTGATACACTGAAGCATATTTATATATTCCAGTAATACTTCCTTTATTATCAATACACTCCTCTTTAATTAATTCCAAACCATCGATTTTATAGCCTAAAGCAGATTCTTTTAACCTTTTCTTATTTCTAGTATTAGATTCATCTTTTAATACTTTCACAGTTAAATCTATATCTTCTGAAAATCGATTCATAGTATCTAATATCTTATATATTGCCGTTCCCCCTTTAAAATATGCTTTTATTTGATTTTGCTTTTTAGCTAAATCATCTAGTATTAAACAAACATAATAATCCTTTTCTAAAATATCTATTGCTATTCCAGTTCTAGTATTTAATGTATCAATAAAATCTTTAAATAATTCTTTATTTAAATGTAATTTCATATATTCTCCTATCTTGCAAGTATAACCATTTTCTCAATTGTTTTTTTACTATTAGTTTCTCTTGCATATTTAATAATTTTTTCAAATTGTAACTTATTTTCTTCGATAAATTTATATATTATTTCATCATAATTTTCTACCTCAATAAAAATATTATCTTTATTTTCAACTAAATCAATCAATTGTAAATATTTATAATTGTCATTATTAATTATTATTTTTGGTTTTCTTATAATTACATTTAAATATTTATTTGTATATTTATTATTGTTTTTACATTCATTTGTCGCAATATCAATTATATTTGGAACTTGCATCGTTAAACCTACTTGATTAAATAAATTTGCTCCAGTTATATATCCTTTAACATTTCCAAGCTTATCACATAAATATTTGTATTTTATAATCTTACTATTCGCAAGTGGCACTTCTCCAAAGATATTTGTTTTTGGAATATAGTATATACCCTTATAAGCCGTTTTTATTATATTATTTTTATTTAGCCTATTTAATATTTCTTTTATATTATTAGATATTTTTTCTGTATTATAATCTTTATAGAATTGCATAATATATTCTTTTATATCTTCTATAAAGATTGGTTCATTTTTTTCGCAGTTCTGTATATAATTTAAAACTATATTATGACAATTCATTTTATTTTCCTCCTTGTTACTATTTTATGAATACTTTATATTATTATTCATGTTCTAGTAACATTTTATCATTTTTTATTGATTTTGTCAATGTTTCACATTTATCATTCAATTTCCATATATTACTATTCTTAATATTGATATTTATAAAATTTAAAGAAATTATAGTAATCTAATTATATTTCTATAATTATATAATATTTTAAATTAGCTCTTTTGTATCGCCTTCAAATTGTTTTAAGTAATCAATAAATTCTTCTAAGCACATATCATTTTCTTTCATATATGTCGCATTTTCAACTCCTACATATCTATAATGCCATGGCTCATAATTTATCATTGTAATATCTTTTTTGTTTGTTGGATACCTTAGAACAAAACCATATTTATAGGAATTTTCTATTAACCATTTTTGTACTTCTGTTTCTTCTTGTTTCTCATCCAAAATTTGATATTTTTCAGAAACAATATCTACTGCCAGTCCTGTTTCATTTTCTCCAGTACCTGGTATAGCTACCCAGAACGAAGCTAATTCTTCTGCTTCTTCATTATTATATCCCATTTTTATATGTTCTTTTACTTTATTATTATATAACATTTTTTGTTTTTCATTAGTTCTATAACTTGAACATATTATTGGATCTAAACCTTCTTTTCTAGCGTCTAACAACATTTCTTCTAACTTATCAGCGATTCTAGAATCTATTTTATGCACTAATTCAATTTCCTTTAAATTTACATTATATCCATCTGGAATTTTATAATTTTTGTTTACTAATAATAATTCCCAATCTGTAGTATTACTATTAATATCTTTTCTTTTTTCCTCTTCTACTGTTGTGTTATTTGTATCGTTATATAATTCTTGAACTTTGACAGAAGTTTCTAGAGTTTTTTCTATATCATTTTTATAGGAAAACCACTTATATAAAATAGCTAATATAAGTGCTATAATTATAGTTAACAAAATACTGACATTTATTATTATTAAATCTTTGTTTATTTTTTTCATATATAAATCCTTTTTTATTTTTATTTATCATGTTGCATTTTCATGTTTTCAACAATTTTATTATACAATATTTAATCAAGTTTTTCTATAAATCTACAGAACAATAGCGGGCTTTCTTAAACATTTTTTCTGTTCATAATATTTCAAAGCCCGCGTCATTGTTCGGCGCCAAATTTTACGTTAGTAAAATTGTGTGCAATCTGTTTTTATATATTAGAAAGTCAGTATGACTTTCTAATATATAAAAAATATAAACTGTTAATTCATCCCAACTTTTAAAAATTTATTTTTTCCTAATTGAATTATTTTCTCCTCTTCTATATTTACAATTAAATTTATATCTTCTATAAGTTTTTGATTAATTTTAATTCCTTTTCCTATAATTAATCTTTTAGCTTCACTTTTTGATTTTGCAAATTGTATTGCAACTAGTAAATCACATATATTCATTTCATTATATTGTAAAGATATATTTTTCATATTTTCCGGTATTCCGCCTTTAGCAATTGTATTATATCTCTCTTCTGCTTGTTTTATATATTGTGTACCATGATACATGCTAATAATTTCTCTAGCATATTTTTTGTGTGCTTCTATTATATCTTCATTTATAATTTTCTTTGCCTCTTCTAAGTTAACATCTGTAGTTAATTGATAATATTCCATTAAACATTCATCTGGTATTTTCATAGCCTTTTCATACATACTTTCTGGTTTTTCATCTATACCAATATAATTATCTAAAGATTTACTCATTTTATTTTTTCCATCTAAACCTACAAGCAAAGGAAATGTTATTACAATTTGAGGTTCTTGATTGAATTCTTTTTGTAATTCTCTTCCTACTAATAAATTGAATGTTTGGTCTGTTCCTCCAATTTCGATATCTGCATTTAATGCCACACTATCATATCCTTGCATTAATGGATATAACAATTCATGTATAGAAAGAGGTAAGTTGTTTTCATATCTATTTTTAAAATCTTCTCTTTCTAATATTCTTGCTACAGTATATTTACTAGTTAGTTCGATCACTTTTTTTAAATTCAATTTAGATAACCATTCTGAATTATATACAATTTTTGTTTTATCTTTATCTAAAATTTTTGTAACTTGTTTAAAATATGTTTCACCTGACTTTCTTGTTTCTTCAAAAGTTAATGCTGGTCTTGTTTTGTTTTTACCACTTGGATCTCCTATCATTCCTGTATAATCTCCAATGACAAAAATAACCTCATGCCCCATTTTTTGAAATTCCTTTAATGCTCTCAATACAACTGTATGACCTATATGTAAGTCAGGTCTACTTGGGTCTGCACCTAATTTAATTTTTAATTTTTTACCACTTTTAATTTTCTCGTCCAATTCTTCTTCTGAAATAATCTGTACTGCATTTCTTTTAATTGTCTCTAACTCATTCATAATAAATTCCATTCCTTTCCTCTTTTACTTAAAGGCTCACATTAGTCATGAAAGTCAATTTCTTTCAAACTGTCTCCCTTATTTCCTACATGTTTTTATTTTTAATATGATTTCCATTAAATTCTTCTTTTAAAATATCCATTAGGATTTCATCATAATACCTTCCGTTTAAATAATATGCTTGTCGTATTTTTCCCATTTCCTTAAAACCACATTTTTTATAACAAGCAATAGCTCTTTTATTAAATTCTAATACTGTAAGTTTAATATTATTTAGATTTAGATAATTAAATCCATAATCTAAAATTAATTTTATAGCTTCTTCCCCTATATGTTTTCCTCTATATTTTTCATCTCCTATAAAGATTCCTAATGTTGCTACTCTATTAATATAATCAATCTTTTCTAGACTAATTGTTCCTATCATTTTATCCTCTTCTAAAGTTACTATAACAAAAGAATATACTGTATTATCATTTATTTTCTCTAGATATTCTTTTTCGCTATTTAAGTTTATCAATAATCTACTTCTTCCTATCCCATCTGTTACTTTAAAATCATTTAACCATTTTGTAAATATCTCTACATCTTCACTATTTCTTGGAGATAAATAAATTTTTTCTCCTACTATTTTTTTGAAATATTTCATATAATCACCCTCTTTATTAATATTAATTATTGTAAAATAATTTTACATATAAAGCTACTTTTCTTATATCTTCTTACAAATATGCAATACATGACTACTATATCCCATTAAATCTTTTCTTTCACAAGTTGCTAAGTGATATTTTACCCATTCTTTAAATTCTTCCTCATTTAGTTTATCTACATATATTTGCATAGCTTGTGCTATACCATCTGTTGCTACTTCGTGTAAACATATTGTATTTGTATTTTTCATCATATCTTCAAAGTCTTTTATAAGAAATAGATAAAAAATTTCATCTGGACAATTGTATAATTTGAAATTTTCATCATGTTTATCTTTATATTCTAAAAGTTTATTTTCCATTAATATAGCTCTTAACATAACCGCATCATTTGTTATATAAGCAAAATAGATAATACCAGCTTTTTTTGTTACTCGTATTGCTTCACTAATTGCTTTTTCTTGCTCTTCTCTCGTAAATAAATGATACATAGGTCCTAAAACTAAAGTAATATCAAATGTGTTGTCGTTGAAAGTGCTTAGGTCTATAGCATTTCCTTGATGCACTTTAATGTTCATATCTTTATCTATTCCTTGCTTTAATTTTTTTATGTTGCTTTCTACTAATTCTACAGATGTTACATCATAGCCCTTTTTCGCATAATATAATGAATATGCACCTGTACCAGCTCCTACTTCTAATATTTTATTACCTTTTTTCAGATATTTTTCTATGTATTTAGTTGTAGTAATAAATTCTAGTCTATTGTGATTTGATTTACTAAATCTATTTTCCTCTTCATATGTATTATAAAAATTTTTTAATATCGTATTTACATCTTCCATAAATATCCCCCTTTTTACTTAATGATATATGCAAAAAACCTTGCTAAAGAAATCTTATTAAGACTCCTCCAGCAAGGTTAAGTTTCCTGCTTTCTGTGTAATAGTCTATTGACTATTTCATACCGCTCGATTTTTTTCTAGGTATGCTCTTAATTTTTGCATATTTTATCATGTTCTAAAGGATTTGTCAAATATTTTTCACAATTTTACAAGGATTTCCATGTGCTACCGTATTTGATGGAATATCTTTTGTCACAACACTTCCTGCTCCTATTGTAACATTATCTCCTATTGTTACACCTGGTAATACAACTACATTTCCGCCAATCCACACATTATTACCTATCTTTATTGGTTTCCCATATTCTAATCCTTTATTCCTAGTTTCAATATCTAATGGGTGTCCAGCCGTATAAAATCCACAATTAGGACCTATAAAAACATTATCTCCAAATTCTACTCTTGCTACATCTAATATTACGCAATTATGATTCATATAAAAATTTTCTCCCACATGAGTGTTATATCCATAATCACAATAAAAGTTGGATTCTATTTGTATGTTTTTTCCTGTACTACCTAAAATTCTTTTTATAAATTCAACCCTTTCATTCATTTTTTCTGGAGTTATATTATTATATTCATAACATAATAACTTAGCTTTTCTCATTTCTTCTAATAGTTGATTATCTTCCATCACATTATATAATTCACCTTTGTCTCTTTTTTCTTTTTCTGTCATTCAAATCTCTCCTATCATATTTTATCTATATTGTTTCCTATATTATCAAAATTATTAAACAAATGCAATTAATTTATAAAAAATGTGTAATAAGCCAATATATAATATAAAAAATGAACAGTTTATTATGAATGATTTTATATTATATATTGGCTTTTAATATAATTTTCAAATTTTATTTTATTGTAATTGACTTACATATTCATTATATTGATTTGTTAAAGCATCACTATTAAATACTATATTTTCTCCTTGTACTTCCCAGTTGCCTTTATTTTCTGAAAGAAAATTTATAATTTGTGTTTCTGTTTCTAATATTTGATTTTTCAATACATTTAACAAGATATTCTTTAATTTTTTCTTTATTATATTTTCTTAATTTACCTTTATATAAAACTGTATAACCTTCTAAATCTTTAAAATCTTCTGGTCTTACTATTTCTGGCAAATTGTTTTGTATATTTCCTACTTTTAATATATGCTTTACAAATTCTGCACAATAAAAAGAATGCTTTAAATGTATTTGTTTATGAAATCCAACAGCTAACAGTCCAATTATATTAAAACTATATTCATCTTTATGTTCTGAAATTCTATTAATTTCATTTCTTACTTTCATGTATTGTTCGTGGGTTACATCTATAGAATACACTAACGCCTCTGTATTTTTAAATCTTTTGAATGTTCCAATTTTTATTCCTTCATGTACAAATCCTCCCCACAAAGGATTATATGGATTAGTCCTTCCAAAACTATACATTTGCTCTAATTCTTCGATTACATTTAATGGGCTATTATTCACGGTCTCAAATTTATTCGATATTAATATATATACATTCTTACTAAAAATATTTAGACTGTGATTTGTACATTAATGCATATTTTTTTAAAATTTCCATATAATATTATTGCATTTAATGATATTTATTAAATGCGAATTGTTTCGTTTTAATACGTTTTAAGACCTCTTTTAAATAGAGGTCTTATCTAATTCTTAGGCTATTCAAAGTAACTGTTACACTGCTAATTGTCATACTAAAAGATGCTATCATAGGATTCATTGTTATTTCTAATGGTACAAATATTCCTACTGCAATTGGTATCATACAAATATTATAGAAAAATGCCCAAAATAAGTTTTGTTTTATTATCCTCATTGTTTTTTTACTGATTTCTATTAAGTCATTAATTCTATTTAAATCATCATTCATTAATACTACATCACTACTATCTATTGCTATATCTGTCCCATTTCCTACTGAAACCCCAGTATCTGCTTTTACTAAACTAATACTATCATTTATTCCATCTCCACACATCATAACAAGTCCATTTTCTTTTAATTTTGTTATTTCTTCTGCCTTTTGTTTTGGTACAACTCCTGCGATGATTTTTTCTATTCCTATATTGCTAGCAATTGCTTTTGCTGTTTTTTCATTATCTCCTGTTAGCATTACAGTATTAATTTTTTTGTTTTTTAAGTCTTCAATTACTTCTTTTGCATTTTCTTTTATGATGTCTTTAACTCCAATTAATGCAATTAGGACATTTTCTTTTGCTATAAATAAAACACTGTTTCCTTCATTTTGTAAGAATTCATCATCATTTATATCGTCTTCTTTTATTGTTTTTTCAATGTTAATATTGTTTTTTAACATCAATTTCTTATTTCCTATTAGATATTGTTCTCCATTATATTTTGCTTTTAATCCATATCCTGAAATATTTTCAAATTCTTTAATTTTGTTTGAATCAATTGCAATATTTTTTTCTTGTGCATATTTTACAATTCCTCTTGCTATTGGATGTTCTGAAAGATTTTCTATATTTGCTATAGTTTCTATAATTTTTTCTTCTTTTAAATTAGAGTAATTGTATATTTTTGATATACTTAGATGCCCTTGGGTTAACGTTCCTGTTTTATCAAATACTATTGTTTTTACTTTATGTGCATTTTCTAAGCTTTCACTTGACTTTATTAATATACCTTTTTTGCTTGCTAATCCAGATGCCATTACAATTGCAAGTGGTGTTGCTAATCCTAAACTACAAGGACATGCTACTACTAATACTGTTATAAAGATATTTACAACAAATGCTATGTCTTTTCCTAATATTAGCCATATTATACTTGCTAATATTGCAATTATTATAATTGCTGGTACAAAATATCCACTTATTTTATCGGCAATTTTAGCAATTGGCGCTTTTGTGTTTGTCGCTTCTACTACCATTCTGACAATTTCTGAAACTGTAGATTCTTTTCCTATTTTTTCTGCTTTATATTTTATTACTCCATCATAGTTGATACTTCCTGCAATTACCTTATCACCCTCTATCTTCTTAACAGGTACACTTTCCCCTGTGATAAATGATTCATCTATATGTGAATTTCCTTCAATGATTTCTCCGTCTACCGCTATTTTTTCTCCTGGCTTACAAATTACGATATCTCCTTTTTTTATTTCGTCTAGTGTTACTTCTTTTTGTTTTCCATCTTTTTCTATGATTGCTAAATTTGGAGTAATCATCATTAAGTCTTGTATAGCTTCTTTTGTTTTGTCTTTATTTCTTCCTTCTACATATTTTCCTATTTTAATAAAAAAGAGGATTATAACTATAGATTCATAATATAGATGATGTACTGCTTCAGTTTCTCCAACAAATATTAAATATGTATTATACATACTATATATCAAACTACTTAATACTCCCAATCCTACTAATGTATCCATATTAGGTGTTTTATGTATTAAGTTTTTATATCCATTTTTAATTATATCTTTTCCTAAAAATATGGCAAATATTGATAATATTAGTTGGATAACAGAAAAATTAATAGGATTTTCATGCATATTTATAACTCTAAAAATTGGTAATCCTATCATTTGCCCCATTGAAATATATAAGATGAGTATTGCTAATATAGTTAGAACAATTAATTTGGATTTTTCATTTGATTTTTTCTTTTCTTCTTTTTCCAATTTGTCTATTCCTAAACTTTCAAAACCTGCCTTTTCTACAAATTTTTCTATTTTGGGAATATCTAATATTTTTTCATCATATTCTATACTTGCATTATTCATAACTAAATTAACAGATGCTTGTTTTATTCCTTCTTGTTTATTTAAGTATTTTTCTAATCCATTAGAACAAGCACTACAAGTCATTCCATCTATTTTTAATAAAACTTTTTTCATAATTGATAGATTCCTTTCTCTTTATTGTTTAGGAAACACATTGTGTACAACTATTTGAGCGAAGCTACTTTCCTATTGTAAGAAAATTCAGATTTTATCTTGACCCGATATAGATTTGAGATTTATCCTTAATCTATTTTGCTACTTCAAATCCTGCATCTGTTATTGCTTCTTCTAAATCTTCCAACTTTGCAATATTTTCATCATATTCTATTTTTGCTAATTTGTTTTCTAAACTAACTTCAGCAAAATTTACTCCTTCTACATTATTTAATACTTTTATTAATCTTTTTGAGCATCCTTCACAATGCATTCCTTCAATTTTTAATTCTATTTTTTTCATATTAAAACCCTTTCCTTTCCCATTTTATTTAAAAGCACACATTAGCCATGAAAGTTAACTTCTTTCAAACTAATCACTTTCCTTATATTTTATTCAGGTTTTTAATTTGGATTTACCTATAAACCATTACCTATATTTTATCTCATTTTTTTAAATAAATTCATTATCTCATCTGTTACTGATGTGTCTCCTTCTTTTATTTGTTTTGCTATACATCTTTCTAAATGTTTTTCTAAAATTACATTTTCTAGGCTTTCTAATGCTTTATTTACAGCCAACATTTGTGTTAATACATCATCACAATATCTATCATCTTCTATCATTTGCTTAATTCCTCTAATTTGCCCTTCGATGATATTTAACCTTTTAGTCAGATTCTTTTTTTCCTCTTCATCTCTATAGGTTTTCTTTTTAGAATTACAACAATCATTATTCAAAATTATCACCTCTTTGTGTGATTATATACCCCCTATGGGTATTTGTCAACTAAAAAAAAGACATTTATTGTTTTGTTCTTTAATTAACATTTTTTACAGAATACTTATATAATATTTTATGAAATTAAATGTGCAAACGGAGAAATATTACAAATACTTATATTATCAAGTAGGAGAATCTCAAACCCCGCTTTGAGAGGTGCCTGCTTTATAATGTTAGAATTTGTATATTTCGTAGTGCCAGCCATTTAATGAATAAAATATTATATAAGTATTCTGTAAAAACCGTCATAGATAAAACAATAAATGTGTGTTCTTATTTATCTAAATAATCTTGAACTTCTTTTATAAATATTGCTCTTGCTATAATATCTAATACAGCATATACTACAATCACAATACCTACTATTCTAAGAGCTAATGTTGTGCTTACTAAAACTACAATACCTGCAATTATCATTAATAAAGAACATAAAACTGTTAAAGTCCAAAGATTTGATTTTACATCTTTCCATACTAAAGTTGTTTGGAAATTTTTTATTCCAGAGATAATTATCCATATTCCTAATAATGCTCTAAATATTCCTGTTATCACATCTGAACAGAATAGTACAATCACTCCTAAAACTACTGAAACTAATGCAATTGTTAAAAGATAATCCTCTTTATCTTTTGACGTAAAATAATCCACTATTTTTAGAAATCCCACTATAAATAATACCATTCCCAAAAGTATAGATATTACTGACATCATTTCAGTTGGTTTTGCTATGAATAATGCTCCTAGTATTACAAATAAAATAGATATTACGATATCTGTCCAATTTGTTCTTTTTAGAAATTTTTCAAACATTGTATTTCCCTCACTTTCTTTTGTATATTTCTTTTCAAATAATATCATAAAAAATAAAAAATGTACATATTTTTTAAAAAATTTGTATTTTTTTGTTTATTCTTTAATATCTGATTTATACATTCCTCTTTTTAATATTTCTATTTGTTTAGACAATTCCTCTCTTCCGCACTTCTTTAGATACTTTACCATGCATCACATCTATAACTTCTGTTCTTAATACACATGTTAATATTCTTAATATATATACTATATCATCTTCATTATCTATGTTTAAGAAATCCGTATTTATATAGCAATTATTTTCATCCTTATCTTTTAAAGTTTTAAATCTTTTTAATTTTATACTATCAAATATATTAACATTTTCATTTCTTAATTTATTCATAATATTTTGAAATAATCTTTTTTCTGTTTCATCATAGCTTTTATCGACAAAATATGAATATAAATCTAAAGTTGTAACAAATATATTACCTTTATTTTTTATTAGCAATTCCTTTATTTCCGCTTTTTCTTTTGCCAAAAAACTTTTAATAATATGTTGTAAAGCATCTTCTTTGTCTTCAAAATATTGATAAAAACTCCCTCTAGGTATTTGTGCTTCTTCTATAATATTACTAATTGATGTTTTCTCAAAAATATTTTTACTAAATTCGTTTCTTAACGCCTTTTCTATTTTTTCTCTTTTTTCATCATTTAAATTATAAAATGTAGACTTTGGCATATTACACCTCCTGAATTTGAATACGTATAATGTACTTAAGTCTGAAAAAATCCGTTATTGTTTAGTTATAGGAAATGGTTGTACACAAATCTTACATGTGTAAAATTTTGCACACAAACAAATACGCGACATATCAGTCAACTAAAATGATATAGTATTGAAATCATGTCGCTTTTGCTCTGATACAAAAAATAGCACTTCAAACAAGCACTACTTTCCCCTTAACTATTAATCTTCATTTTCTTTTTTAGCTATTACTTCTTTTCCATCATAATATCCACAGTTGCTACATACTCTGTGTGGCATTACTGGTTCGTGACAATGTGGGCAACTTGTATATGTTGGTTGTTCTTTTTTCCATGTTGATCTTTTAGCATGTGTTCTTGCTTTAGACCATCTTCTTTTTGGTTGTGCCATCT
>CALXJV010000018.1 GCA_944388715.1 uncultured Clostridia bacterium
ATCACAACATATACAAGCATCTATGGAATTATCAAAATCAAAAAAATTAACAGATGAAAATTACCGAAAATGGAATAAAAGTGCTTATAAATATAACCCTTCAAGGCATAGGTACGAATTTGATGAAAGTTTAGGCCGTTCTTACGATGTACCAAAATATATTAAAGAAAGGTAAGCAAATTCTATTTGCAAAAGGTATGAAATCATGGAAAAACATTTGTTAAAACTTATTAAACTCGCAGATGAGCTAAATGAAAAACAAGACAAAGTATTTGCAGAAATACACTATTCAGGAGATGATGGTAAAAAATTAGAAATTTGTATTAGAACTAAAAAAGAATACAAATATGTAGAAAAAATTGAAATGCAATTAAAACAAGGCTCTCTTATAAATTGGGAAAATGCAGTTCATTTATTTGAAAACTATGTAAATGGAGGTGCAAGTAATAATGAATAAGAAAGAAGCAGTTGCATACGCACAAGTAGCACTTGATTATATGCAAAGTTCTAAATACAAAGGTGAAATAACCCCTGTAACATTAGGAATAGAAATGAAACAATGCTTTAAGCTATATCCACGTAATATTATTCAAAATATTGCAGATTCACAGGACTGGGCTAGAAAGAAACTGGAACAGGCTAAAAATGGTTGTGATGCAAATGAATGATGAAAAAATAGGTTTAAATATTAGTGAAGCTGCAAGTTTAATGGGAATAAGTAAAAATCTTATGGCCGAATTAGTAAAATATCCTGATTTTCCTTGTATAAAATTTAAAAGGAGAATTGTCATTAACAAAAAAATGTTACAAGAGTGGTTTGATAAAAACTCTGGTAGGTTTTTCACATAAATATTGTGTTTTTTCAAAAAATTATATATAATAGAGAATATTAAATATTGTGCTTTTGCCTTTAATGTTCTCTATTTTTTGAATGGGGGAAAAACAATGCCAAGAACTTCACAAAAAACACCTGTGAAAAAAAAGAGAAATACAAAAGGAATGGGATCAATTAGACAAAAAAATGGAGGATATGAAGGTAGAATTACAGTAAAAATAGATGGTAAATCTAAGCAAATATCTTTATTTAATAAAGATAAAAGAGTTTTAGTACAAGAAATGATAAGGGTAAAGCAAGAATCTAATGACAATATGTTTGTAGAAAAAGATAGAATCACATTAGAAGAATGGCTAAAAAAGTGGGTTCGTGTACATAAGCGACCTTTTGTTACTGCTAGAACTCTACAAGGGTACATTGAAAAAATGAAAACCAATATTATCCCATATTTAGGTAATTATCCTATACAGTCTTTGGATAGACTAATTTTGCAAGAGTATTTTTCTGATTTAGCAACAGGTAATGAGAAAAAAGGAATTAAAAAATATTCTCCTAAAACAATTAGGGAGATAAAAAGTATTTTAAATATGGCTTTTGCAGATGCAGAATTAGATAAGATAGTTAAATATAACCCTATTCCAACTATTCGCACACCAAAAGTCAGAAAGAAAAAGAAAAAGCCTACATTATCGCCAAAAGAACAACAAGAACTAATACAGATTTTATTATCAGAGGAAAATGGTTTTTGTTATATTTTTATATTAAATACTGGTTTAAGACCTGGTGAAAATGGAGGAATCAAATGGAAACATTACAGTTATGAAGAATCTAATATAAAAGTCAGAGATAATTACGGAAAGATAACATATTATGATGATAACTTTGAAAAAATTGAATCTACATATGAAGAAAAAGAACTAAAAACACCGACAAGCCATAGAACTATACCATTACAAAAATGGTTAAATGATATAATGTATCTTTTTATGTTATCAGAACTAAAACGCAGAGGATATTCAAAAAAATCTCAAATGGATGAAGAATATATCTTTATAAATGCGTTAGGAAATCCGTTAAGTAGTGATTACTTATGGGATACTTTAGACAAAATATTAAAAAGACACGGTTTTAAACATATTAGCGTTTATCAGTTAAGACATTTATTTGCGACAAGATGTATAGATGTTCATATTCCAATAAATCAAATTCAACAGTATTTAGGTCATGCATTAGGAAGTACAACTGTCGATTTCTATGTCGACTATGATGAAGATACCAATAAGAAAGAAATTGAGAAATTGGAAGAAATAAATAATATAAATGTTTTACCTGAAAGAATAAAAAATATACCGAGTGTTCTTTTAATGGGACAAAAAGCAATATAAAGGGACATTAAAGGGACATTACAAAATAATAGCTTAGTATTGATTAGTTCAAAAACAGCAAATCGGTTGCAAGAGTAAAGATACATCGGTTTGCAAAAATAACAAAAAAGCGGGGATATGGTCGGGCTCATAACCCAAAGGTCGCAAGTTCGAGTCTTGCCCCCGCAACCAAATCTAGAGGCTTTAAGCCTCTTTTTTTATTTTAATTTTTTAAAAAATATCCTAATATCAAGCGTTTTTTCTAAAAATAAATTCATTTAATTTCATTATTTTTTATTATTTGCTCATAAGATTGATGTTAATGTCAAATTAAATATTAATTTGAACACCTTTATCACCACTTACATTTTGTAATATTTCATCCCAAAGTTCTTCTCCTATTTCAATTTTAAAAAGCTCTTGAGTATCTTGACTCATATGTTGAGGGTAAACAACTATTTGTTCTCCTACTTCTGCAATTAGTTTGCTTTCTTCTTCTTGAAGTTTTACCATATCTTCTAATGAGTTTCCATTAGAAATGTCAATTTCATAAGGAAGTGCATCAGGGAAACCGTATTTGGCTTCTATAAGCAATCCTTCCTCTAATGCAGCAACCATTTCAGGATCATAAATAAAATTAGTGCATTGTCCATCTTCAAAAAGAACTGCTGTTAAATCCTCTTCTTTCGTTTCATAAATTTTTGATACTATCATATTCTTATCCCCTTTTTCATTATATTTTTTATTATCATTATAAGTAGTTAACATTAATGTGTTTCGATTATAACATACCAAAAATCGAATTGCAACTAATATAAATTACTATTATTTAATTCATTTTTTTACATATATTTTGAAAAAAATATAAATATTATGATATACTATAGTTGTTAAAAATTTTAATACTTTAAAAAGTAAAAGAAAGGAAGGTCTCAAATTATGAAAAATGAATTAGTTATAAAAAGATGTAAATCATGTGGAGCTACTGTAAAGGTTATTGAAGATTGCAACTGTGAAGGATGTGGAATCATCTGTTGTAATGAACCAATGGAAATTTTAAAACCAAATTCAGTAGACGCGGTTGTAGAAAAACATGTACCAAACTACGAAAAAGTTGAAGATGAAATTTTAGTTACTGTAAATCATGTTATGGAGAAAGAGCATTTTATTGAATGGATAACTTTAGTTTCAGATAACAAAGAATATACAGTTAAATTATTTCCTGAGCAAAATGCTGAATGTCGTTTCCCATATATTCCTGGTTCATGCCTATATGCTTATTGTAACAAACATGGTTTATGGAAAAAAGAAGTTGAATAATATGATACTTACAAAAATATCATGTTAACTTTTTAAATAATAAATTTTTTAATTTTATAGTAATAATATAAAAAACAAGTATTTTATTTCAAGAAATACAAATTTATGATTAAAATATTTTATTATTTTTATATATTAGAAAGTCAATATAATTTTTCTAATATATAAAATCATAACCCCAAATTACTGAATTTTTATCCAATAATTTGGGGTTGTTTTAATATTAAATAAAGATTTTTTCCATTATGTGTTTATTATTTTAACTATCTGTAGACACATTAATTGCTGTATTATTTGCATTTTCTGTGTTCTCTGTCTGAACTGTTATATCTCCTGAATTCTCTGTCTCCACACATTCCACTACTTTTTGACCAATCTCAGCAATTAATTCACTTGCATTTTCAATATTTTTAGTAAATACTCCTACTAAATATGTATTTTCACCATAGATAATACCATAATCATGGACATATCCATTATATGAGCCATATTTATGAGCCACATCATATTGAGGTAAATTTGCTTTTAAATATTCTCCTCCTGATGACTTTTTCATATGCTCAATTAATGTACTATATTGTTCTGAATTCTGATATAAGTGTTGTAATACATCATAATAGTATGAGGCACTTGCAACATTAGATGTATAAAAATCTTCTATTAGTTTTATATCTGTATATTTTGCTATTTCTTCTTTACATTCTTGATAGCCTAAATTATGCATTAAAATATTTAAAGCCGTATTATCACTATTTACAATTGTCTGTTCTAAAAGATATGAGATTGGCGCACTATCTCCAACTCTATAATCTGTTGCAGTTGTTCCTCCTCCTGCTTCATAGTCATTTCTATTATACATTAACGTATTTGCTAAGTTCATTTCTCCATTTTGTATTTTATCATAATATAGCATTGAGACCGGAACTTTGATCGTACTTGCTGCTGTAAAATATGCATTTTCATTATAGAAATAATATTTTTTCTTTTCTATATTGTAAAAGAAAAAATAAAAATTACTTACATCTAACTCATTTTCTGTCCTAATTTCACTTATCAACTGTTCAATATCAGTATCTACTGTTTCTTCCACAGGTTCTTCCTCCACACTAACAGTTTCTATACTTTCTTCCGCAGTTTCACTTTTTGCTTCTTGTGCAGTATTTTCTTCTTTGCTGCCATTCATAATACTAATACAAATAAATATAATTATTACACAAATTATTATACATACAGTTTTGGTTAAAAATTTTGTATTAATTTTTTTATTATTAAATTTTTTGTTTCTTTTATATTGATTAACTGGTTTGCTTTGTTTTACTATATTATTCTTTTTTGAAGTTGTATTATTTGATTTATTTTTTTCTATTGATTCTCTTTTTGTATTGTCTGATTTATTTTTCTCTACTGACTTACTTTTTGTATTGTTTAATTTATTTTCCTCTATTGATTTACTTTTTATATTGTTTGATTTATTTTCTTCTACTGGTTTACTTTTTGTATTTTGATTTTTATTAAATACATTTTCTTTTTTTATGTCTTCGCTTTTCTGAAAAAGGCTTTTAATTATTGTATTTTTATCATAAAATTCCTTCTTTTCTTCGGACTCTTCTTTATTTATATCTTGTTTTTTACCTTTCCTAGAATCTCCTCTCCCCTTTGCATGTTTCCCTTTTTTGGCCATATTTTTCTCCTTTTTTATTTGATTATAACACAAAATTGAAAAATGCAAAATATGTTATTAAAACTTTTCAGGATGTTCTAGCTAATCAACGTTTCTATCTTAAAAATCCATTTATAATCTCTTCTTCTGCTTGTTTTTCAGATAATCCTAATGTCATAAGCTTTATCAATTGCTCTCCTGCAATCTTTCCTATGGCTGCTTCATGAATTAAGTTTGCTTCTACATTATTTGCTGTTATTTCAGGTACTGCAGTGACAATTGCATTATCTTTTATTATTGCATCACATTCACTATGTGCAAAACATTTTTCATTCCCATATATTTTAGAAATAAATTCTTGTTTTGAGTCTCCTGTTGCAACAGATCTAGATGTTACATGTGTACTAGAATTTTCTCCGTTTAACTGTACATCAAATATTGTTTTAGCATATTGTTTTCCATCTGTCATTATTTTTTCAGTAACAACAAAATTTGTATCTTTTTCTAGAACTCCTTTTGTTTCTCTTATTGTTGAACTTACTCCTTTTATTTGTGTACTTTCCATTTCTAGGCTACTTCCAGCTTTCAAATATACCTCTGTTACTGGATTTAATATTCTTTTTCCATCTCCATTTCCTTCTCCATAATGTTTTTCTATATATCTCACTTTTGCACCTTCTTCTAAATAAAATCTATGAATTCCATCATGTTCTGCGTCTTTGTGATGATCATTATGGATTCCACAACCTGCAATTATGATTACATTGGCATTTTTTCCAATATGGAAATCATTATATACTAGGTCTTTTAAACCACTTTCTGTAATGATTACTGGTATATGGATGAATTCAAATTTTGTATTTTCTTTGACATATATATCAATTCCTGATACATCTTTTTTTGTTACAATATTTACGTTTTCTGTTACTTGTCTTTCTACTCCTTTTCCGTTTTTTCTTATATTATATGCACCTTTTGTAATATTTTCTAAGTTTGATACTTCACTTAATAATTGCTCATCTATTTCATTTAAATTTTTTGATTCCATTTTACTGACCTCCCTTTCTTAATGTATAAATTATCGTACAACTCTTGCTTGGCAAGTGCTTTTCTCTACTTTTCTAATTTAACTATGTATTTTTTTAGTTCTCAAAAAAGTATAGCATTTGTTGACACGAGAAATTTCTATGTGCTTTTTCTTTAATCATTCTGTATTACTTATATATTTTTTCTATTATATTTACAACCATATTGTTTATACATTTCTTTATTATTTTTATATTTTACATTCTCTTTTTTGGCAACAACCTTTATTTTTTATTTCTTTATTCAATATTTCCTCACTTGTACCGATTTCTTTTATTTTTCCTGATTTCATTAAAATAATTTCATCAGCTATTTCTAGTATTTTTTCTTGATGTGAGATAATAATTGTTGTTCCTTTTGTTATTTCACTCATTGTTTGAAATACATCTATTAGATTATTAAAACTCCATAAGTCAATTCCTGCCTCTGGTTCGTCAAAAATTGTTAGTTTAGTTTGTCTTAGTGCTACTGTTGCAATTTCTATTCTTTTTAATTCTCCTCCTGATAATGATCCATTTACTTCTCTATCTACATATTCTTTTGCACATAAACCAACTTTAGCTAAAGCTTCACATGCTTCTTTTTTTGTTATTTTTTTGTTTGCTGATATTTTTAATAAATCATATACAGTAATACCTTTAAATTTAACAGGTTGTTGGAATCCGAAACTTATCCCTAATTTTGCTCTTTCATTTATTTCCATATTTGTTATGTCTTTTCCATCAAATATGATTTTTCCTGAATCTGGTTTTTCTATTCCCATAATCATTTTTACTAATGTAGATTTTCCTGAACCATTTGGACCAGTTATTGCTATAAATTTTCCTAAATCAATTTGTAAATTTATATTATTTAAGATTTTTTTATTGTCTCTTTCAAAACATATATTTTCTAATTCTAATATCATTTTTAACCTCCATCTTATTTTTTCTTGTTTAATCTGTTTTTTATGGTTATTTTTATACAACTTTGACATTTAGGATTGTCCTTGTCATAGTCACAATCTAAATCTCCTAAATCCATAATTTT
This sequence comes from uncultured Clostridia bacterium, assembly GCA_944388715.1. Taxonomy (GTDB): domain Bacteria; phylum Bacillota; class Clostridia; order TANB77; family CAG-508; genus CAG-269. The sequence goes on from CALXJV010000018.1 coordinate 7,295, forward strand.
GCTTATGTATCTTTCTAATTTTTTAGTAGTATCTGGGGACATTGCGTGCTTCATCGATTTTGCTTCTTCTTCTGCATCTTTTTCATCTACTTCTAGTATATCTATCAAAAACATTTTTATAATATCATGTTTTTTTATGATTTCTTTTGCTTTTTCTTCACCTTGATATGTTAAATTGATATCTCCATAAACCTCATATTCTATTAAGTCTAAGTCTCTTAGGTTTTTTATGGCTCGATTAACACTTGGTTTTGTTATTTTTAACTTTTCTGCTATGTCTGTAACTCTAACCTTGCTACTACTTTTTTCTAATATATATATAGTTTTTAAATATTCTTCTTGGGAATTTGTTAGTTTCATAATTCTCCTTTCTGTTTGTTAGTTTGCACTAACATTTTACTATGTCTTTTCTTTTTTGTCAATAGCTGATAAAAAAAGATAGTTTGATATAAATAAAATTTCCCCTCCTTATTAAACTAATTTTTGTTTAATGATTTTGGTTCACCTCTTTTATAACAAACTATCTTTTCTCTATTTTTTTACAAATTCTAATAAACTCATATACAGATAATAACTTGCTCTATTCTGTCTTTACAAACTCTGACAAATTTATATACAAATAGTAACCTTGCCCATTCTGTCTTAATCTATCTTTTCTATATATGTTTTATCATTTACTACTACTATTGTATATTTATTCATTTTTTCTATATCTTTCATTTCTTGTTTATTACTATATTTTTCTATCTGTTCTCTTGCTTCTCTTTGGCTTTTTTCTAATTGTTTCTCTTCTCCTTTTTTTAGATATTTAAATTCTATCATTATTGCATTATATCCTTTGGTTCTGTCTCTTGGGATTAATAATATGTCTGGATATTCCCTTTCTACTTCTAGTTCTGATTTTACACTATATATTTTTAAATTCATTGCTATACTGTAAAATATTAGTTTCACATATTTTTCATCAAATCGTTGGAAATCTCTATTTGATAGATTTTTTAAATATTTTTCTAACATTTCTACTATTTTATCTATTCTTCCTTCTAATGCCATTTCTTCTAATATTTCGTTATATTCTTTTAGTTCTATTGTCATCTGTGCTTGTTGGTCTATCATCTTTAAAAAGTAATCTGAATATATTTCTTTCATTACATTGTTTGGTATTTTTAGTTCTGCTCTTCCTAACCTTTCACCTGCTATTGTTAAATATCCTAAATAGAATAGCATTGATACTAATTCTGTTTCTCCAAATTCCATACTTGGGTTAAATTTTTCTACTATTTCTGTTAATATCCCTTCTCCTGATACTGTCTTTTTTATTATTTCCTCTCTGTTTTCTCCTTTACATAAATTTAACATTTTTCCTATTTTACTATAATCACTTGCTATGTTTACATCTACTAATTTTTCTGGTATCCTTTTTAACCTTACATAATCTTTCAAAAAGTATAAGCACATATTTGAATTATATATTTTTTCTTTTGCTTTTAATGAAAAAATGTAACCATCATAGTTTTCTTTCATTATTGGTAATAAATTTTCCTGTTCTTCTTTTGTAATGTTTTGATTTTTCATCAACTCTACTAGTTCCTCTGTCGTAAATCCTAACATATCATTGAGTTCTTCATCCATTGTTATATCTGATCCTACATTAAATCCTGAAGTTAAGCTATCTAGCGTTATTGGAGCTACTCCTGTTATAAATATTCTATCTATTACTGTTTCTGTCCCTTTTTTTAATATTTCATACCATTTTCTTACTTTTCCATTTTTTGATACTAATCCTTTAAATTTATCTGTATTAAATCCTAATAATTCATTTGCAAAATGATCATATTCATCTATTATTACATAAATTTTCTCTCCTACCTTTTGTGATTTAAAGGTCTCTATCAAACTATTTAATAGTCCTTCTGCTGTTAATTCTGGACTAACAACAAAATCTATACTATATTTTTTGACAAAACCATATATTGATATCATTACTGACTCTTTAAATCCTTTGATTGTACTTTCCTCTGTTGATGTATCTATCCCTGAAAAGTTGAATCTTAATATATGATACTTATTTTTTAATTTAGTTGGATTTTTTCCTATATATGTATCTTTATATAATTCTTTAAATTTATCTTGCTTTTTTATGTCATAATAGTTTTCTAATGTACTTGTAAATAATGTCTTTCCAAACTTTCTTGGACGCAAAAACATTATTCTTTTTTCTGCTAGATTTTCTAATCTCTCTATATATTCTGTTTTATCTACATAATAATATCCATCTTCTATTAATTCTTCATAATTACTTATTCCATAAGGTAACTTCTTCATCATCTTACCTCCTATTTCATTGATATTTATACTATACCATATTTTTTTACCTATTTCTAGTAGTTATATATTTTTTATTTATCTTTTTCCTTACCCTTCGTTACAATTCAACAAAATTCGACAAATTCGTATACAAATAGTAACCTGGCCCGATCTGTCTATTTTACACAAATCAGTTCTTTTATGTTTTCATATTTGGCATCTCCTATTCCACTTACTTCTTTTATTTCTTCAATTGATTCAAATTTTCCATTTTCTTCTCTATAACTTATAATTTTGCTAGAAGTTGCTGGGCCTATCCCTGGTAATGTTTCTAATTCTGTTTGGCTTGCTGTGTTGATATTTATTTTTCCTTTTGTAATTTTTCCACTACTATTTTTGCTACTTTCATTTTCCTGTGTATCTATAACTCCACTTGATGATGTAATATATTGGGAAGTCTCATCCCCTGTAGTTTCTTGTGTTTCCTCATTTTCCTCTTCTCCTATTTTGGGTATATATATTTTCATGCCATCTTCTAATTTAAAAGCTAAATTTATCTTTTTTGTATCTGCATTTTCTGCTAATCCTTCTGCTTTATCTATTGCATCTGAAATTCTGCTATCAGCATCTAATTCTACTATTCCTTCTTTATTAACTGCACCTGATACATGTACAATAATCTTTTGACTCTCTTCTTCAACCTCTTCTGTTTCTTCTTCTGTGGTATTTTCAACTTCTAGTTCTTCTGATGAAATAAAAGTTGATTTATCTTTTGTATAGATATAATACAAAAAGGCAATTATAATAATTGAAAAAATAATTACTATAATTATTTTCTGTTTTTTATTAAATTCATACATAATTTTTCATGATATTTATTATAATTAAATATCATATCCTCCTTTCTTAAAAATGTATAGATAATAGCTTTATTAAGCTTAAAAGTTATTTAGCTAAATTGTTACAATTCATAGTCATATATTTATTTTATAAAATGTATATATATTAATATTGATTAAATTTCGAATGTGATTGGAGTGCTTGTAGAGTTTCTTAATCTAATATGTTGTAAATTTAAGCAAAGAAAATTAAAAAATTTAATTTTGCAATTTATTTATCTACAAAAATATTTGCAAAATTCGACAAAATGCTATATATTATTTATATAACTTAATAATTATTAGGAGTCTCAAAATGAAAATAAGTATTAAAAAGTTTTTAGTATTATCAATTTTATTAATAACATTATTGTTAAATAATTTTAATATTGTATATGCAGAAACTACAAGTGAACCAGAGATAACTTCTCGTTCTGCTATATTAATCGATAATAAAACTGGTCAAGTTTTATATAATAAAGATGCAGATGAAAAAATGTTTCCTGCCAGTACAACTAAAATATTAACAGCCATAATAGTATTAGAAAATTGTAGTTTAGATGAAACTGTAACTGCAAGTTATAATGCAATTTCAAATATTCCAGAAGGTTATGTTACTGCAGAAATTCAAGGCGAAGAACAATTTACAGTCGAGCAATTGTTAGAGATGTTATTAGTTCTTTCTGCAAATGATTCTGCAAATGTTTTAGCTGAATATGTTGGGGGTTCTATTGATAGCTTTGTTTCTATGATGAATACTAAAGCTAATGAATTTGGGTTGACTAATTCTCATTTTACAAATCCTTATGGATTACAAGATGAAAATCATTATTCAACTGCACATGATTTGGCTATTATCATGCAACATTGTCTAGAAAATGAAGATTTTAGAAGAATTGCTGGTAGTGTTTCATGCTCTATACCGGCAACAAATAAATCTGGAGTAAGATCATATACTTCTACTAATCATCTTATACTTCCTGATAATCCAGATTATTATAGTTATGTGACTGTTGGAAAGACTGGTTTTACTACAGAAGCAGGACACTGTTTAGTTTCATGTGCATATAAAAATGATCTTGAACTTATTTGTGTAATTTTAGGTGGCTCAGTTGTAAATGGTGTTTCTACAAGGTTTTCTGAAAGTAAAGCTTTATATGAATATGGGTTTAATAATTTTTCTCTAAAAAATATAGCAAATCCTGGAGATGTTATTACAGAAATTGAAGTATCAAATGGTAGTCCAGATACAAAATCATTAGATTTGGCTTTTACTGATAATATTTATGCTTTAGTAAACAATTCAGACCTTAATACAAACTATATACCAAATATTCAGCTAAATCCTAATATCTCAGCCCCTATTACACAGGGTGATGTACTTGGCAAAGTGGTTTATACAATAGATGGAATTCAATATGAATCTGATATAATTGCTACTCATAATGTAGAAACTTCTCAATTATTACAATTTGTACTAAATATTGGCGGAATAATAATTGTTTTATTAATTATTTTTGAAATATTTTTCTCCACTAAAAAGAAAAGAAGAAATCGGAAGGGGTCATATTGTTTCCTATTCAAGAAAATAAGGACATACAATAATAATTTGTATGCCCCTATTTTTTATTTTACAAATATTTTATAATAAACTAAAATCTACATATTTTATTAATATTTATAATCTTTTCCTATTATTACAGTTACATCAGCTTTATTAGATGTTCCTGCATTACTATTAGAAACTGTTCCTGTACCTATTGTTTCTTGTATATCATTTATTGTAGTCTCTGAAACTTGGTTTTTATTTGCTATTACTGTTTTACTTGTAGCTGTTGTTGTACCAGTTCTTGAAACATTATATCCTTCATCTTTTAATTTTTCAACTACTTGTTGAAGTATTTTCCCATCACTTGTGCCATTTAATACTTCTATTTTTATCTTTGAATTTGATGTCCCTGAATTTGATGTTGAACTTATGCCTGTCGCATTAGTAGTATTTCCTGATATTGTATTTCCATCTTGTGCTGTTAATTCTTCTGGGAAGAATAATTCTTTTATCATTTGCTCTGTTTCTTCTTCATCTACAACAAAAATACTTACTCCGTTAGTTTTAGATAAATCTGGTACTTCTCCTGGTAATGATTCTGTTAATAGGTTTTCTGTGCTAAATTCTACTGCATATGGTAAATAATCCTTTAATGTATTAAAATCTACATTTGTTATAAGGTTTCTACTAGCTATATCTAATATTGAACCTAATTTAGTAATATTACCCAATTTGGCTGTTTGTTGTACCACAGCAGTTAAAAATTCTCTTTGATTTCTCATTCTTCCTATATCATTATCACCATAGTCAGATGGGAATGTTGTATTATCATTATTTTTTCTAAATCTTAATAATTGCTCTGCTTTTTCTCCATCTATTTGTTGAACTCCTGCATCTAGATGTATGTGTAAATCTTGTGTAGGGTCGTCATAATCCATATCAATTGGAACATTGTATTCTATTGGTCCTAATGCATCTACCAATTCTATTAAAGCTTCTGTTTGTACTATTGCATAATATTTTAAATCTAATCCTGTTAACTCATTTACTGCTTCAACTGTTTCTGTTGGATCTTTTGTTAAGTTATAAATTGCATTTATTTTGTCTGATGCCTTTGCTCTTTTTACATTTGTTCCTGTAAATGAATCTCTTGGCACTGATACCAGTACAGCTCTTTGTGAATTAGGATTATATGATGCAATCATAATCGTATCTGTTAAAGACACTCCTGCTTGGTCTGTACTAACCCCCATCAATAGTACTTGGAATTCTCCTAGATTTTTCTTTGTATTCTCATCATGACCAACCACTGTTGCTAACATTCCTGATAGACCCCAACCATTTTTATATACTCTATATGCAAATACTCCTCCTGCAATTAATATGATTAATAACATTATTAATAGTATTTTTTTCCATATTTTCATTTTTTTCTTTGTTTTTTTATTCTTATTTTTTTGGCTTTTGTTATTTCTATCTTTACTCACTTATAATCCACTCCTAAAAAATCATGTAACCAGTATAACAAAAATAAAATCAAAAATCAACAAATATAGACAAATTTTAAAAAATTGTAACCTCCCTACTCCATGTTATTAAATAATATATCTAAAACATTATTTTCATTCATCATTTTTCCTAAATATGAATCTTCAACTAATGTATATACTTGATTTTCAGGTTCTATCTCCCCACTTAAATTAATTAACAATAATACTATATACACAATCAACAATCCTCTTAAAATACCATAAACTATTCCACCAAGTTTATTAAATTGATTCAATATAGGCAATTTTGAAACCAAATTTGCTAATGCTGTAACAAATCTTAAAGCAATTCTTATTCCAACATATAAAATCAAAATCACTGCCCCTTGTATAATGTTAATAGAAATTGTTCTTGCTGTTTCTGGCAACATATTATTTTGTATGCTTTCCACAATTTGGTCACTTCCATTTTCATCATTTGACATTATATCATTTGCCTCTTCTAAAATTGCATTTTGAATTGTTTCATCAATACTAGTCGTGTTAACAATAAGATTTGATATTGGCTTATATAGTATTAATGTAGCTAATATAGATATTACTACTGCAACTAATTGAATTGACAATGTTATTAATCCTTTTCTATATGCTAAAAAGGTTGATAATAAAATTATTGCAACTATTATTAAATCCACAACTATACTCATAATACAGACCTTCCTTCCTTAACTAATTTTTCATTATAATGCAACAATAACATTTTTTCGTTTTTCTTTATAAGATTTTATTAAATATTTTGTCGAATTTTATGTTACAATTCACAGCCAATAATATTTAATAAAATGTTGATATGTTAATATTGATTAAATTTTTTGTGTGATTGGAGAATGATTAGAAAATCTTAAATAATTTTTTAGAACAAAAGCGACATGATTTCTTCACTTTATCATTTTATCTAACTAATATGTCGCGTCTTTGTTCGCGTCGAGCGTTAGCGAGTACTAAGTGAAGGGGTGCCATTCTTCCGGCTTTCTATAAATACATTTTATGACCTGGTCCTAATTGTCTTCTAATTGTCTTTACAAATTTATAATTTCTACTTTATCCCTATATATTATTCCTGCAATACTGTCTGATACAGTTACATTTGTAACTTCTTGACTCGCTACATATCTTTTTACTAGCCATCCTCCTGTATTTATAAATTCTACTTCTGTTCCTAAATTCAAAACAATTATATCTCCCTTGGTATAAATCTCTTTAATAGATGATTCTAAGGTATAATTTTTTGTATTTTTAGTATCTATATCTACAATATTAACTACTGAGTTGGCTGAAAATATTCCTGATGACTCTTCTTCAATTGTTACAAAATTATTATTTAATTTTACTGATTGTGCTATAATCTTTTTATCTTCGTTGTCAAACATTGTTGTTTCTTGTCCATTTTCTATAATACTAATTGTATCTGTATACATACATACAATTCTATTTTTATCTTGATACTCAATATCTATAATTAATTTATTTTGTTCACTTTGATAATTATTTTCCTCTGAATTACTTGGATCTGTTCTTGCCTCTTCTATAGAGATAACTCTTATATGTGATTGTACTATTGTTCCAGAAGTGTCTACATCAGCAATTGCTAGATATTTGTTATCATTTGATATTGATACATCCATTGCTATAGTTGATGATAAAAATCTTTTAAATAACGCGTTTCCTTCTGGGTCAAATACTTGGACTACACTTTTATAACTTGTTCCAGATATAATAACTGCCACATATCCATTTTTATTCACATATACTTGTGAAATATTACCTTCTATTTCACTTTCCCAAGCAATTTCTTTATCTTCTATCAAATACATTTTCTGTCCATTTTGCTCTCCAACTACTAAAAATCGATTAGAAGAAAAAAATACTGGTGTTGATATTTCTATATCTAAACTTGCCTCTTCTGAACCAGTTGAACCATACAAAGACAATTTGTTCTTATTCAATATCCCAATATATCTGTTAAAAGCATATACATTTGAAAATTGCCCTTCTTCTAATTCAATTACTGCAACTCTATCTTGAGATATTTCTTTTCTAAATATTTGTATATCAGTCCAATCTCTAAATTGTTCATTACTTATATATAGAGCGACCAAAACAATTATAGCTATAATTATTATTGATATTAAAATTGATATTACTATTTTTTTTACATTTATTTTTTTCTTTTCAGGTTGTTCCCAATAATCTCTCATATCTTATCTCCTCATCTTTTGCTAATAATATTCTACTATATCATGCACAAAAAAGCAAGTTGTACTAAACCTATATATCCGAATATTGGATATAACAAATTTACCAGATTTGAAAATCCTATTTTAGATACTACTACTGCACTTATACATATTAGAATAGCATATTTCTTATAACTATTTTTGTTTTTAGCAACATTTTCTAAAAAACTTGTTCCTAAAGATACACTTGTCGTTAGTATTGAACTTAATATTATAAATCCATATATATACTTAAAAATATTAGATATTTTTGAAACTACATATACTGTTGGCATTTCTAAATTTTCTATGTTTACATCTATTTTTGATAACATAAGAAATATTATTAATGATAGCAAAATCACAACTATTACTGTTAATATTGATACAATAATACTTTCCTTCTTTTTCGTAATGACATTTTTTAAAGCTATTAATACTGGTATTAATAATATAGTGTTATAGCTACCATATAATATACCATCTAAAATCCATTTCCAACTTGAATTTTGTAATACATATTTTGATATTTGGGGTATTCTTGTAAAGTCTATTACATTTATCCCTACTATTATTAATCCTCCTATTAATATCGGTACTATTAATTGATTTACTTTTATTAGTCCTGTTACATCTTTTAAAAATACAAAATAACAAATTATTGCTAATATTGAACTTCCTATTAAACTGTTAATTCCAAATTGTTGTTCAAAATATGCTCCAAATCCTGCTATCATTATATAAAAGGTAATTAAAATAAATATATTTATTACTGTATTAAATATGTTTAGTTGATTTTCATTTTTTACTAGAATTCCTAGAAATTCTTTATAATTTTTTATTTGTTTTTTTCTACTTATTTCTAAGACTTTATATACTATTATTCCAATTAATAGGCTTGAAATTGCTATTCCTATAATTCCATTAGTTCCATACTTGTAGAAAAAGATGTATATCTCTTGCCCAGATGCAAAGCCAGCTCCTATTAGAGTTCCTATTATTACAAATAAACTTTTTAAAATTTTTTTTAACATAATTCTCCTTCACATATAATAATTTTTTATCTCATATTATTTTATGAAAAATTTTACTGTTTTATTCTAACGTTGTTTTTCTTGAATAGCGGGATATCTCTAATGCCAAACTGATACAGGATGCTACTAAGGGGGAATTTATACAATATAAAAACATTCACGATTTTGCGTATCTAAATTTGAATTAGAAATCCTTAAAAAACAAGATGTGTGATATGCACGGTACTCTCGGAACGAGAGGGTCTGAGTGCAAGAACACATCTTGTTCTTTTAGAATTTCTGTGAAAATTTAGCTTATACAAAATTGTGAATGCTTTTATATTGTATAAATTCCCCCTTTAGTAGCATCCTGTATCAATTTGGCATCAGAGATATCCCGCTATTTTTTTCTTCTTCTCTTTTGCCATACAATCAATCCTACTAAAATTATAACTGCTGGTACTGCAAATATTATAATTCTTACAACTGTGTCTTGTTGTTCTGTTGCTGTATATGTTACAGTTGATGTACTCTTTCTTGCTGTTATATCTTCTTCTCTATCAGTTAAATATGCTAATGAATTTAAAACTAAGTCTTTGTTATATGCTAACTCAATTGATGGATATTGTGAATTTTGTGTTAATTGATAGTCAGAAGTAAAGTAATTTTCTCCATATATTATCAATGTTGATGTTATTGCTGGTGTTTGTTCAGTTGTTTCTGTCTCTTCTGTTGTATCTGTATTTGTTGCCTCTTGTATAGTTTTTTCTAATTGTGCCCCTACTACAAATGATGTTGATTCTTCTCCTTCTACTGCTGAGTCTGAACTGTTAGTAAAATCTGTTCTAAAATATGAACCTTCACTTGTTGTTAAAATATCTGTTTCTTCAACATTTAAACTTGTTAATTGATCTTCATTTATGTTTATTTTTGTTGGATTTGCAAAAATTAATCCTTCACTATATAGGTCTTCTGTTATTTCAGAATATCCCAAAGTTGGTATTATTAAATCTGGTGAACCAGATATCATTTTTGATGTATCTGTTTCTCTTATAATTCCTACTTCAAAAGGATTTACTCCATATAATGCTAAAATTTTGTTAACATTTGGTAATTCAACTGATGTTGCCATTGCAGCATTTAACCATAAGATATTTCCACCTTTATTTATATAATCTGTAATTGCTGTAACTGCGACATCATCAAAATCTTTTGTTGGTGAAGTGATTACTAATGTATCACAATCGTCTGGAACATTTCCTGTTGATAATATATTTAATGTGTTTACTTCCATTATTTCATTTTCTAGATATATACTTAAATAATACATATTTTCATTTAACGAAAAATCACTATATCCTTCTAAGAAATATACTTTTGGTGTTTTATCTGCTGTTACTGATAATATTGCACTTGTTAACTTTTCTTCTGCTATACTTACTTGTTCATATGTTGTACTGTCATATGTATATAGCTCATCTTCTGTTAATACTTTTGAATGTTCTCCACATTCTACAATTATTCCACTTGATTCTGTTTCTATTCCGTATTTTTCTACCAAATCTGGTCTACTCCCTGCATCAACTGCCTCTGCTATTATTCTTTCATTTGCATCTTTGTATTGTTTTGCTAATGATAAATTTGAATTATCATCAGAATAACCTACAAAATATATATTTACATCTTTATCTATGTTCTTAACTCTTTCTTTACTTTCATCTGTTAATGTGTATAATTTTTCTTGTGTTAAATCAATTGGTGTTAAATCTAAACTTTGTACTCCAACATTTATTGCTATAAATACAGCTATTATTAATAATATTAAAATTAATGTTTTTGTTCCATTAATCAACCATTTTTTCTTTATTTTTTGAACAAATTTACTTGTTTCTTTATCTTTTTTTACTTTCTCTTTTTTAGCCTTTTTTTCTTTTGGCATTTTCTCTTTTTTTATCTTTTCTTCTTTCAATTTTACTAACCTCCTATCTTACACTTTTTCTTCTTTGCATTACTATTATTGTTAATAATATACATGCAATTGTAAATGTAATATATGTTACTGTATCTGCTATATTAATTTGCCCTTCTGGGAAATTAGTAAACAAATTTATCAATGAGAAATTTGTAAATATATCACTAAAGTTTGGTAAAAACCATAATAATATGAAAAATCCTATTGTTATTATTCCTGCTATAATTTGGTTTTCAACTAAACTTGATGCAAGTACACCAAATGATATGTAGCTCATTGCAAGTAATAGGAAACCTAATAATGTAGCTAGTGCTGTTGTTAGCTGAGGTGATCCAAAGTATGCTAATATTCCAAAATACATAAATGTACAAAGTTCTGTTATTACTACTATCAATACTGCTGATATGAATTTTCCTAAAACTATTTTTGTAATACTCATTGGTGATGTTAATAATAATTGGTCTGTTCCTGATTTTTTCTCTTCTGCTATTGTTCTCATTGTAAGTATTGGTGTAATAAATGTTAATATTGTAGTTCCTAAATAAAATATGTATTCAAAATTTGTACTTTGGTAATAAAATACATCTACATAGAAAAATATACTAAACATCAATAAGAATAAACCTATAAAGATATATCCTACTGGTGAAAAGAAATATGATTTAAATTCTTTCTTTATTATTGCCCACATTATTTATTTCCTCCTTCGATTAATTTCATGAAAGCATCTTCTAATGTTGTATCTGCTTTTTTCATTTCAAATATTGTTATATTTTCTTTAGCACATTCAGCAAAGATTTTCTTTCTTAAATCAACATTTTTGTCTGTTTCTATTAAATATTGTTTTGTTTTATCTTCATTTTTTTCAATTAATTCTACTTTCTTTATTTCAGGTATTTTATCTTTTATTTTTGACATTTTATCTTCTGCATCTTCAACTGTGATATAGATACAATCATTTTTACTTACTTTATTTTCTAAGTTTTCTGGTGTGTCAATTGCTACTATTTTACCTTTATTTATAATGATAACTTTGTTGCAAATTTGACTTACCTCAGATAAAATATGTGAACTTAATATTATTGTATGAGTTTTTCCAAGTGTTTTTATTAAATTTCTTATTTCCGTAATTTGTTTTGGATCTAACCCTACAGTAGGTTCATCTAATATGAGTATTTTTGGCTCTCCTACTAATGCCCCTGCCATACTTACTCTTTGTTTGTATCCTCTAGATAAATTTTTTGTTAATTTGTTTTCAACATCCTTTAATCCTGTTTGTTCAATTACTTTTTCGACTTTTTCTTTTCTTGTCTTTCTGTCTACTTGTTTTAATTCTGCCATATATGTTACAAATTCTTTTACAGTTAAGTCTGTATAAAGTGGTACACCTTCTGGCATGTATCCAATTTGCCTTTTTGCTTTTTTAGGCTTTTTTAATGTGTTATATCCTTCTATGGTTACTTCTCCAGATGTTTGTTCTATGTAACCTGTTAGGATATTCATTGTTGTACTTTTCCCTGCACCATTTGGACCTAGTAATCCTACAATTTCTCCATCATTTATAGAAAAACTTATATCTTCTACGGCTACAGTCTTTCCATACTTTTTTGTAACATTTTTTACCTCTATCACAAAAATTCCTCCTTTGATTTTATTTGTATTATGAACATATTATCATTTATCTTTATTAAAGTAAAGATTTTCACAAAAAATTCACATTAACGCTTAGGGATTGTCCATTAGGGACGTGTCAAATTGACCATTTTTTGTCCAAAAGGGACAGGTCTATCAAATTTATAATATAGTTGTATTACTTTTTTATATATATTTTATAATAAAAATATATATAATGACAGATATATTAAAAATCTATCTGACCTGTCCCTTTTGGACAAAAAATGGTCAATTTGACACGTCCCCAATGGACCCAATGGACATAAAATTTTCCTGATTAGCATATTAATTAGTCAGGAAACAATATATTTTTGTGTTCTAATCCAAGCTATAAAGTGGAGGTTTTATGAATTTCTTATATCCTTTAATATTGTCTTTTACTATAATATTTTTTGCTGAATTGGGTGACAAAACTCAAATTATGGTTTTATCTTTTTCTACTAAAGGTAAAATCAAAAATATATTATTAGGTATTGCTTTGGGTACTTTTCTTAGTCACGGATTGGCTATTTTATTAGGAAGCAATCTTGTTTCTATTTCAAATCAAAATTTTTCTTACTGGCTTAATATTTTTACTTATTTTTCTTTTATTTTGTTTGGAATAATAGGTTTTATTTCTATGAAAAAGAAAACTAAATCTTCTGATATTAATAATGATAATAAAAATGGTATTCTTGCTAAGCTTGTTAATCTTAAAATAAATTACATTTTTATTATTGCGTTTTGTATTTTGATAGGTGAATTGGGCGATAAGACTTTTCTTTCTTCTATTGGCCTTGGTATTCAATATCCACATTATAAACTTTCTTTGATTATTGGCTCTATTTTGGGTATGGTTTGTAGTAATGTTTTTGCTATTTTTTTTGGCAAATTGCTAAGTATGAAATTTAATCAATGTTTTGTTGAAGTTATTTCAAATTTCCTTTTTATACTTTTTGGAATTTTGGGGTTGATATTTAATTTATAAATTAATAATTAAAATGTTAGTACATTAATATTTTTATATTTCTGTTTTGAGCTAAAAATTTGTAAGATGTTAATATATCAATATTCTATGAAATAATTTTTGATTGTGGATTGTAACATTGATTTGTTACTGTCTACTAAAAAATAAGAAATAGTTGTTAACAAAATATTACAAAGTTTTGGAATTTTTTAATTTTTTCTGCTAATATGATTGACACGACTATATTTTTGTGGTATTATATTTATTGTTATATAGCCATGGGTCAGTAGCTCAGTTGGATAGAGCATTGGCCTTCTAAGATTGTGACTACATTCACAAGTACATTGATATAACTGGATTTTGAGAGTTAATTCAAAAAACTCTAACAAAATCTCTAACAAATATCCCTTGAGTTTTTAAATGGGTCAGTAGCTCAGTTGGATAGAGC
>CALXJV010000019.1 GCA_944388715.1 uncultured Clostridia bacterium
CTCTTTAAGCTAACAACTTGTTATATTTTACTACAAAATAGAAAAAAAGTCAAATTTTAGAGACCTGTCCCTTTTGACCATTTTTTGTCCATTTTGACACGTCCCTAATGTTCATTTAACATACATTTAATCGCTTGTTTCATCGAGAATTCTTTGTTATATAAAAAATATTTTCTAATTGCATATTGCAAAATTAGTATTTTATAATATTTTGCTGACATCTTTTTAAATATTTTTCCTTGTATTTTAAAAAACTCTGGATTATATCCTGTAAACCATGTGCTTTCTTTTTGCCCAGCTTCCCAAATCTTTTTATTAACAAAAATAACTTTCATTCCTTTTCTTATTGCTTCATATAAAAAGATTTGTTCTTCTCCTCTATTATTTTCGGTTCCTGCTCCGAAATTTTCATTGAATTTTAATTTATTTTCTTGTATTGATTTTTTCTTGAATGATATTTCAAAAGATACTATTCTCATTGCTCTTATATATCCGATTTTTCCAGTTCTCATTCTTTTTATTTTTCTTTTTGCATTTTTACTTTCTACATAAAAACAAATAATATCAGCATTTTTATATTTGTTCCATGCTTTTAAAATTATTTCTTCATATCTATTATTATATATAACATCATCATCTGCAATTAATATTATATCTTCTGTTGCATTTTCTATAACTGTATTTCTACTTCTACTTAAACCTTTCTCATTTTTTGTTATCACTTTTTTGTTTTTTATATCTATATTTTCACTTGATGTCTGATTTATTATTAAAAACTGATTTTTTATATTCATTTTTTTTAACAACTTATCAACATCAGATTCGTTTTTTAAGTTTTGTGTCGAAATTGCAACCTGTATTTTAGATGAATTTATTTTTCTTTTTAAACTACTTCTTTTTATTATTGCATTTATCACATAATTTGTAAAATAATATATTGATTTGAATATCCCTAATTTTTCTTGTTCTCTATACAGTTTCCATCTATAATATGATGTTATGTGTTTTTTTGAACTCCTAGAATTTTTAGTTTGCCTATAATAGGCTAAAACTTCATCTTGTCCATATGCTATATAATCGTTCTTAAGTATTTTCCACCAAGTTACTATATCTTCATTCATAACATCAGGCATATAACAAAGTTCTTTTGATATTTTATTTAAATCTATCATTGCTGTTGCTGTTAAGATTCTTATATTTTTCAGAGCTTTATTATAATCTGTCTTATTTCCAGCTTTTATTTCTTTACTTAATTTTCTTCCATCATCACTAAGATATTTGAAATTGCAATATACAAAAGCATAGTCATTTTCTTTTACAAATTCTATTTGTTTCTCTAATTTGCTTTCTAACCATATATCATCAGAATCAATAAATGTTAAAAATCTCCCTTTTGCATTTTTTATACCTATGTTTCTAGCTTTTGAAACTCCTTGATGTGAATTTTTTATTATTTTTATTTTAGAATTTTGAGATTTATGTTTTTCTATAATCTCCACACTATTGTCACTAGAACCATCATCTATAAATATTGCTTCATAATTTTGATATGTTTGATTTTCTATACTTTTTATAGTTTCTTCAATATATTTTGAAGCATTGTATACAGGAATTACTATACTTATTAAATCATTGCATTTCAATGTTGTTCCTAGCTCCCTTCTGAGTTTAATAATTGTTTACTATATTCATAAATTTCTTTTTGTCTATTTAAATATTCCGAAATCTGCTTATATGTTAATCTATTTTTGTCTTGGTCTAGAATATTCTTTACTATCTCTTCATTCTCAGAGATAATGATATTAGCAAACTTTGTTAAATATTCTTTATTTTCTAATGTTTCTAAGATACTGTATATAAGTTCATTTCGACTCATATTATAATCTGTATTTACTATAATTTGTTCATCTTTCAACATATTATATATATATTCTATATCATACTCGTTAATTTTGGAATAGTCTACTACTTCTAATTCAAAATTAAAATCATGGCATTTTTCTTTTTCTTTGTGTTTTTTTATTTGTTCAATTTCTTCATTATAGTTTTGCTCTAAAATACAGTTATAAATATTTTCTATAGTTTTTGTATTTTCATATTTTAATTTATATGTAAATATACTAAAAATTATAGTTAATATATTTACTGCTATTATTCCTATGTTAAGTACCATACTAGTCTTTCCTGACTTTATATCTACTTTATTTTTTGTATTTATAGCACAAGAAAATAAAATTATCCATAAAACTTGAACACAGTAAAATGACATATTAAAATCTATAAAACTATGAATTGTAAGTAATATAAATGCTAAATCAAGTTCGTTTATACTTTCTCTTTTTTGGAAAATTCTTATTGCTACATATATTAGTATCATCATCAATGTTATAAAACCTATTATTCCATTGTTAATAAATATTTGCAAGATGAAACTATGACATTCTGTTGCTGAATATACATATGATTGTATATATTTATAATTGTAATTCCAGCCATTTTCCCCTGTTCCAAATATAAAGTTATTTTTAATTATTTTTATACTATCTAAAAAATATATGCCTCTTTCCCATACGCTTTTATTATTTGTAGCAAAACTTTGCACTCTTTCTACCAGTTTTGTTGGTAAATAGCAATAACTTAAAGCAAATTTTTCTCCATTAATATTTAATGATTTTATAGTTAATCCTTTTTGTCCAACATCTGAATTTGTGTTAAAATATATTGCTATTTTTACTGTATCTTTTGTCGATTTAAACTGTATTTCTTTTTCTCCTTCAAAATTCCCAAATTCTATTTTATGTGTAGTTATTGTATCATAATATTTATTTTCCTCAACAATACAAATACTATAATTTTCCACACTTTCTAGTCTCGAACTTGCTTCTATATCAAATTTAAAAACATATTCTTTTTCAGGCTCTACTTTATAAATTTCTCTTTTTACTTCATCTATGTTTTCTTTATTTTCAAATATTGTGAGTGGTTTATCAAAATTTAATCCTATTATATAAGAAATACAAATAACTATAATTGTTGCTATAGATATCTTTAAATATATTTTTTTCTTTTTTATAAAGATAACATATGCTAAAATCATTATTGCAAGCATTGCTATTACTGTTCTTGAATATGACAAAATTAAACAGATTGCAAATAAACCAATCATTATACAATATATTACTTTTGGTATTTTGTTTTTAGTTATTTGTATTTTATAACAACATATTAATATTTCAGTTGCCATTATTATAGCAAATGAATTTGCATATCCTAAACTTGAAAACATTCTGCTTTCAATATTTGTGACAAATGGTATTCCAATTACCTCTAAATGTTTGTATATTAATCCTCCTGCTCTTTCGTCTATTCCTAGTATTGATAATATTATTCCTCCTATTAATATCCCATTTAATAGATATTGTTCATTTTTGTTTTCTAATATTTGTTTTGATATTATATAAAGATTAAACAATGATATATTTCTTACTAATGATATCATTGTTTCTTCTAAACTATTATATGTATTGAATATTAATGGAATTATTGGTGATACATAAAATATCAAAATAATTATGTCTATTTTTTGAACTTTTATTTTTTCTTTTTTGATTAAAATTTTATGTATCACATATATTGTTCCTATTAATATTATTCCTATATTTAATTCTAGACAATTGTGATAACTAAAGCTATTAAAGTAATTCCTCTTTTGTTTTTTAATTTTTCTTTCATTTTTACCTTCCTTTCATTTTCATTTGTTTTCGTTAAGTTAGATACTCTAGGAAATTCTGATGAGTAAATTTTATCAATAAAATATAGTAAAGTCAACTAAAAAAAGAAAAAATCGTAAAGGATTCACACAAAAAATAATAGCAAGTATTTCAAAATTTCATACAATAAAAACTAATATAACTATTTAATATTAGTGATTTAATTAATATTTTTATTTCTTAGAGTATCTAACTCTAGGATTTTTTTCTAACTACAAATTTGTATAACCCGTCTAAAAACTACATACTATCACGATATAAATTTATAAAGCTAAAAGGTCATACTATACTTTGATTTGTAATAAAATCTAAATATAATATGACCTCTCACATATTCATAATCAATATAAATTCTTATGCTGTTTCTTTTTCTTCTCTTTCTGGCACTTGTCTTTTTTTCTTTTTATCCTTTTTTTGCTTATTATTATTTACCACTATATCTGGTGCTTCATCATCTAGTATTGTTCTTTTTGTAATAATACATTTTTCGATATTAGGACTTGAAGGTATGTCAAACATAATGTCTCTCATTCTTTCTTCAATTATTGAACGTAAACCTCTTGCTCCTGTTTTTCTTTCAATTGCTTTATCAACAATTGCTCCTAGAGCATCTTCTTCAAATATTAATTCTACGCCATCAATTTCAAATAATTTTTGATATTGTTTTATTAATGAATTTTTTGGTTCTTTTAATATTTGTATTAAAGCATCTCTATCTAGTTCTTGTAAAGTTGCCACAATTGGCAATCTTCCTATAAATTCTGGAATCAAACCATATTTTAATAAATCTTGTGGCAATAATTCTTTAAATACTTCATATTTGCTAATTTCTTTTGCACTTTCTATTTTTGATCCAAATCCTATTGATTTTTTACCTGTTCTATCTTTAATAACTGTTTCTAATCCTTCAAATGCTCCTCCACATATAATTAATATATTTTCTGTATTTATTTGTATTAATTCTTGGTTTGGATGTTTTCTTCCTCCTTGTGGTGGAACTGATGCAATTGTTCCTTCTATAATTTTAAGTAATGCTTGTTGTACACCTTCTCCACTTACATCTCTAGTTATTGATGGATTTTCTGATTTTCTTGTTATTTTATCTATTTCATCTATATAAATTATTCCTTTTTCTGCTTTTTGTATATCTCCATCTGCTGCTTGAATTAATTTTAATAAAATATTTTCAACATCTTCTCCAACATATCCTGCTTCTGTAAGTGTTGTTGCATCTGCTATTGCAAATGGTACATCTAATATTCTTGCAAGAGTTCTTGCAAGTAATGTTTTTCCACATCCTGTAGGACCTAAAAGTAATATGTTACTTTTTTGTATTTCCACATCATCATCTTTACTAGTAGTTTCTTCATGTGCTATTCTTTTATAGTGGTTATATACAGCTACTGATAAAGTTTTTTTTGCGTCTTCTTGCCCTATTACATAATCATCTAGTACTTTCTTTATTTCTTTTGGGCTTGGAATATCATTTAATTCATTTAATGTATATCCTGCTTTATCATCATCATATAATTCTGACTCTATTATACTATTGCAAAGTTCCACACATTCATCACATATATATACACCTGGACCTGCAACTATTTTTCTTACATTTTCTTGTGCTTTACCACAAAATGAACATCTTACACTTTTTGGTACATCATTTTTTGCCATCTTTTCCATTCCTTCCTAAAATCTTTCTTATATGCTTTTTATATTATATTAAATTTGATAAATTTTATACACTATTTTTTTTATCGTATATGAACCTTTTAGTTTTGCAATATAAAGTAAAAATAAATATTATTTTCTTTTATCCATAATTCCATCTATCAATCCATAATTTAAAGCTTCTTGTGCTGTCATATAGTTATCTCTTTCTGTATCTTTTTGAATTGTTTCTACAGATTGACCTGTTCTTTCACTTAAAAATTTGTTTAATTTTTCTCTTGTCTTAACTAAATGGTCTGCATGTATTTTTATTTCTGTAGCTTGACCTGAAAGTCCTCCCCCACCGATTAATGGTTGATGAATTAAGATTTCTGCATTTGGTGTTGCAAATCTTTTTCCTTTTTCTCCAGCACATAATAATGCTGCTCCCATACTTGCTGCCATTCCTATACAAATTGTTGATACAGGACATTTTATATAATTCATTGTATCTATTATTCCCATTCCATCTGTAATTGAACCACCTGGTGAGTTAATATATAAATTGATATCTTTATCTGGATCCTCTGATTCTAAGAATAATAATTGTGCAATTATTAAACTTGATGTTGTTGGGTTTACATCTTCTCCTAAAAATATAATTCTATCTTTTAATAATCTTGAAAAGATATCATATGATCTTTCCCCTTTACTTGTTTGTTCTATAACATATGGTACTAAACTATTTTTTTCTAACATAATTAATTTCCTCCTTAACTTTTTTTATAGCTAGATACATTATTCATTTATAATATCTAATTAATACTGTATAATTATAATTTTTTTACATTCATAGTTAATATATTCTACCTTGTTGTAATTGTCAAAAAAGCTGGGGTTAAAACTTTACTATTTATTCAACATCCCAACTTCTTTATATTTTGTTTATTTTATTTTTGCATTTTCTACTAAAAATTCTAATGCTTTTTCTGATTCTAATCCTTTTTTAATATAATTTATTACATTTTCATTTTTCATAAATTCTTCGTCATTTTCTTTACCATAATTTTTAGCCATTTCTTTCATTTTTTCTTCTACATCAACATCTGCAACTTCTATCTTCTCTGCTTTTATTACTGCTTCTAATGCTAAACGAGATTTTATTGCTTCTATTGCTTCTGGTTCATATTCTTTTTGCATATCTTCTTTTGTTTTTCCCATTATTTGAAGATATTGGTCTAGCTTTAATCCTTGATATGCTAATCTTTGTTCCATATCTTTTAACATATTTTCTGTTTCTGTTTCAATCATTCCTGATGGGATTTCAACTTTCATATTTTCACATACAGCTTTTATAACTGCATCTTGTGTTTCATATTTTGCTCTTTCATCATTTTGTTTTTGTTGTTTTTCTTTAATACTTGCTTTTAATTCTTTTAATGTATCAAATTCACTAACATCTTTTGCAAATTCATCGTCTAATTCTGGTAACTCTTTTTTCTTAATCTCATTTACTTTTACTTTAAATGTAGCATCTTTTCCAGCTAAATCTTTTGAAAAATACTCATCTGGAAATTTTACATTTATATCTTTTTCTTCATCAATTTTCATTCCAATAACTTGGTCTTCAAATCCTGGTATAAATGTATTACTTCCTATTTCTAAATCATGACCTTCAGCTTTACCGCCATCAAAAGCAACTCCATCAACAAAACCTTCAAAATCAATATTTGCAATATCTCCCTTTTCAACAGGTCTATCATCTACTGATACTAATCTTGAATTATGTTCTTGCATATGTCCTAATTCGTGGTCAATATCTTCGTCTGTTACTTTATATTCTATTTTTTTAATTTCTACTCCTTTATATTTTCCTAATTCTGCTTCTGGCTTAGTTTGGAAAACAGCTGTAAATATTAAATCTTGTCCTTTTCCTATTTGTGTAACTTCTATATCAGGTCTACTTACAACTTCTAATTTATTTTCTTCTACTGCTTTTTCTAATTCTTCTGGTACTACTTCATTAAAAGCATCTTCATAGAATATTTCTTTTCCATAATATTTTTCTACAATATTCATTGGTGCTTTTCCTTTTCTAAATCCTGGTATATTAAAATATTTTGCACTTTTAAAATATACTTTCTTTATTGCTTCATCAAATTTTGAAGCCTCTATTGTTACATTTAATTTTACTTCATTTGCATTTTCTGTTTTTTCTACTTTACATTCCATTTTATTCAATCCTTTCTTTATTCATATAAGCCTAATTATTATACCACATTTTTCCTATTTTGCAAGGATTTTTAAATATTTTTTGAAAAATACTTGTTTTTTTCACACTTTTGTGTTAAACTTGTTACTAGTCAGTTTATTTTAAAATTAGGAGGTGCAATTAAGAATGGCTAAATGTGCAATATGTGAAAAATCAATTAATCATGGAAACAAACTTAGTATTACACGTTCTCATATCAGTAAGAGAACTTCACGTACATGGAAACCAAATTTAAGAAGTGTTAAAGTTATAGAAAATGGTGAAGCAAAAAGAATTCATGTATGTGCTAAATGTTTAAAAAATGGAAAAGTAAAAAGAGCATAGGCTCTTTTTTTGATTTAACTTTTATCTTTTATTCCAAAAATTAGTTTTACAAATCCTCTCAAAAACTTCGGAACTTTTTTTACAACTATTGTCATCTATGTATCCCTCCTTTTAGATTAGCACGCTAACCACATTAATCCAACACATACTACTGTTAGACCTATTATAAAAAGCCAACCAGTTATAGGAAGTAATAAAACTAATAAAATACCTACTCCAAGACCTATAAGACAAATAGCTAAAGTCTTTTTAAATAATCTTAACATCTTTATTACCTCCATTCCATTTGTATATTATATTCTTTTTCACACATTATGTTACATCTTTAGCAACTAAGCAACTCTTAATAAACTTTTTCATATACATCTAAAAATGTTACTACTACGAAAACATAAATTATATGTTTTCTTTTATAGTAGTGCCCTATGGAACATGCATGTCTGTAAATTGTAACTAAAAAAGTTCACATCGAAAAAAATTCTTTTTTATTTCTTGACAATACATTTCTTTACTGATATAATTTATGTAACCTTTAGGTTGTATAATAAATAATATTCAAGAGGAGGAGTATATATGGCAACATTAAAGTATTCAACAGAAGGTGTAAAATCATTAGAACGGGAGCTTGACTCATTAAAAACATCTCTACGCAAATTACAAATTTACAAGAACAAGCTTGCTACAGAAAATGGAGATGTTTGGCATGATAATAATGATTTTGAACAATGTGAAATCGAAGAACGACGATTATCTAAGTCTATTGCTGATTTAGAAGAAAAAATTAAAAACATTGAAATTATTTCTTCTTCTTCACCATCTAAAAACACTGTCAATTACGGTGCAATTGTTAAAGTTAAAATTTCTGGTGACGATGAAGAACTAGATGATGATGATGTAATAACGCTTTTGTTTTCCGATTCTGATCAAAAAGTAGAATATCAAAAAACAAATGCCAATACTCCTATTGGTAAAGTGATTTTTGGTGAATCTATAGGATTTATTGGAAATTATACTGTTAATAATAAAGGAGTGGTTACAACCTTTACTGTTGAAATTTTAGATGTTCAGTATCCCGAATCCTAGCTGAATATTTAAAGCCAGAATTTAGGTTTGAAACAAAGGTTTTACTTAAACCCACAGCCCTTTTGTTTCTTTTTGAAATTTTATTCTCACATTTACTTCTTTACAATTTCTGCAATCATATAATTGCCCTGAACATTTCTAAAATTCTCAAATGTTACGAAAGCTTTATCTTTATAAACTGAAGTAATTATTTCTTTGAATTGTTTATATGATAAATACTGTTCTCCCACATCTTTTAAAAATCCTCTATACCAGTACTTATTTAAAATATATGGTAATCCTCCTGTAATTTGAGGATTTTCTATTTCATATATTACAATTTTCTTTCCAATACGTAGTAAACTTTCTAATAAATTTTTTAGATTTTCATAATTCGGAATATGATGCAATGTATTACTACAGTATACAAAATCAAATACGTTGTTTTTGAATGGAAATGTAATGGCATTATGGTTTGTAAAGATAATCTTATCTTTTGGTGGAATAAACTCTATCTGGCTCCAAGAAATATCATTTGCTACAATATATTCTATATCACTATCTTCATTTAAAAAAGAAAATAATATTGAATTATCACCGCATGAAATATCAATTAACCTTTTACTTTTATCTATTTTTTGCCTCATAAGTTTCTGAAGTTGCACTTTTTTCTTTAATTTTGGCGTTAATATAAAACGTTTTACAAATTCATTATGAAATTTATACCGTGTTTTATATTTTTGATTTGTCTCAATTTCTTCGTCCTGAAATTCACCATTGTTTTGTTTTAAGATTTCTTCAAGTCTATTTGAGTAAATTTTCAAGACCTTTTTGTTAGCAAAAACATTCACTTTTGTTATAATATCTTCATTAACTGGATAATATCTTTTTTGAATCATCTTATTTGTATTATGATTATTCCTTGCTAACATAATAACTCCAGTATGTTTAAGTTTTTCTTTATCACATTTAAAAATATTATCAACAAATACCAATGGTTCTACATCACTAATAGACATATTTTTGTCTATATTATAAATAATTCTCTTTACCGCTACCATAATTGTTTCATCATCAAATATTTCTCCTCCTGGCAAACAAAATTCATCTACACCTGATTCTTTAAAATACACCTTTCCTTCATTATCATACAAAACTAATAAAACAAAGTTCTTTTTTGTTTTACAATATTTAAAAAACTCTCTACTAACAATACTCTCTTCTCTTATTGTCTCTATTTGATATATTTCTTTATATATCTTTAATTCTCTTGTTGCATTCAAATCCATATTAGGTTTTTGAATTTTAATTTTGTTCATTTGATTGTTCCGTTTCAATTGAATCAATTTCATATCTCCTTTCTGCACAATTTATACAATATATTATACTCTAATTTTTTACATAATGTCAACTTTAAATAATTTTATTTTTTTGTAACCATTTGAAAAATTTGGGATAATCACCTTTAAATTGTGTCTCATCTTCTTGTATTAATTTGTTAATTTCATCTTTTGTCATATAATAGATCGCTTGTATTCCTTCTTTGTCATAGTTTAATTCTTTATCATAGACTAACTTATACATTTTAGAAAAAGCACTTGTATTAAGATCATTTGGTTTAAAATATCCTATTTCTTCTAATTCAACATTTGTTATTCCTAATTCTTCTTCTAGTTCTCTATAAGCCGCATGTTCATAAGTTTCTCCTGACGATACGTGTCCGCCAACTGAACAATCATAGCAATTAGGAAAAACTCTTCTATTATTACTTCTTTTAGGAACAATAATTTTATTATCACTTGTAAATATCATAATATTGATAACTCTAAAATTTCTCCATCCATTTTTATAAATAATATCTCTTTCTTCTTTTCCTATTACTTCATCATTTTCATTAACCAAATCTAAATATTCCATTTTATATCTGTATATTTTTAAATATACTTTTCCTCCTTCTCTTTATATTTTTCTTTAATAAATCCCATCATTTTTCCTTTAAGTTCTTCTACACTCATTTCTGAACTATCTATAAATATACTATCTTTGGCACGTTTTAATGCTCCATCTTTTCTTTTTATTGCATCTTCATCCCACTTATACATACTTTTTAAAACATTAATTAACTCCAAATTTTCTCCTAGTTGCGCTAACTCCTGTTGCTTTCTCTTAGCTCTTACTATTGGATTAGCTGTTAAGAAAAACTTCACGTCTGCATTTGGAAATACTGTTGTTCCTGTATCTCTTCCTTCGACAACTACATTAGAATAACTTGACATCCTTCTTTGCTCTTGTAATAATTTATGTCTAACTTCACTGAGTGATGCAACATCACTACAATAATCTGTTACATTTTTTGTTCTAATCAGCTCTGTTACATCTTTTCCATTCATTATTACTCTTTGCCTTTTTTGTCCTTTTACAAAATAAATATTTATTCTTTCTAATATTTTTCTTATCTGTTCAGAATTACTTAAGCTAACTTTATTGTTTAATAGTTCTAATGTAACACATCTATACATTGCACCTGTTTGTATATATACAAATCCGAGTTCTTTGGCAATGATGTTAGCAATAGTAGACTTTCCTGAACTTGTAGGTCCATCAATTGCTACAATAAATGACATTCTTATCTCCTTCTATTTCATTATGTAATTATTTTAGCACACTATTTTTTCCTTTTCAATATTTTCTCAAAATTTATCAGGAAAATTGTTACTAGATAATGGTTTAGCAAATAATAATACCTTGATTATAATTGACTTTTTTCCACTTTTTCTTTAGAATATACTTAAAAAAATAATAAATTGGAGGATCTATATGTATAAAAAAGATGCACTAAAAATTGTTGAAGAGTTAAAAAAAAGATATCCAGATGCTACTTGTAGTTTAGATTTTAAAACTCCTTTTGAAGCTGTTGTTGCTGTAATACTTTCTGCACAATGTACTGATGAAAGAGTAAACAAGACAACTCCTGCACTTTTTAAAAGATGTGCAAATATAGAAGATTTTGCTAATATTGATATAAAAGAGCTTGAAGATTTAATTCACCCTTGTGGCTTTTTTAAGAATAAAGCTAAAAATATAAAATTGTGTGCAAAACAAATACTAGAAAATTTTAATGGTCAAGTTCCTAATAATATGAAAGATTTAATGAGCTTAGCAGGTGTTGGTAGAAAAACGGCTAATGTTGTATTACTAGAAGTTTTTGGTATTGCAGAAGGTGTTGCTGTTGATACACATGCAAAAAGAATTTCTAATTTAACTGGCCTTTCTAATGAAAAAGAACCTGAAAAAATTGAACAAGATTTGATTAAGGTTTTTCCAAAAGAATATTTAAAAGATGTTAATCATTTATTGGTTTGGCATGGTAGAAATACTTGTATTGCAAGAAATCCAAAATGTGATATTTGTACTATCAAAGAATTTTGTAAACATTATAAAAAAATAAAACTAGTATAATTATTCATTTTTCTCACATACTACTATTTAGAGGTGATTTTTTGACAAATATTAATTGTTCACTTAATTGCATTTATCAAAAAGACGGAAAATGTTCATACTCTAGCATAATGCCGTCCGCTCTTTCAACAACAAATGAATGCGCTTACTTTATTTGTAAATCTCAAAATAATAAATAGCTCTAGTTTTATCCTTAAACAGATACACATTTAATAAATGATATCTATATTATTTTATTTAATGAATTGGCATTACACTATATACAAGTACTAATTGGAGTTATAAAAAATGTGCTATTGACAAAATCCTGTTTACGTTATATATTTCTTATAAATACAAATGTAAGAGGAGGTTTTTTGATGTTAAAAAATAAAATCAAAACTATTTTTTTAATTGCTTTACTTATTATTTCTTTATTTTTACCTATAGTAAATGCAGAAAATGAAACTGACACTAATCAAGCAGTGCCTATTAATGAAACTCAAAATGAAGTAACTATTAAAGATGGTGATGAATACATATTTGAAGATAATGCAACTATTGATTATCCTGTAGATGGAAACTTGTTTATATTTGCTAATAATGTAACTATCACTTCTCAAATAGGTGGTGATGCCTTTATTATTGCTGATACTATTAATGTAGAAGAAGATGGATATATTCTAAGTAACTTATTTGCTTGTTCAAACACTATCAATATTAAAGGTTCTGTATATAACGTATATTCTATTGGCGATACTTTAACTATTGATGGATTTGTATATCGCGATATTAGAAATATATGTAATAATTTAAATATTAATGGTATGATAGGAAGAAATGTTTTTACAGATTGTTCATCTCTTAATTTTAAAGAACAATCTAATACCGAAGAAACATCTTCTATAACTTCTATCGGTTCTATCCAAGGTAATCTAAATTATTTTTCTAAAGAAGAATTATCTATACCTGATGGACATGTTTCTGGTAATATTAATTTTTCACAATTATTAGGCGTTCAACAAAATATTTCAGATTATATATACTCTCTAGGAGCTATAATAGTTTCTGCTATCATTTTATGGCTAATTGGTTTATGGATTTCTCCAAGATTAATACATAATGATATTAAAAAGTTATCACCAAAAAAAGCTTTACAAATAATAGGTTTAGGAATATTAGTACCAATTGTACTTACTTTATTATCAATCATAATACTTATTATTCCTATAACTAGTCAGCTTTTTGTATTATTACTTTGTGTTTTAGCTGTATTATTCTTTATTAGTACATCTGTTACTATAATAAATATAAATGATATTATTTGTGACAAATTAAAAATTACTCAAAATATGCAAAAACTAGGATTTTTAATACTTTCTACATTAGTATTTTGGCTATTAACTTTAATCCCTTACTTAGGTTTAGTAATTTCATTTATAGCAATTATATGGGGAATTGGAAGTATTTCTTACTCACTTTTAATAAAAGAAAACAACAATACCCAAGTTAAAACTGATAAAAAAGAGCAAAAAAAGATTGATAAATCTTAACGAAAAAAGATAAAGAACAAATTGGAAAGCCTTAAAATTAATATAAATTTTAAGGCTTTCCGTAAATTCGTTCTGCACTAATTTTACTTTAGTAAAATTGTGTGCAATCGTTGAAGAGAAGCAACATACTAAATATATTTAATTTATTTACATGTTGTTTTTTTGTTTATATTACAAATTAAATTATCAACTTTTCAATTCATCTATAATAACCTTATAATCTACTGCATTTAGTATTGCTGTACCTGCTACTAAAATATTAGCTCCTGCTTTTTTCACCTCTTCTGCTGTTCTTAAATTTATTCCCCCATCTACTTCAATATCTATTTCAATATTATTTTCATCAATATATTTTTTTAGACGACTTACTTTCTCTGTCATCTCACTTAAATAATTTTGACCACCCTTTCCCGGCTCTACAGTCATTACCAAACACATGTGAATATACGGTAAATACTTATAAACTTCTTCTATATTAGTATTTGGTTTTACAGATATTCCAACTTTGCAATTATTTTCTTTTATATATTTTATATTTTCAAACACTTCTTCTTCATTTTTACATGCTTCCAAATGAAAAGTTATTATATTAGGATCTACCGCTATAAAATCATCTACTGCTTTTTTTATATCATTTACCATCAAATGCACATCTAATGGTAAATTAGAAATTCTTTTTATATATGATGAATACTCTAGCATTTTTTGATATGTATCTTTTTCCACAAAATTACCATCCATAACATCTATATGGAAATAATCAGTTTTAGCTTTTTCTAATGCAAAAAATGTTTTTGATTCCTCTCCTTTTTTTACTGAAAGAATTGATGTTGAAACTTCTACCATTTTCTTTCCTCCTTTTCTTTTAACTCATTATATATTTTGCAAAACCTCTCATATCTTGTTTTATCTATTTTCCCTTCCTCTACTGCTTTTTTTATACCGCAATTTTCTTCTTTTATATGTGTACAACCTACAAATTCACAATTATCAACAAATTGTTCAAATCCTTTAAAATATTTATATAAATCTTTACTTTCTATTTCAGATATATCAAATGTTGAAAATCCTGGTGTATCTGCTATATATGTATTATCATCAATCTCATATAACTTAACTGATGTTGTAGTATTTTTTCCTCTTTTATTTCTCTTACTTATTTCCCCTTCTTGTGTCACATCTTTATTAAATATACCATTTATTAATGTAGATTTCCCAACACCTGAATTTCCTGAAAATGCATTAACATTATTTTTCAACATTTCCTTTAACTCTTCTATCCCTTTTCTTTGCTTTGCATTTGTTAATATTATGTTATACCCTATCTCACTATATATCTTTTTGATATTTTCAAATTCTTGTTTTTTATCCAAATCTGTCTTGTTTAACACAATAATTGCCTTTACACCAATGTATTCTGCAAATGCTAGTTGCTTATCTAACATTAACAAATCAGGTTTTGGATCTTTGCTAGAAACAACAAATATAATTTGAGTTATATTCGCAAGTTTGGGCCTTTTTATATATACCTTTCTTTCCTCTATTCTTTCTATAACTGCAATATTTTTCTCCTCATCAGTAACTGTTATATTCACAAAATCTCCAACTACCGGTGATATCTCATCTTTCTTAAATTTCCCTCTTGCTGTTGTTTCATAAATTTTATCATCTGTTTTTACTTTATATAAATTAGATATATTTTCTACAATTAAACCTTGCATCTTACCTCCCACTAAGTGTCCAATTGGGGACGTTTCTGTTTTGGACATTTTATTAAATTCTCCTTTATTATATACAAAAAGTACTTAATTTGCAATTTAAACTTGAGAAAAAATACAAAAGGAATGTGGCGTAAGGTTAGTAAGTAGCAAAGGATGACGCTCTGGGAGCAATATATAATATAAAAAAATGAACGATTTTGCGTATCTAAATTTGAATTAGAAATTTTTAAAGAAAAAGATGTGTGAATTGCACGGTACTCTCGGCACGAGAGGGTCAGAGTGCATGAACACATCTTTTTCTTTTAGAATTTCTATGAAAATTTAGCTTATACAAAATTGTGAATGGTTTTATATTATATATTGCCCCTAGAGCGTCATCCTTTGCTACTTACTAACCTTACGCTACGTCCCCTTCTGTATTTTGTTAATTAAATGTCACTGTATCTTGTGAACCTAATGTTATTGTTTTAGTTGATCTATATATTTGACTTCCTGTGCTAGGATCTGTTATTGTAACTGTTATATCTAGTGATTCTCCATCTTTTCCTGATAATGTCACTGAACAATTATTATCAGTACTACTTACTGTTCTTGTTTCATTATTAACTGTTACATTAACATTTTTTCCTGTTGTTACTCCTGTTGTATTATTTTCTGATTGTTGTGCAAAATATCTTTCTGTTAAACTTTTTACACTTACATTTACTGTTACGTTTTTAGTTTCTGCAACTTTATTTACTGT
Source organism: uncultured Clostridia bacterium (assembly GCA_944388715.1). Taxonomy (GTDB): domain Bacteria; phylum Bacillota; class Clostridia; order TANB77; family CAG-508; genus CAG-269. The sequence goes on from CALXJV010000019.1 coordinate 16,533, forward strand.
TAATGTAACTGTAGTTCCTTCATCTACTGTAGTTCCTCCACTTACACTTTGTTTTGTAACTTTTCCATTATCAGATGTTGCATCCACATAATTAACTGTAACTTTTAATCCTTGACCTTCTAATGTAGCTTTTGCATTTGCTTCTGTTTGACCTACAACATTTTGTACTGTAACTTGTTTTATTCCTGTTCCTGTACTTACATGTATTGTAATTGTATCTCCTGCATACGCTTCTGAGTCTGCTTCTACTTCTTGAGAAATAACATATCCTTCTTCTACTGTTCTACTTGTCTCTTCAACTACTTCTACCTCTAAGTTTGCCTCTTCTAATGCTTTTTCTGCTTCTTCTCTAGTCATTCCAACTACTTTTGGAACTGTTGTCTTTTCTTGTCCTTTACTAATTACTACTTTTATTGTACTACCTTCTTTTACATTATAATTTTCTATATAAGAAGGGTCTTGTGATATTACATATCCTTCTGGAACATCTTTATTATATTCCTCACTCGATACCTCAAACACCAATTTTAAATCTTCAACTGTCTTCTGGGCTTCTTCTTTTGACAATCCAACTACATCTGGCAATTGAACTTCTGCTGGATTAGTTATATTCAAAAATGCTAATGTTCCTCCTAAACTTATAGCAAATAATAATATTAATCCAATAAATGCACTTAATACTTTATGTCTTTTTATAAATGCTACAAATTTATTATCTTTTTTTCCTTTTTTGTTTTTATTATTGTCTTCCACATCTACATTACCATATAAATCTGTATTAATTTTTTGTGTTCTAGCAGTTGCATCATAATTATCATCTACAAAATCTCCATTTGGATTTTTTAAAGCTTGCCTCAAATCTGCCAACATATCTGTGGCTGTTTGATATCTTAGTGTCGTGTCCTTTTTTAATGCTTTCATGATAATTTTATTAACAGCTGATGGTAAGTTTGGATTTAATTCTATTGGTTCTTCTGGTTCTTCCTGCATATGTTTTAACGCTACAGAAACTGGTGTATCTGCGTCAAATGGTACTCTTCCTGTTACCATTTCATACATTACAACCCCTAAAGAATACAAATCTGATTTTGCATCTGTAAATCCTCCGTCTTGCATGTTCTGGTGAAAAATAATGTACAGAACCAATTGTTGTTCCAAATGCTGTAATTGTAGAATTAGAAACTGCCTTTGCTATTCCAAAATCTGTAACTTTAGCAATTCCATCTTCTGTTATAATAATGTTATGTGGTTTTATATCCCTGTGTATGATATTATTTTTGTGTGCCATTTCTAATGCTGAAGCAATTTGTATTGCTACATTTACTGACCATTTCCATGGTAATGGACCTCTTTCTTCTACAATAATTTCTTTTAATGTCTTTCCTCTTATAAGTTCCATTACAATATAATATAAATTGTCTTCTGATCCAACATCATAAATAGATACTATATTAGGATGTGTTAATCTAGCAGCAGATTGTGCTTCTATTTCAAACCTTTTGATGAATTCTTCATCTGTTGTGAATTCATCTTTTAATACTTTTACAGCTACATTTCTCTTTAATATCTTATCTTCTGCTCTATATACTGTAGCCATCCCTCCATTACCGACCTTTTCGATAATCTCATATCTATTCCCTAATAATTTTCCTTCTAAAATCATATTTATCTCTCCTTAATATGTTTAATATGTAGATTGCTTTTGGTTTCTATATGTTTTTTATTACAATAACTGTAATATTATCATATCCTCCATTTTCATTTGCCATCTTTACTAGTTCTTTTGGGGCTTGTTCTATATCTTTTTTTGCCCATTTACAAATTTCTTCTTGTGACACTAAATTTGTTAATCCATCAGAATTGATTATTATGATATCATCTTTTAAGAAACCTTTTACCATTACATCTGGTTCTACAAAAGCATTACATCCTAATGCTTTCATTAACATATTTTTTTGTGGATGATGTGCCGCTTGTTCTTGTGTAATTGTTCCATCCTTTACTAATTTTTGCACATAACTGTGATCTTGTGTTAGTTTCCTCATAAAATCTTTTCTTATTCTATATATCCTACTATCTCCAACATGACCTATAAAGGCTCTATTATTATATATTAAACAAATCTCTAAAGTAGTACCCATTCCTTCTAATTCTGGATCTTCTTTTGATTTTTCATATACAACCATGTTGGCATATTCCATGCTACTTCCTACTAATTGGATAATGCTTTCTTTGTCTTTTGGGATTTCTTTAAAGTTGTTTTCTATATAACTCTTGGCAGATTGTACAGCAAGCTTACTTGCTATTTCACCACCTTTATATCCCCCCATGCCATCTGCTAACATATATAATTGAACTTCGTCTAATGAATTTGAGATATAATAGTAATCTTGATTAATCTCTCTTACTCTGCCTATATCAGACTTAGCATAAGCCTTTATCATGTTTTCACCTCTTTTTCTCTTGTTTTTATATATAAATTTACTTGTATCATTTATATCATAAGTTTTACTTTTTTGCAATTACTTTAGTAAAATTTATTTAGTAGGACGTTACTAAAAGGTTACAATTCACAGCTTAAAGATACTATTAATAAGAATGTATATATATTAATATTTCATAAATTTTTCGGCTCAATACGTGCATTAGAGTTTCTAAATCTACAATGAACGAGCCTCTCGCTGTATCGCGCTTCCTCATTCATTCTAGATTAAGAAACTCTACAAGCACTCCAATCACATTCAAAATTTATTCAATATTAATATATATACATTCTATAAAATAAAAAAGGGATTCTGAATTCAACTTCATTTTCCCTTTTGTCATTAAGGTCTGTCCCTTTTCGTTCCATTTTGGAACGATTTGGCCCGTCCCTATCGTTTCATCAATTCTTCTTTAAACATTTCATTTAGCATTTTAGGATTTGCTTTTCCTCTTGTTTCTTTCATTGCTTGTCCTACTAAGAATCCTAATGCTCTATCTTTTCCTGCTTTATAATCTGCAATAGATTGTGGATTTGCTTCTAATACCTTTAATACTACTTCTTTTATTGCATTTTCATCTGATATTTGTACCCATCCTTTTTCATCTATTATATCTTCTGGATCTCTTGGATGTTCAAACATTTCTACCAATACCTTTTTTGCAATACTTGAACTAATGGTTCCTTTGTCAATTAAGATAATTAATTTTCCTAATTGAGTACTATCAAATGGTATTTCTATTGGTTCCATTTCTGTTTCATTTAAAATTCTTGATATCTCAGAAATAATCCAGTTATTTACTGCTTTTGGGTTATTGCAAACTTTTATTGCTCCTTCAAATAAATCTGATAGATATTTTGAAGATGTTATAATATTTGCATCTTTTTCTGATAAGTTATACTCTTTTAAATATCTTTCTTTTCTACTTTCTGGTAATTCTGGCAAAGTATTTTTGATATTCTCGATATATTCATCTGATAATTTAATTGCTACTAAGTCTGGCTCCGGAAAATATCTATAGTCTTCTGCATCTTCTTTATCTCTCATTGCAAATGTTTTTCCTGATACATCATCCCATCTTAAAGTTTCTTGTTCTACTTTTCCGCCTTCTTCAATTATATCGATTTGTCTATCTATTTCATATTCTATTTCTCTTGTAATACTTCTAAATGAATTCATATTTTTTGTTTCTGTACGTGTTCCAAAATTTGGATCTCCTTTTTTTCTAACTGAGACATTAACATCTGCTCTATATGACCCTTCTTGCATTTTACAATCAGATACTTCTATATATTCTAATATTGATTTTAATTTTCTTAAATATAATTCTGCCTCTTCACTACTCCTCAAGTCTGGTTCTGAAACAATTTCTATTAAAGGTACTCCTGCTCTATTTAAGTCAACTAAACTTCCTCCTGCAAATTCATCATGATTTAATTTTCCTGCATCTTCTTCTATATGAATTCTTGTAATTCCTATTTTCTTCTTTTTTCCTTCTTTTGTTTCTATCTCTATATATCCCTTCTCACATAAAGGTTGATCATATTGTGATATTTGATATGCTTTTGGTAAATCTGGATAAAAATAGTTTTTTCTATCATTTTTACTATTTCTTGA
>CALXJV010000020.1 GCA_944388715.1 uncultured Clostridia bacterium
TTTTAGTCAAAAAATTTAAAAAAATAAAATCTCATATTATAAGCAAAAAATATAACTATTTAATCTTTAGTACTGTTGTCGAGAAGTTTTTCTTGACAATTGTTTACATATGATGTATAATTATGGAAATTAAGTCAAAGGAATTTAAAATTCATGTTATTAAAAATTTTATTATTTTTCTTGATATTTTTTGTTGTAAGAACAACAGTTGTAAAAATATTATTTAAAAAAATTTTGAAATCTGAAAAAAATTCAAATAGAACTTAATAAAGTAGTCTTTTAATTTGTAGAGGAAATAACAAATCCCCCATAATTAGTATTTAAAAATTTTTTGCCCCTATATTTATTTTAAATATTTTTTCTAGTTATTTTCTCTACAATAAAATATAAAAGATAATGGAGATAATATTATTTTTGCTAAAGATTATATAATATTTATGCTTATAAATACAGATGCAAACACATACAAAATGACAGTAGTTGTAATTTAAAAATTTGTTTTGTAGTAATTTTAGCATTATATAAAATATTTAGTAAAAATATAATCTCCAATTATCTATGATAAGTTTCACCATGCGAAATTTTAAAAGCGCGAAATATTTGTTCTAATAAGAAGACACGAATTAATTGATGTGGAAAAGTCATCTTAGAAAAACAAATCTTTTGATTAACTTTTTTATATATTTCAGTTGAAAATCCTAAGGAACCTCCAATAATAAAAGTTATAGAACTTGTTTCCAAGGATAAATTTTCTATAGTTTTAGAAAATTCTTCAGATGTAAGTTCCTTCCCAGATAAATCTAAACAAATAATATATGAGTCTTTTTTTAAATGGTTTAATATATTATTTGTTTCTTTATTTTTAATTTCTTCTGCAATACTTGGATTTAATTTATCAGGTATTTTCTCATCCGGAAGTTCTAAAATATTTAATTTACAATATTTACTTAATCTTTTAGAATATTCATTTATAGCTTCTTTTAAATAATTTTCTTTTATTTTTCCAATACATACAATATTAATATTTAACATAAAGACATCCTTTCTTGAATACAAAAATGGAACGATTTGGCCCGTCCCTAACGTTCCACTTTAAATTGTTACAAGTTTGCTATGTACATCCCTACTTGCAACTGATAAGGCTAATGAATTCTCGTCATAATTGCAAGCAATTAATTCATCAATTACTGTTTTGTAAGCAAGTTCAGGAAAATTACTTTCTTTACTTAAATGACCAAGCATAGCTTTTTTTAAGCCAGATTTAAGTAAAAAAGAAATTGTTTTTCCTGCTATTTCATTTGATAAATGCCCTGAAGGTCCTGCAATTCTTGATTTTAAAGAAAATGGATATGGTGAACATTTTAGTACTTCTGGATCATAATTTGATTCAAGCAATACAAATGAACTTTCTTCCAATTTTTTCAAAATATCATTTGTCATATGACCAATATCTGTTGCAATACTAATTTTTTTATTATCACCCCAAATAGTAAATCCGCAAGGATTTGCTGCATCATGAGGGATTGAAAATGGATTTATATCAAAATCTCCTATAGAAAATTTTTCTGATACCTTAAATTTTTTAATATTTTTATCAGCAATTTTGTCTCTTTGTTTTGGCATTGCGTCTAATGTTTCTTGATTTACAAAAACAGGTAAATCAAATTTCTTAGAAAAAGTTCCTAGTCCTTGCACATGGTCTGAATGTTCATGTGTGATTAAAATTCCGTCTAATGTGCAAGGGTCAACATCTATATCTTTTAAGGCTGTTTCTATTTTTTTGCTACTTACTCCTGCATCAATTAATAATTTTGTATTATCTGTTTCAACAAATAAGCTATTTCCGCTACTTCCACTATATAAACTACAAAAATTTAGCATAACTATCTATCTCTTTCCTTTGTTTTTCTAATTTAAATTTTTCTTATAATTACAAGACTAACAATTCAGTTAATTTCATATGTTTGTATATATAATTTTATACTACAGTAGTACAAAATTAAGTTTTGGGATTTTTCCGCATAAAAAATTTTAGGTATATGGCATATTGTGAAGTTTCATAATGGGTTTTCACAAATATATAAAGAATTATTTTATTCAGTTACTCTTTTTATATTAGCACCTATTTTTCTGAATTTTTCTTCGATATTTTCATAACCTCTATCAATATGTTCAAGATTATATATATCAGTTTCACCTTCGGCAGCTGTACCAGCAATAACCAAAGCTGCACCAGCTCTTAAATCAGATGAATATACAGGTGCACCATATAATTTTTTCACACCTTCAAAAAAGGCAGTTTTTCCTTGTGCCGTAATTTTAGCACCCATTTTATTTAATTCTTCTGTATATTGAAATCTAGAATCCCATATACTTTCATTTATAGTACTTGTCCCATTTGCAAGTGATAATACAACACCCATTTGAGGTTGTAAATCTGTAGGGAATCCTGGATATGGTAAAGTTTTAATGGTTGCTCTATTTGGTCTTTTATTACACCAAACTCTAATGTTATCACCATTATCTTCAACATTACCACCAATTTCAACTATTTTTGCTGTAATTGATTCCAAGTGTTTTGTTATACAGTTTTTTATTAGTAAATCACCTTTAGTTGCAACAGCTGCAAGCATAAAAGTACCTGCTTCAATTTGATCAGGAACAACTGAATATGTAGCATTTCCTTTTAATTTTTCTACACCATTGATTTTAATTACATCAGTACCAGCACCTCTAATGTCAGCACCCATTGTATTTAAAAAGTTTGCAACATCAACTATATGAGGTTCTTTGGCAGCATTGTCTATTATTGTAGTACCTTTTGCTAAAACAGCAGAAAGCATTACATTTATTGTAGCACCTACTGATACAATATCCATATATATAGGGCAACCTTTTAATTTTTTTGCTTTAGCATAAATTTTGCCTTTTTCTACAGTAACATTTGCCCCTAATAATTCAAATCCTTTTATATGTTGGTCAATTGGTCTTGCACCTAATTTACATCCTCCAGGCATACCAACTTCAATTTCACCTTTTCTACTTAACATAGCTCCAATTATGTAATAAGAAGCTCTAAATTTACTTGTCAAATCTAAAGGAGCTTTTGTTGTAGTTATATTTGATGTATCAATTGTTATACTATGTGCATCATTCCATGTTATTTTAGCACCTAATTGCTCTAATATTGTGCATGATATTTTTATATCACTTATATTTGGTAGATTTTCTATTGTACAAACACCATCAATTAAAAGTGTAGCAGGTAAAATCGCTACGGCAGCATTTTTTGCACCACTGATGGTAACTTCACCTTTTAAAGGTGTGGGACCTTTTACAACTAATTTTTCCAATTTATATACCCCCAATATATATTAATTTTTAATTCTAAAATAAAATAGAGTGTATATGATAACACTCCATTATATACTAAAATATACCATAAACTTGAAAGTATTGCAATAGAGATATGAAAAAATGCTTTTATTACGAATCGAAGGAAAAATGATTGAAGATGCTACTATTTGTTACTTGCAGTTAGTAGACCAGTATTATTAAGAATTTCCAATATTTTAAATTTAACTTTAATATCAAAACTATTATTATCAGATACAATTGAAAATTCTTCATCAGTCAAAGTTTCTTCTAAATCTTCCTTAGACTCTTCTGGAACAATACCTGAAGAAACATCAGTAAAACATAAAGGAGGGAACATTACACACCACCAATTCTGTCCTTTAGCTTCACCAATTTCTACTCTTAAAGCATCATAATATCCTGCGGGAAGAGAAATATCTCCATAATGTTTTGTAGGAAATTCAAAATTACCAATGCATACATTTACCGAATAATCAAAACCTTCATTCTTTATAGTATCTAATGCAATTTGTTTAAAACTTTCAATGTTTTGTTGTGCAATAGAAATAGCTTCTTCCTTAGTAGAGCAGTTAACACATAATTCATTCATATATTCTAATAAATTATCCCTTACAGTATATTTTAAATTTTGGTCAACATCACTATCACTATTAGCAATAACATGTAATCTAAAAACAGAATCCGCAATGTCAGTAGATATATAATCAGCATATGATATTGCACAAATAGTAGTATATATAAAAAATAAGAAAGTTAAAATTGTTACCATTTTTACCTTGGAATTATTAAATAATTTTAAAATTTTTTTCATAAGTTACCTCCAATAAACTTTTTTTCTAAAATATTCTTTATATTAAGTATTAACAAAAAAAGAAAAATTATACATTGTCGAAAAAAAACGATGATTTTTATTTGAAATATTATTGACATATTTGTAATGAAATGGTAAAATTTACCAGTAAGCAAATCAACAAAATAGTTAATTCCGTATGAATATCTAAGTTTGAAAGGAATGTTTTATAATGAAAAATTTAACGAAAGAAAAAATTTGTGCATTTTATGCAAGTGATTATCATTTTGAAATGATAAGCTTACCATATATCAGCAAAAGCATGGATGAGAATAAGGAAATAATAATATTAACAGAAAATGATTTAGAAGATACAGTAAATACTTTAATATCAAGAATGAATTTAAAAGATGCAAAGAAAAATAAAATTTTGGGACTAGATTGGAAAGACAATGATTTAAAAAAATTTAAAGAGATTAGTAAAAGTAGTAAAGAAAATAAAAATATGATTATTTTTATAAAAGGAAAAGAAAATTATATAGAAAATGTAAATAAAAATATAGAAAAATGGGTAGAAGACAAAAATAATATAAAAGTTATAGATTGTTATGAGTTTTTTGAAGTAGAAAACAAAATAGATGATATAGCAGAAAAATATGATAAAATCTTAGGGACATCTAAGAGGGAATGAGGGATGCTACCAATGCCATAAATTAAGACTTGCTAGCTGGGGGCTAATATATAATATAAAATCATTCACAATTTTGTATAAGCTAAATTTTCACAGAAATTCTAAAAGGAAAAAATGTTTACTTGCACTCAGACCCTCGCGTACCGCGAGTACCGTGCATATCCAACATTGTTTCCTTTAAGAATTTCTAATTCAAATTTAGATACGCAAAATCGTTCATTCTTTTATATTATATATTAGCCCCCAGCTAGCAAATCTTAATTTATGGCATTGGCAACATCTCTCATTACCCTTGACTTAAATAAATTTATGGTGTAATATAAGTGTAATTTAAAAAAATGAGAAAGGATGAATATTATGGACATAAGATTAGGAGAGGTAAAGAGTATTTTAAAAAAATATGGTCAAGAGCACTTATTAAACCATTATGATGAACTTAGTGAAGAAAAGAAAAAAGAATTATTAGAACAAATCAATAATATTGATTTTGAACTTGTAAATGATTTATATAATAGTACAAAACAAACCAAGACTAAAAATGATGATAAGATAGAAGCAATAGATTATTTAGATAAATTTAAATTAAATGATGAATATAAATATTATGAAAATATAGGGAAAAAAGCAATTAAAGAAGGCAAACTTGCAGCTGTTACAATGGCTGGAGGACAGGGAACAAGATTAGGACATAATGGACCTAAAGGTACATATGACATTGGATTAGATTCTCATAAATCTTTATTTGAGTTGTTATGTGATAATTTAAAAGAAGAAGGAAAAAAATATGGAGTAACAATTCCATGGTTTATAATGACAAGTAGAGAAAATAACAAAGATACAGTTGAATTCTTTGAAAAACATAGATATTTTGGATATCAAAAAAATAAAAATATATTTTTCTTTGAACAAGGTGAACTTCCAATGATGGATACAGAAGGAAAAATATTAATTGGAGAAGATGGATTGGTAAAACTTGCAGCCGATGGACATGGAGGAATTTATGAGTCACTAGTAAAAACTAAGATGACAAATAAAATGAGAGAATTAGGTGTTGAATGGGTATTTATTGGGGGAGTAGACAATTGTTTAGTAAAAATGGTAGACCCTGTTCTTATGGGAATAGCAATTGATAAAAAAGTTACAGTAGCTTGTAAATCAGTAGTAAAAGACAATCCTCATGAAAAAGTAGGAGTATTTTGTAGAAGAAATGGAAAGCCAAATGTAATAGAATATTCAGAAATAACAGATGAAATGGCAGAGGCAGTAGATGAAAATGGAGAATTACTATATGGAGAGTCACATATATTATGTAATTTATTTAGTATAGATGCAATTGAAAGAATGGGAGCAGAACCATTACCATATCATGTGGCATATAAAAAAGCAAAATACATAGATAAAGATGGAAATTTAGTTGTACCAGATTCCCCAAATGCATATAAATTTGAAGCATTTTTATTTGATGCTTTTGGTGAAGTAGATGATATGGCAATTCTAAGAGTAAAAAGAGAAGAAGAATTTGCACCTGTTAAAAATAGTGATGAGAAGGGTGTGGATTGCCCTAAGACTGCAAGAGAATTATATAAGAAATTTTAAAAAAAAAAAAAAAAATTGAATATAATAAATAGTAAAGGAAAAGGAGGTCATCATATGAATTATTTAGAAGAATACAAAAAATGGTGTGAGAGTCCAGAATTTGATGAAGAAACAAAAAAAGAATTGTTAGCAATCAAAGATGACGAAAAAGAGATAGAAGATAGATTCTACAAAGAGTTAGAATTTGGAACAGCTGGACTTAGGGGAATAATAGGTGCAGGAACAAACAGAATGAACAAATATACAGTAGGAAAAGCAACACAAGGATTAGCAAATTACATTTTAGAGCAGGGAACTCAAAATAAAGGTGTAGCAATAAGTTATGATTCAAGAAAAATGTCAAAAGAATTTAGTATGCAAACAGCATTGATTTTATGTGCAAATGGTATAAAAACATATTTATTTGAAAGTTTAAGACCAGTTCCAGAATTATCTTTTGCTATAAGGGAACTAAAATGTACAGCAGGAATAATGATAACAGCAAGTCATAATCCCCCAAAATATAACGGATATAAAGTGTACTGGGATGATGGAGCACAAATAGTTTCTCCAAGAGACAAAGATATTATAGCTAAAGTAAGAGCAGTTGAAAACTTTACACAAATAAAAGAAATTTCAGAAGAAGAGGCAAAAAATAAAGGATTACTAAACTTTGTAGGAAAAGAAATGGATGACAAATATATTGAAAAATTAAAAAGTTTAGTTTTAAATCCAGATATAGTAAAAGAGCAAGGAAAAAAATTAAAAGTAGTATATACACCATTACATGGTACAGGAAATATGGTAGCAGAAAGATTACTAAAAGAAATAGGTATAGAAAATCTATATGTTGTACCAGAGCAAAAAGAGCCAGATGGTAATTTTCCAACAGTAGATTATCCAAATCCAGAAGATCCAAAAGCATTTACATTAGCATTAGAATTAGCTAAAAAAGTTGATGCAGATGTAGTTTTGGCGACAGATCCAGATGCTGATAGATTAGGGATTTTTACTAAAGATGAAAAAACAGGAGAATATAAAACTTATACAGGAAATATGTCAGCACTATTAATTGCAGAATATAGAATATCACAAATGAAAGAAAAAGGAATATTGCCTGAAAATGGAATGATAATAACAACAATTGTATCTTCAAATTTAACAAAAGCAATAGGAGAATATTACGGATTAGAAGTAATTGAAGTATTAACAGGATTTAAAAATATAGGTGCTATTATGAGAAAAGCAGAAGAAAATAATGATAAAAAATATGTATTTGGATTTGAAGAAAGCTATGGTTGTTTAATTGGAGATTATGCAAGAGATAAAGACGGAATAGCAGCAGTAATGGCACTTTGCGAAGCTGCATGTTATTATAAATCAAAAAATAAAACTCTATGGGATCAAATGAATGATATATATGAAAAATATGGATATTATAAAGAAGCACAAGTTTCTATTGTCAGAGAAGGAGCAGAAGGTGCAGAAGAAATAAAACAGATGATGACAAATACACGTAATAAAGATATAGAAAAAATTGGAGATTATAAAGTTTTAACATTTAAAGATATAGAAAAAGATTATGTTAAAAATATGATATCAGGGGAAATAACAAAAACTGGATTGCCAAAATCAAATGTTTTATATTATGAACTAGAAGATAATAGTTGGTGCTGTGTTAGACCTTCTGGAACTGAGCCAAAAATAAAGTTATACATGGGTATAAAAGGTAAGACAGATGATGATGCAAATGAAAAATTAGAAAAATTAAAAACAGCAATGCTAAAAATTGTTAATGGAGATTAAACTCGTATTTAATAAAAATAAACTAACAGCTGATTTTCTATTTATAGAGAATCAGCTGTTTCAACTAAAGGAAATTTAAGTTATGCAACTCAAAGTAAAAATAAAATTTCATATTTTATTTTCAAAAGAAATTGCATTTTCCATGATTGAAATAGTTGTAATGCGCATAAAGGCACGAGATTTAAATGTTATAAACAGAGAAGCCCGCCATTATTCGCACTTCCAATCATCTAAATTTCTTTGGATAGCTCCAAACAGATTAGCCCTAACCATAGGAATATTCTTAGAAAGTGAAAAAATCAAATTTTTCATATCTTCTCTTTTAGAAGTTCCATCCATAGGACAAACCTTAGGTATCACAGCTATATTATTTTTCCTAACAAACCTTTTAATTTCTTTTTCAGGAGTGTAAACAAGAGGTCTAATCAAAGTTATTTTAGATCTATCCATATAACTTTTAGGAGAAAAAGTCCCAATATTACCAGTATATAACAAATTTAAAAGAAAAGTTTCTAAAACATCATCTTGATTATGACCAAGAGCTATCTTATTGCAACCTTCTCTTATTGCAATAGAATTAATAACACCTCTACGCAAATTGGCACATAAAGAACATGGATTTTTCTCTTTTCTAATATCAAAAACAATTTCTTTTGCATTACTATTTTCTACAAAGAAAGGAATATCAACTTCATCACAAACATTTTTTAAAAAATCAATATCAAAAAAATCAAAACCAGGATTTACACTTACTGCAATAATATCAAATTTTTTAGGGTAAAATATTTGTAAATTTTTGAATGCTTTTAACATAGTAATTGAATCTTTCCCTCCAGAAAGACAAATTGCTATTTTGTCTCCTTCATCTATCATTTTATATTCTTCAATAGCTTTTCTCATATGACTTAATATTCTTTGCATTTTAATCACCATAAATATTATATCAAAGGTTGTCAAGAGCAAATATTATCGGCTGTGAATTGTAACATCCAGTAATCTTGATATTTCAAAGAAAACAAGGGCTATTTACATAAATTAGAAAAAATGATATAATGTAATGGAAATGTAATAATTTATTAATATTTTTGTAAAAAAGTTGTTATACAATATTATTATTGTCGAAAAATGTCGACGAAAAATGCTTGAATTTATTTTATTTTTAGTATAAACTATTCTAAAGTACAAAGAATATAATATAATACTAGGAGTAAAAATGAATACAAAAATTTTAGAAGGATATCACGCAACTTATTTAAAAAAAGCTGAATCTATATTACAAGGAGGATTTGAAGATTCAATTTCAGATGAAAAAAAATTAGAGTGGCTAGGAGATGGAGTCTATTTTTGGGAAGAGGATTATTATGCTGTTCAATGGAACATAATAAGCATGGAAAAAGAAAAAAAGGAAACTCAAATAAGTGATTATGCTATTTTGAAAGCTGTGATAAAAGTAAATGCAAGCAGAATGATAGATATTAGTTCTCCAGAAGGTGGAGTTGTTTTTAATAGACTAAAAGAAGAATTAATAACAAAGTATGAAAAAGATGGTAGAGAAGAAATAGTAAAAAGATTAAAAAATAGAAGTTCAAAATTTTGGATAAATGTATTAGAAGATGGAGGATTTTTCAAAGATTTTGATGTAATAACAGCTATATATAAAAACGAAAAAAACATTGAAAAATATAAAGATGATATAGTCCTAAATGTTCAAAGGCAAATATGTGTAAAAAATAAAGATTGTATAAAAAGTGTTAAGTTGTACAATCAGAAAGAAAGAATTTTAAATTTGTATTCTATAATTTTAAAGAAAAGGAAAGATTATTATGAAAAAGATAAAAAAGATGTTAAAAAAAGTTGATGACATAGTAAAAAATATTGATACAGAGGAATTATTAAAAAAGATAGAATTAGATGAAAAAGAACAACAAGAATATGAACTACAATTTGATGAAATAAAAGTTTATTATAATAATAATAATAAATATAAAACGAAAAATGAAGTTAAGTATAATAAATATAAGAGTTATAATGATTATGATGTGGAGGGAAATGAATGGACAAGTATAAAAGCAAGTTAATATTTAATCAATACATAGTTAAGAAAATTATTTTTAAATATAATGAACGGATTTAAAAACAAACAAGTAGATGTATTGTTTGATATTGATAAAGATACTAAATATATTGAAGACAAAAATATGATAGTAGACCTAACAGTACGAGTATTTGAAGAAAATGATAAGTATCCTTTTTATATGGAAGTAACAATAAGAGGCTTTTTTACAATAGAAAACAACGAAGAAAATATTAATTTTGAACCTAATGCTATAGCTATACTATATCCTTATATAAGAGCTATTGTGGCTACATATACAGCTAATGCTAATATAATGCCATTAACGCTACCTGTTATAAATGTAAATAAATTACTAAGAAATAAAGAAGACTAAAAAAAGATGTTATAATTCACAGCCGATAATATTAATATATCAACATTTTATTAAATATTATCGGCTGTGAATTATAACTATCTAGTAACAATTCGATTAAAAAAAGTACGATAGTAAGCATTGATTTTTTTTAGGCAATATATTATAATACATCTGACAACTTTATTAGTAGAAAAAGTGGACAAAATGGATAACTAAGAACTAAAAAATAAAAGTTGTAAAAATATTGATAAATAAAACAAAAGCCCTATATGTGCTTATAGCTCAGCAGGATAGAGCAGTCGCCTCCTAAGCGACCGATGGGGGTTCGAGTCCCTCTAGGCACACCAAAATAAAAGAGTAAAAAGGCTTAACTATAAATTTAAGAGTAAGAACAAGTTGGTCTGTCCCTAACGTTCCGTTTAATAATTGAAAGGAAGAAATAGATGGAAGAAAAATTCATGCAAGAAGCCTTAAAAGAAGCAAAAAAAGCATATGACAAATTAGAAGTTCCTGTAGGCTGTGTTATTGTAAAAGATGGAAAAATAATTAGTAGAGGGCATAATTTAAAAGAAACAAAAAAAGATACAACAAAACATGCGGAAATAATAGCGATACAAAAAGCAAGTAAAAAATTAGATAGTTGGAGATTACTAGATTGTGAGATGTATGTTACACTAGAGCCATGCAGTATGTGTGCAGGAGCAATAATTAATTCAAGAATAAAAAAATTATATATAGGGGCATTAGATGAAAAAACAGGAGTAGCAGGTTCTGTATTTAATTTATTTGAAGATTACACTTTTAATCATAAAGTAGAAATAGAAAAAGGGATATTAAAAGAAGAATGTGAAAAAATTATAAAAGATTTCTTTAAAGAACTAAGAAAACAAAAAGCCAAAGATTTGTAAAATATGAATTTTATAAATGTTATAGAAAATATAAAGAACAAAATAACGATAAAATTAAATATACTATTTTCATAAGAAATAATATAAAATTTTAAGTTATATAATTTAAAGTGAAATTAAATATTTTACGTTTAAAAGAAATTGCTTTTTTGAATAATGAAACAATACATAAAACAAAATCCGGAGGTCAAAATGTTAAATAAATTAAGAGGCATTACCAAAACCAAAAGCTTTCACATTTGTATGATAATTATAATAATAACAGTTATTTTGTTTGTAGTAGGCATGTTAGTTTTAAGATACAATGTAGAAGGGGAAAAAAATATGCCATTTGAATTAAGTAAAATTGCAATAATAAGTTCACAAGAAGGAATAGATGATGGGCAAACAGATACTAGATGGTCATTTGACGTACACCAAGCAAATGATCTATATTTATATATTGAAAAAAATAATGAATATGACAAAACTGAAATTATAAAATCAATAAATATAAACAATTTTCAAATTGAAACAGAAAATAAAGATAATGTAAAAATTTATAAGCCGGATACAGAAGAGGAAAATGTCTTATTTAAATATAAAGATGAAAATATAGTAGAGAACATAGAATATTTAGGAGATGTTGAATCTGATTTAAAAAATTTAAAAATATCTAATCAGGGAGGAATTATTGCTTTCAGATGTTCAAATAATTATGTAACAAAATATAAATCAGATGAAGAAGAAATTAATCATAGTGAATTACTAAAAAAAGCGGGAATTACAGAAGAAAAATTAAGAATGAGTTTAACATTTAATTTAAATATAATTTTGGAAAGTGGAAAAGAATATCAAGCAGAGGTAAAAACAGAATTACCAACAGGAAATGTTATAGAAGAAGGAAATACATCTACGGAGATAACAGATTTAACAGATATAGTTTTTAAAAGAATAAAGAATTAATTTTTTAATGATTTTGGGAAGGAAAATTATCATTTCCCTTCCCAAAATCATTAAAAAAATTAGATTAATACTTGATTAAATATTAAAATCATTATATAATACAGAAGGTATGATATTTAATCTTTGTATGGAGAGTATCCAATAAAGACCTATGAATCTTGTCAGGTCCGGAAGGAAGCAGCAATAAGTAGTGTATCTTTATGTGGTATACTTTCCATAGAGAGATTAAATATTTATTACCTTTTTTAAATTATATGAAATATTATGAAACTTTTTAATCTTGAATATAAAGTGAAAATATTTTAAACTCTAGGAAATTGCATTTCCTAGAATTAAAAAAAAACAGGATTACATAAAAAAGGAATTTCATATAATAAAAAAATATAAAAGCTATAAAGATATAAATAAATTAAATATTGCAAAAGAAAATCTACAGAGGATATAAAGGATGTGATAATTATGGGGTACACAGCTCTTTATAGAAAATTCAGACCATTAAATTTTTCAGAAATGGTGGGGCAAGAACATATTACAAGAACATTAAAAAATCAAATAATAGCAAATAGAGTGGGGCATGCATATCTATTTAATGGAGGAAGAGGAACAGGAAAAACATCAGCAGCAAAAATACTAGCAAGAGCCATAAACTGTTTAAACCCTAAAGATGGGGAGCCATGTAATGAATGTGAAATATGCAAAGGAGCAATTTCAGGGTCATTAACAGATATTGTAGAGATGGATGCAGCTTCTAATAACAGTGTAGAAGATATAAGGAGTATAAGAGAAGAAGTAAACTTTTTACCAACAAAAGCAAAATATAGAGTATATATTATAGATGAGGTACATATGTTATCAACAGGGGCTTTTAATGCTCTATTAAAAACATTAGAGGAGCCCCCTGAACATGTGAAATTTATATTGGCGACAACAGAACCGCAAAAATTACCAGCAACAATATTATCAAGATGTCAAAGATTTGATTTTAAAAGAATATCAAACCAAGATATAATAAAAAGGTTAGAAATTGTATGTAAAGAAAGTAATATAGAAATAACCAAAGAAGCATTAGAGATAATTGCAATATTATCAGAAGGTGCTATGAGAGATGCTTTATCAATTTTAGAGAGATGTATACAAGATGGAGAAAATAAAATAGATGAAGATAAAATTAAAGATTTAGTGGGAATACCTAAAATTGTATTTATCCATGACATTGTAGAAGCCATTATAAATTATGATGTAGATAAGGCATTGATAACGGTTAATAAGGTTTTAGAAGATGGAAAAGATATTTCTAATTTGTTGTGGGAAATAATAAAATATATAAAAGATATATTATTGTACAAAGCAACAAATAATATAGAATTATACAGTGAAGACGAGAAAAACAAGGTTAAGAAGATTGCAGAAGAAGTAGAAAAAGAGAGGCTGATAAATTTAGTTTATGAATTTTCAGAATTAGAAAATAAAATGAAATTTTCTACACAAAAGGTTATTGTTTTTCAAGCAGGCATCATAAAATTATGTAATCAACTTACTTCAAGTGATGATAGCAATTTAGAAGAGAGAATAGCTAAAATAGAGAAATATTTAAGGAATAACACTATAAATACAAACAACAGTATAAGTAGAAATAATATATCTCAGCAAACAAATTCAGAGGTTAAGGTAGCATATAATAATACAGTTACAAATGTGGTTAATAAAGAGGAGAAAAAGACAACAACTACTCCAAAAGCTCCAAAGCAAAAAACATCATCATATTCTGGAAATGTAAAAGAATATTGGCCACAGATATTACAAGATTTAAAACAAAATGGAAAAATAGTATTATACACAAATTTACTAAATACTCAAGCTAGAGAAATCAATGATATGACAGTAGGGATAGAATTTCCAAATGGTTTAACATCTTTCGGTAAGACAGTTTTGGAAAAACAAGAAAATATAAAAGAATTAACTAATTTGGTGTCAATGGCATCAGGAAAACCAATGAATATAAAATATATAACAAATGTAGGAAATGTTAATCAGGTTAGTGAAGAGAAAAATATCGGAGATTTAGCTAAAGAATCAGATATACCATTTAATGTGATAGAATAAACATATCTTGCACACAATTTTGACTTGAGTAAAATTGGTGCCCAACAATGGCAGGGGTTTTAAAATATTATAAATAAAAAATTGAAAATTACTTAATTCTAAAACAACAATATCTTGGTTTTAATTAAAATATTATAAATAAAAAAATGTTGTTGTTCATACAACTAAAGAACTATATAAATGTAGTTAAAAGTTATTATAAAATTTAGATAAAAATAAAAGAAAGGAATGTGAAAAAATGGCAAAAAGAGGAGGATTCCCAGGAGGTATGGGAGGTTTTGGCGGAATGAATATAAATAGCTTGATGAAGGAAGCAAAGAAAATGCAGGCAGATATGGAGAAATCTCAAGAAGAGTTAGCAGGTAAAGAATTTGAAGCAACAGCAGGAGGAGGAGCAATATCTGCAAAAGTTTCAGGACAAAAAGTGCTAAAAGAAATAAAAATACAAAAAGATGTGGTAGACCCAGATGATGTGGAAATGTTAGAAGATTTAATTTTAACATGCGTAAATGAGGCATTAAGAAAAGTAGATGATGCACAAGCAGCACAGTTAGGAAAGTTTAATTTACCAGGATTTATGTAAAAGAATAAGGGATTATAGGGGTTCCATATAATCTCTTTTTGTTAGTATTTACAACCCAATAATCTTAATAGGAATATATATACATTCCATAAAAAACAACATTAATATGGAGGTAAAAAATGTCACTATATTCACCATCAATAGAAAAATTAATAGAAAGTTTTGAAAAATTACCAAGTATTGGACATAAAACAGCAGCAAGATTAGCATTTTATATTTTAAATAGTTCAGAAGAGGAAACAAAAGAATTTGTCAATTCAATATTGGAAGCTAAAAAGAATTTAAAATATTGTAGCAAATGTTTTAATATTTCTGATACAGATCCATGTCCAATTTGTAGTAATCCTAAAAGAGATGTTTCTTCAATATGTGTTGTTGAAGATGTAAGAGATATAATAGCAATGGAAAAAACACATGAATTTAAAGGTGTATACCATGTTTTACATGGATCAATTTCTCCTATGAATGGAGTAGGACCAGATGATATAAAAATAAAAGAATTATTATCAAGATTAATGGATGGGACAGTAAAAGAGGTTATTTTGGCAACAAATCCAAGAGTAGAGGGAGAAGCTACTGCTATGTATTTATCTAAATTGATAAAACCTTTGGGGATAAAGGTTACAAGGATAGCTCACGGAATACCAGTTGGAGGAGATTTAGAATATACAGATGAAATAACTTTGACAAAAGCTTTAGAAGGAAGAAGAGAATTATAGCTATTATTGATTTATCTGATGTAAAGGATATTTTTATCAAAAATACGAAATATATTATAAAAAAGTTATTATGAATTAAATTTTATTGGTCTACATAATTGACAAAATACAAAAATTTAGTATAATATTTATATATTAATGTTAGAAAGGAAGTAAAATATGGCCAATTTAAACAGGATAACGATTCCAAAGGAACTTAGTAAACGGTCAAGTTTAAAAGAAAAGGATAAAGTAGCTATTGCTATAAAAGGCAAGGATATTCTACTTATTCCAGAGTCGGAAGACCTAGAAGGGGTGAAAATAATAGGCATAAGGAAACTAGATGATAAAGGGAGAATTTTACTTCCTCCGTCTATTATAGAGATGTCGTCCAAATGGACACCATATCTATTAGATGGACAGATATACTTAACAAAAGATTTGTCATAATATGACTAATAGAAGCCTGAACTCAAAATATTTTATATTAAATTTTGAGTTCAGGCTTTTAAAAATAAGAAATGACATAGTAATCTATTCAAAACAGAGAGTTTACAAATAAAATTTATAACTGTATTGCAACTTCAAGCGTTTATTAAAAATTTTTTAATTATTTAATAAAATATCACAAATATCTTGTGTTGAATGTAATTTTGCTAATTTTTTTGTATTTTTCTTCATTTTATTTAAAGTTTCTGGATTAGAAAATAAATTTTCCAAAATCTCAATTACATCATCATCTTTTTTTATCCAAACAGCGATACCATTATTTTCAAGAAATTCTGCATTTTCTTCTTCTTGACCAGGTATAGGATTAATAATTATCATAGGCAAGTTAGAAGCTAGACTTTCAGTTGTTGTTAATCCTCCCGGTTTGGTAACAACTAAATCAGAAATACTCATAAATTCAGGTACTTGAGTTGTATATTCAAAAACAATAATTCTATCTTTTGCATTATAATTAGAAACAACTTTTTCAAAAGCTAATTTCATTTTTTCATTTTTTCCTGCTATAGCAAGTATCTGCATATCAGTACAATATTTTACAAAACCTTCAAATATTTCAACTGTTCTAGTTTTACCTAAACCAAATTCACCGCCCCCAAAAAACAAAATAGTTTTCTTATCAGGTTTCAAATTTAATTCTGAAAATATTTTCTCTCTATCATAAGTTTTCAAAAATCTATTAGATAAAGGAATACCAGTTGCAAAAATTTTATTTTCTGAAATACCTTTCTCTATTAAATATTCTTTCATTTTTTCATGTGCTACAAAATAGAAATCAGTAAAATCTGAACCTACTAACCATTGGTCATGTGGAGCAAAATCTGTCATAATAGTAGCGATTTTTGCATGTATTTTACCTTTTCTTTTTAAATAACTACACATTTGACTTCCAAAAGGATGTGTAGAAATAATTAAATCTGGTTGTTTTTCTCTTAAGAGTCTTAATAATTTAATGGCTAAAAATTTATTAGACCTGCTAGAAATGTGTGCAAGTGGTCCCTTTTGAGAATCTGCATAAATTTTACCCCAAGCCCAAGGTGCTTTCTTTGCCATTTGGTTATATGCAGTAGTAGTCATTTTTTCTATAGTTTTATTGACATATTTCATACAATCTATTAATTCAACATCAATATTTTTATAATTTGCTGTTAAACAATTGTTAATTGACTTAGCAGCATTTAAATGTCCTCCTCCATAAGACGCATAAAAAATTAAAATTTTCATCATAATCTCCTTTTTTAATAGCTTGATATTTTATTTCATTTTTATCATCACAATTTTAACATAAATATAATAAAATTTCAAAAAATGGAATAATTTTTTATAAAACAGAAAAAATAATATAAAAATTAGCTTACAATGTACAGGTTATAAAATAATATTAATAAGAATGTATATATATTAATATTTCATAAATTTCTCGGCTCAATACGTGCATTAGACTTTTTAAACCAAAAAGAAACGAGCCTCTCGCTATTCGCGCTTCCTCATTTCTTTTAGATTAAAAAACTCTACAAGCACTCCAATCACATTCGAAATTTAATCAATATTAATATATATACATTCTATGAAATAGAGTTAAGACTGTAAATTATAAGAAAATTAGAGGTGATATAGTGAAAAAAATTATAAAAATATTGGCAAGTTTTATTTTATTGATAATGATGTTTATAATAATAGTCGTTTTAAGTAGAAATAATTCAGAGCAAAATATCAGTTATGCTAGTACATCTAATACATCAGATATTCAATTAATGGCAAGAGCCATAAATGGAGAAGCAAGAGGAGAGCCATATGAGGGACAAGTAGCTGTTGGTGCAGTAATTTTAAACAGAGTAAAAGACTCAAGATTTCCAAATTCAATATCAGGCGTTATATATCAATCAGGAGCTTTTACAGCTGTAGCAGATGGTCAGATTAATGCTCCAATTGATGAAGGTTCAACTGTGTATAAAGCAGCACAAGATGCAATGAATGGTTGGGATCCAACAGGGGGTTGTGTATATTATTTCAATCCCAATACTGCAACAAATAAATGGATATGGTCAAGACCACATGTAATAACAATAGGAAAACATAGATTTTGTAAATAGAAAAATGTAATATTTGATACTTATTAAAAAAATAATTGAGATTAGTATAGAATAAAACTTTGCAATTACAATACAATTAAAGGTTTATGGGAATCCATTTAAAAACCCAAATATATTATATAAGGAATGAAGAATATGAATAAATTAATAGAATGGAAAGAAAGACTAAAAAAGGGGCATATGCTTAGTATTATTGTCGCACTTTTGATTGCTGTTGCAATATTAGGTATCATATTATACAAAAAGCAAAGAGAATATAGACAAGCATCAGAAAATTCATATAATATGGCATTTTATGAAGTAGTAGACTATGTCCAAAATGTAGAAACATATTTGGCAAAAGCATTAATATCAACAACTCCAGAACATGGTGCAGAAACATTAACAAATTTATGGAGAGAAGCAAATTTAGCACAGAGTTATCTAAGCATGTTGCCAATAGAAAGCCAAGAGCTAGAGAATACAGAAAAATTCTTGAATCAAGTTAGTGATTATAGTTATTCATTATCAAGAAAAAATATATATAATGAAAGCTTAACAGAAGAAGATTTAAGCAATTTAGAAGAATTGCACACATATAGTACAGAATTAGAAAATACTTTAAATCAATTATCAGAAGATTTAAATAGCGGAAGATTTCAATGGGGAGAATTAACTAAAAAGGGAACTGTAGCATTTGCACAACAAGTAGATAATGTGTCAAAAGAAAGTTTTAGTAATTTAGAAGAGAATTTTCATGAATATTCTGGATTAATATATGATGGTGCATATTCTGAGCATATTACAAGTAGTGAGAAAAAAGGCTTAGCAGGAGAAAACATAGATGAAAATAAAGCAAAAGAAATAGCAGAAAACTTTATAGGAAAAGGAAATATAAAAGAAATGTCTAGCTTAGGGCTATCAGAAAATGCGGATATCCCAGCATATAGCTTTTCTGCAACTAGTAATAATGATGAAAATATAAATATATCAATATCTCAAAAAGGTGGACATGTAATATATATGAATACCAACAGAGAAGTTAATTCTGAAATAATTTCACAAGAAGAGGCAACTGAAAAAGGAAAAAAATTCTTAGAGGAAAAAGGTTTTTCTAATATGCAAGAGACATATTATGTGACACAAGAAGGGGTTACAACTATAAATTATGCTTATATGCAAAATGATGTAATTGCTTATCCTGATTTGATAAAAGTAAAAATAGCATTGGATAATGATGATATTTTGGGGATAGAAACTACAGGATATCTAAATAATCATACAGAAAGAGATGTAAGTAATGTTCAGATTACTAGTGAAGAGGCAAAAAAGAATTTGAATTCTAAGCTAGAAATTACTAGTGAAAGATTGGCTATAATTCCTACTGAATGGAAAAGTGAAATTTTGTGCTATGAATTTACGGGAAATGTAGATAATAAACAATTTTTGGTTTATATAAATGCAGAAAATGGAAGAGAAGAAGATATTTTGGTAGTAACAGATACGGGAAGTGGAATATTAGTTCATTAGAAAAAAGTTTTAGTAAATATAATTTTTTTAAAATATAATGTTGCACAGAAAAATTGCTGTGCAATTTTTCGCGTCGATAAATCTTTATGCTTCTTTGAAAATTTAAATGGATATAGCAATTTAGAAAAGTAGAGAAAAGTTTTCGAGAAGTGAGATTTATTCGACTATGAATAGTAATATATGATTTTTAAAATATAGAAAAAATACAAAAAACTATTGAAATTTTTATTATTATACTGTAAAATATTGTCAATATAGTTAGGAGATTTATAAAAAATTTAACATTTGATTCAGAAATTAATTTTAAAATATAATTAAAATATTACGGTTTTATGTATTTATTATCAGAATTCTCTAATTTATTTATATATTAAAGAAAGTCATTTTTTTAGTTTTTTTGAGAAAAGTAAAGAAAATATTATAATCATATAAAATTTATTGATGATTTTTTACATGTTTTAACTTCAATAATTGAATCTAAATTTTCCACAATACAAATATATGTTATTACAGTCAAAAAACTGTAATAAAAAACAAGATTTTGAAGTAGAAAAATAAAAAAGGACACAATTC
>CALXJV010000021.1 GCA_944388715.1 uncultured Clostridia bacterium
AGGGTCTGAGTGCAAGTAAACATTTCTTTCCTTTTAGAATTTCTGTGAAAATTTAGCTTATACAAAATTGTGAATGACTTTATATTATATATTAGCCAGTTTTAACTTAATGCCCCTGAGGACTTTTTTCTTTGGACATATTTATACATTAACGTTTATTAATAACTGCTCTATAAATCAAACCTGTATCTATATCTTTTTCAAATTCAACTCTATAAGTATCATCTACATTTATATTGCTTTTTATTAGTGTGATATTTTGTTCTGTAACTTCATATTCTTCTCCGTCGACATTTATTTCTTCTATCTTATTATTATCATCTGTTTCATTATTATTTTGTATTGTTGTCAGCAATCCTTTTACTGTTGCTCCTTTTGTATTTGTACTTTCATATAGCTCAAATTTTTGGTTAAATGTATTTACAAAAGTTTCATCCATTTGTCTTATATCAGTTTGTGTTCCTGGAAATATAAAGTATGGTAATACATATTGGATTGGATTTTCATTTTCTGATAGTCCTAATTCTTCCATTTGTGATTTATTAACTTCTACTAGTCTTTCTTGTATTGCATTCATTAGATTTGTTACATATTCACTATCTTCTTCATTCAAAATAGCAGAGTTTTCATCTGTCAAGTCTTCTATCTCTACACTATCCTTAAATTGTACATTATTTGTGATTATATATTTATAACTTATTGTATCATTTTCTGTATTATCATTTGAAGATTCTTCTGACAAATTATTTTCAGTTTCTTCTGTTACTTCTTCTGTTGTAGAAGTATTAGAAGCAGTATTTTCTTCATATGGTCCTTCTAATGATATTTCATAATTTTCATTTATATTTTCTGTATCTAGTCCTGTATATTTTGCACTAACTGATATGTTTGCTACTTCATCTGCTATTTTTATCCCTACTATATATGTTACTTCTTGAGAATTACCTTCTTTAGATATTGAAATTGTATTACCTTCTATTGTACTATCTATTTTACTCAATTTTGTTCCATTTTTATATACTGCAAATTCAACATTGTTATTTAATTCTAAATCATTTATATTTTCTATCAAATTATCAATTGTAGTTGTATCAAATTCTACAGTGTTTATTATATTTTTTAATATTGTATTTATCTTACTTGTTGTATTTGTATCTTCTTTTAATTTTTGTAGTACTTGAACTAGTATATTTTTAAATTCTTCTCCTGTTAGTGTTAATTTATAACCTGTTAAATTTCCTTCTGTTGTTTTAGAAAATTTATTGTTATCTATATTATTTAGTGTATTATCTAAGTATGTTGCCTTTAAATTTTTGATTTCTTCTTCTGAAAATTCTACATCTTGTTTATTGTTCATGAAATTTGTAATGCTTTCTAGTCCTTCTATGTTTCCACTATTATCATCATTTTTTATTGCTACAAAATTACTTCCTATATAATCAGTTTGTATTCCAATTATATCACTTGTCTTTTTTAATGTAATTGGAAAATTCACATCTTCTGAATAATTTATAGTAATTTCTTCTTCTAATTTTGAATTGATTGAATCATTTTTTCCTGAATATTCTATATTCATGGTATTTATTGAATCTGTATCTAAATTGGGAACAGATATATCAAAGGATATATTGCCATTGTTTTCATAATTCGTATTTTGTTTTTTTTCGATGTATTTTTCTAAACTACTTTCTATAAAACCCTTGTCTTTTTGAATTGTTTGTGATGCATATTTTAAAAATGCTTGCTTTTCATTAATAAATATATCTGTAAAAAAATATAGACCTGCTATTATTCCTACTAAAATTATTAATATTACTGTAATAATTATGGCTATTAGTAATCCTCTATTTTTCTTTTGACTCATTTGTTTACCTCCATTATAAATTTAAACATTTAAATTTGCTTTTCTTCTACCTTAGTAATAGTAGAATTATCTTTTAAAGAGACTACTACTCTGATGCCACATTGATATTCATTTTTATTTCCTAGTCCTCCACTATTGTTTATACGTTTTAAGTCATCTGTATGTTTACCTTTTGGTGTAGCTAACCAATAATATACACTTGTATCATCACTATAATCAAATTGTTTCAAATTTTTAATATAAAATAGTCCTACTTTTACATCTTGTTCGATTACTGCTTCAGTACTATCTTCTTCTAGTCCTCTTGCAATATTTAATTCTTCTAAAGTTAGTGCATGTGCTTCTTTTGCTTTATCTGTTAGAAAAATTTCGCCGCTTAATACTTCATCTTTTTTGCCATTTATAGATATATATGCTGCTTCGTTTTCTGCTACGGATTGTTCTTTATCTTTTATTCCATTAAATTTTATTTTATTAAAATTATACCACATTCCCGCAGTCGCATATATACTCGTATAACTTTGTGAACCTTGAAGACCGATTTTATTTGTATACTCTAGTCTTTGTTCTTTGTTTCCAGCCCATCTTCCTAATGTTCCTTTACTGTCTAGTTCTATACTCTTTATTGTCCTATATGAATAATTTAATTCTGCTGGAATTCCTGTTGAAATTAGCTTTATTCCAGAAAATGTTCCATCTCCATTATTAGTTCCTTTATCTAATACTCTCCAGCCATCCACTGCAGTAAAATTATATGATGTATTCATATCTGTATATCCAACATCATATTGAACATAATCACCTATTTCTATTTCAGTTGTAATAACTGGTGGGGGATCTTCAGTTTCTTGTTTTTCACCTATTGATCCATCTTCATTTATTACATATTCATATTTTGCATTTACTACTACTTTTAACGGATATGCAATTTCTTCTACACTTGTTGGAACTCCTGATATATTTTCTATTTTATTTAAGTTTTTATATATGTCTTCATCTTTTAAGAATCCATTTACTCCTATACTATCTCTAATGGCTAGTTCTATATCTTCATCTGCTTTCATTTTTTCGCTATCTTCTTTTGCTTCTACTGACTTAACTATGATCCCATTATCTCCTGTTAAAGTTGATATTGTTACTCCTGCCAGCATTAGTAAAATCACTATCATTACCACTAAACTAATTAAAGTAATTCCATTGTTCTTTTTGTTTATCATTAGTTTCCCCCCTTGCTTTTTTCTTTTGCCTTAGCTCAAAATTTTTATTCTTCCCAATTATGATAGATATTTGCTACATCATCTAATTCTTCTAATCTTTCGATTAGTCTTTCCATTTTTTCTTGTCCTTTTTCATCAAGCTTTACTGTTGTTGTTGGCACTTGTTGTACTTGTGCTTCTATAAATTCAAGACCTGCTTCTTCAAGCTTTTCACGAACATTTGAAAAATCTGCTGGATCTGTTGTAATTTCATATACTTCTTCTGATGCTACAAAATCTTCTGCCCCTGCATCTAAGGCTAACATCATTAGTTCATCTTCATCCATGTTAGTTGATTCTTTTTCTATAACTATTACACCTTTTTTA
Organism: uncultured Clostridia bacterium; assembly: GCA_944388715.1. Taxonomy (GTDB): domain Bacteria; phylum Bacillota; class Clostridia; order TANB77; family CAG-508; genus CAG-269. The sequence continues at coordinate 3,448 of CALXJV010000021.1, forward strand.
TTAAACATATATGATACACAACCAGTTGTTCCTAAATTCCCCCCTGATTTATCAAATGCATGTCTTACATCTGCTGCTGTTCTATTTTTATTATCTGTTGCCGCTTCCACAATTATAGCTACTCCATTTGGTCCATATCCTTCATATGTTATTTCTTCATAGTTTTCGTTACTTGTTGAAGCTTTTTTTATTGCATTATTTATTGTATCATTTGGCATATTTGCTGCCTTACATTTTGCTATTACATTTTTTAATTTTGAATTTCCTGCTGGGTCTGGTCCACCTTCTTTTACTGCTATTAATAGTTCTCTCCCTAATTTTGTAAATATTTTACCTCTTGCTGCATCTGCTTTTCCCTTTTTGGCTTGTATATTATGCCATTTACTGTGTCCGACTCATTTTTAATTCCTCCTTATCGATTTTTAGTATTTAAGCCATTTTCGGCTATTCTAGCATATAAACTATTTCGTGAAATTTCTTTATCGTTCTTTTTTAGACAATACTATAAGTATTTTATCATACTTTTTTTATTTTGTGTAGTATTTTTTTACAAATTATACTTGTTTTAATTTTTTTACATATTTTCCTGCATTATTTTTTCGTTCTCATATATTTATAAAAAACAAATAAATTAAGAGAGGTATCTAATTATAGATTCCCCTCTTACACAATTGTTTCTGAATTCACTTTTTTAAATTTGCACTTTTTCCTTTATTTCTCTTTCTTTCTCCTCTATAAAGCTCTCTCCTTGTTCTAAAGCTTCTAGTAATTTTATTTCCATTGACTGTTTGTTTGGCATTAGATAGACCACTAGCCGAACTCCTAGATTACAACCAATTATCGTGGTTGGATCAAACAACTTATAAGCTCCTACGCAATTATCGTATACACTACGTATATAAAAACTTATATACTGTTCATTCTCAATTCTAGTACAAGTATCACCACTCATATTTTTCCCTATATTCTTTTCTCTCATCATCGTGTGCCTCCTTTTTCTAGGGATTTTATATTAAACATTTTATGTTTATTATTTTATCATTTTATATAACATTTTTCAAGTTTCAATATCAAATTAATAATTGGAAAATAACTATCTGTTATTATTTACATTTAAATCTATGAATTGTAACAACTAGTTAAAACATACTTTGTTGATCTCCTTGCAAAATTTCAAAACTCATGCTATCTATATTTTCTTCTGTTCTAAGTTCTTTATCTACAACAACAGATTTTCGATTTCCATTATAACTTTGTTGTTTCAATACATAATTAACCTCAAATCTAGAAACAAGTTCCTTACTAATATTATGACCTGGAGCAATTAACTGTACATTATTTTCTTTCAATATTGAAAACATAACATTCCACAAAAAGACTGCACTTGTTGCTCCAAATGGATTATCTACAATAATAACTTTTTTAGAGTTATTTGTACTATCTTTTCGGGTTAGCATACTAATATATGAAATTATACATACAGCAAACATAAAATAAATTGCATTAACTTGTCCATCTGATCCTAAATCATCCTCCCATTTTTTATAAGATGAATTTTCTTGTATATCTTCAATTTTAAACAGTTTTACACTTGCCTTATCCATATTTACAATTTGTGAAACTAATGCTTTTGAAGATAAACTTTCATTTAATTGTTCTTTATTCATCTTTTCTGGATTTTCTTCCATTTCTTTTACCAAACTATAGATATATTCTTTCATTTTTCTTAGCTTTTCTTCTTTTTCATATTCAAATAAATCTAATTTGATAATATTTGTGTCTTTTCCTCCAATTTTTATTCTTGATAATCCTGGTAATTTTTCTAAATCTCTTACTATAGTTTCTGCTCTTTCAAAACATTTAGTAATGAAATTATCCTGATAGCTTTCAAGTAATTCTAGTGCCTCTTCTATGTGTCTGATTTTTTCTTCTAACATTTCTATAATAGTAACTATTCCATTTCCAATAATATTAGTTTCTGATAATTTAGTAGGTATTTTCAAATTTTCAATTTTGTCTAACACATCTTGTTTTATGTAAAAACCATCTACTTGGTCTTTTATATAATTTATATATTCAGAAAATTCTGTAGTTAATTTGCTAATGACTTTATTTATTTTTTTCCTTTCTTCTGTAATTCTTTTATATGAAAAGATTTCATTTTCCAAAAGATTAGAAGTATCTACATTAAATTCTTCAATTTCATTTTCTTTGACTAAGCTCTCTAGCATTGTGAATTCTTTGTCTAACCTGTTTACTTCTTTTTCAACATCTTTAATTTTTGAAGTTACTTCTTTTATTTGTTTTTCATTCATATTTAATTTGATTTTATTTTCCTCTATTTTTTTCTCTATTAAACTGTATTCTCTAATCCTGGTTTCTTCTACATAAGTTTCATTTTTTTCTTGTTCTAATTTTTCTTTTAATAGATTTACTTGTCCTTCTAATTTCAATTTTTCATCTTCATTTTGTTTTAATTCTTGCTTAACTTTACTTAGTTCTAGTTCTATATCTTCAATTTTATCATTTATTTCTTCTAAGATGCTATTGGGTACTTCTGAGATTTTCTCTTGCTTAGATGAAAAATATTCTAATGTACAATTATTGTCTTTTATTGTTTCTTCACATTTTACCATTACTTCTGTTCTAATTTTAAGCATGTCTTGAAGATTATTTAATTCTTGGTTTGAATTTCTCATTCTCTTTTCATATGCTTCAAAGTGATTTTTTAAAATTTCAAATTCTTCTCTTATTAAATCTTCTTTATTAAATTCAGGCAAATCTTTATAAGTTTTTTCATATCTTTCTTTTATTGTTCCAAGTTCAGTAATTTTATTTTTTATTTCTTCTATTTCATTTTCTATTTTCTCTACTATTTCTTCTTTTTCTTGTAAAATTTCTTTTTGTGCAATATGGTCTTTTTCTATGGTTTCTTTTCTTTGTTTTAACTTTTTATTTTCATCTTGTAAATTTTTCAATTCTTCTAATTTGCTTATTTTTTCATTTAATATCTCATATTCATTATTTTGATTTATCAATATTTTCCCTAGTCTGTCTATTTCTTCTTTTCCGTCTTCTATGCTTTTTAGGATTTCTTTTATTTTTTCTTCATTATTTTTGATATAATTCTCTTTATCTGTTTTGTCTTTATAGATTAGTTCTACCTTTTCTTCTGTATAAGTTTCTCTAAAACTTTTTATTTCTTCTAGATATTTTCTTAAATTTTCTTCCTTTTTATTGAAGTTTTGTATTTTTTCTTCTAGTGAATTTATTTCTCTATTTAAAGTTTCTTTATATTGTTCTATTTTCTCTATTTCAATGTTTTGATAAAAACTTTTTTGTATTGGGAATATGATATCATTTTCATTATATGATATCCCTTTTCTTAACATTTCTATACTTATAATTGGTACTAGATTTTCTAGTTCTATATCTAGTCCTTTATTTTTCATCTTCCTAAAATTTTCATCATCTATGAAAATAGAATATATTAATAATGGATTTTTATCTAGTACTTCTTTCCTTTTGCTTTCTTCTATTTTCTTTAATTCTTCTATACCTGTTGTAACATAATTACATTTTTCTTCTAACTTTTGTTTTAGAGCAAATATATCCTCATTTGGAACGACCATATTATATTTTTGGATTAGTTCTAATTTTTTTGTTTTCATTTGTTTTTCTATTTGTTTTATATTTTTATTTTTTTCTTCTGTTTTTACTTCTTCTTTTAATTTTTCTTCTAGTTTTTGGATATTCTCTATTTGAAATGTCTTTACTAATTTTTCTAAACTATTTTTGCTTGTTTCATATTTTTGTACTTTTTCTTTTGCTGAATTTAGTTTTTCTTCCCATAATCCTTTGTTTGCTTTTATTTTTTCTAATTCGATTTTTTTATTAATATTTTCTTTTTTTATGTTTTCTATTTTTTCTCTATTTTGCTCTATATTTTGTTTTATTCTATTTAAATTTTCTTTACTGTTATTTATACTTTCTTCAATATTTAATAAAACCTTCAAATCTCCTTCTTCTGAAATTTCTTGTGTTAAAATATCAATATTTTCTTGGTTATCTGAAATTTTTTCTTCTAAAGATTCTATTTTACTTTTTAAATTACTTAAAATATCTCTTGCAGTATTTTCTTGTTTTTTAGCAATCTTTCTAGCAGTTTCCTTTTGATTTCTTATTTCTTGCTTTTCTTTATATTCTTTATTTACTTGTTCTATTTTTTCTTTAAGATTTATTTTGTAATTATATCCATATCGCTCATATTTTTGTTTAACATCATCTTCATTTAAATTAAGATTTTGTATTTGCAATTTAATCTGCTCTACTTGTGCTTTATTCTCTGCATATTGTACATATTCATTTTGTGCTTTTGCAAGTTCTTTTCTTCTTTTTTCTCCATTATATTTTGTTTCTATTTTCTCTTTTTCTGAATTTAAATCTTTTATTCTTTTTTCTATTTTATCATTTTCATAATATAATTTATCAATTTCTAGTTTGCTTAGTTTTTTCCCTATGAAAGAATTTTCATTTCTTAATTGTTCTATCATATCTTTTTCATTTTGAATCTTATTTTTCAATTTTTCTTCTTTTTCTTGATTAAATATAAGTGCTTCATATGCTTTTTTATCTATTTTATCAATTTTAGAAAATTCTTCTTTCATCAAATTATTTCTCTCATTTAAATTGTAATACATCTCTTTTACTTGTGTGAACTCATTTTTATTATCACTTTCTTTTCTGAATTTCATTAAATTATCTTTTAGTTCAATTAGAGTATCAGCTAATTGGCTTTCTTGCTTTTCTTCTCCGTTATTTTGCATATTTACATTATCTATAATCTTGATTAAGAAATTTTCTATTAATTTTCTTGAAGTCTTGTTAGCTTTAAAATATTTCTCTAAGTAATTTTCAGAAACATTTATTTCATTTATCAATTTCCATTCGGCTGATATTAAACCATAATAACTGATATATTTCATGTATTCTTTTTTACTATCAAATATTTTTATTGGCAAATCTTCTTTTCTCATATTTACTATAGTTTGTCTTAATTTGTCATATGACATATATATTTTTTCACCATTTTCTTCTTGTACAAGTGGCATATATTTAATATCATATCTATTTTCATTATTATAAAAATAACAGTAATTGTAATAATCAATTTCTAATTTATCCTCTGAATTTATGTCTTCTTCTGATTCTACTTGTTTTTTTCTTGCACAAAATCCAGTTAGCATGTATTTATATTGATAACCTTCGTCTAAAATCCATTCTACTAAGCAATGTGATGTTCTTCTTGGATTTCCTCCTTGAAATATATTTTTTAATGGTCTATCACTTTTTAAATATGTATTAGGAAGCACTGTTTGTAAAAGCATTAATAAAAGTACAGATTTTCCTCCAGAATTAATTAAATCATATGTTGCTGATTTTCCGCCAAAATCCATCATGAAATTATCATATTTACTTATTGCATTATTGAAATTTACATTTACCAATCTTACTCTATTGATATGTGGCATCTTCTTCACCTCCTAAATTATATACATATTCTAACAATTTATTTTTGTTTTCTTTACTGTTTTCAAAATAGAAATATACGATTGCTTTAAATCTTGTTGTAAGTGTAATTATTTGTCTTTCTTCATTGAAATTTATTAATTTCTCCTCTTCTAAAAAATGAAGAACTAATTTCACAAAAGAAATTTTGTCTTTCTTTCCTCCTAAAACTATATCTTCTCTGGCGTCTTGCAATCTTTCCCATACATTTTTTATATCAATAAAATTGTATTCATTTTCCTTGCTTGTCTTTTCAATATCTTCTTTTACTAAACTTTGAAATTTTATATCTATTGTCTCTAGCAATTCACTTAAATTTAAATAACTTCTTGGTGAGTTTAAACCAGATTCTCAATAAAAACATGTTATAATTGTTAATATTATAAAATACATTAGATATATATCTTCATTCTTGTTTATTAACTTCATTTTTCTTTTTAATTCCTCATTTGTATATCCAAACACTTTATTATCTATCATAACGCACAAGTTTAGGGTATTATCTAGTCTATATATATCAAATCCCATTTTTTCAGCTATCTTGTCTGTTAAATTCCCTATTTCTGATGAATTGACATAATTTTGATATAATAGAGGATTGTCCTCTTTTGATATCTCTTTATTTTGTATTAATGTATTAATTATCTCTAGTGCTACATCTAAATTTTCATCTATCTCCATAACTTTTTCCTTTCCTAATTATTTATTAATTTAATTATATATATTATATTTTGAGCGGAAATTAATCTATAATTTTATTATGATAATTTTTTAAATCCCATATTAGTAATCTTTAAGCCATTTCCTAAATCTATATCTTCTTCTTTTGGAATTATCATTATTGTTCTAAAACTAAATTCGTCAAAAATTTCATCTTCACCTTGTTTCAGATATTTTTTTCTATTCAAATAAATTGCAAAGGCTATAAGGTCACCATTATATAGGCTTTTTTCTCCATAGTTTTTTATAATAAAATCTGCAAAATTTTTCAAACTTACTTCATTTTTATTTTTCAACAAACCTAATAGATTTTGGAAGTAAAATTTAAAATTACTAACAACTCTTTTTGTTGTTATTTTATCAATTGTTTCTAGCTCTTTTGCTTCTATTTTCTCTTTTATTACTTCTTCTTTTTGTGGCTTACTTAATTTTTGACTTTCTAGTGATTTCATTGGATTAAAAGTTTTGATTTTCTTTGGTAATAAAAATGGTGATATAAAATATAAAAGTTTTTCTGGGTTATCAGTTTTATTAATTACTTTTTCGAATTCTTCTTCAAATTTAAATTTTTCTGAAAATGCACTTTTTGCTCTCATATCTAATATTTCATCATGTTTTTTTGTCATATCTATTGCTTCTTGTAAAAGTTTTGTATGTGAATATACTGCATTATTTAATTCTCTTTCAATATTTCTTATAATTGTTAATGTTTTACTTTCTTTTTCACTTAGATTTTTACTTCCCTCTTTTGAAATATAGTCCATGTATATATTTTTAACAAGTGTAGATACTTCTCCAAAAAGTTCCTCTTCTTCTTTAAATTGTTCTTCTACTCCTTTATGATATCTACTATATTCTTTAATTCCTTCTTTTCCTCCATACATTAGACCTTCTAGTATTAAATCTTTTTGTTCTATTTTTCTTTTTACTTCAATATTTAATCTTCTTACTGTATCATAAGCATAATTAAATGAACCTTTTTCTATTTGTTTTCTGAACAAGATTAAATTCATCGTTACTTGAAGTGAATCTGGAAATTCTTTTGTTTTCAAGTAAAAATCAATACCTTGTGCTGTAATATAATAATTTAATTTATTGTTTTCACCTAATTTTATTTCTATATATTTAATGTATTTTTCTTTCTTCTCTTTTTCTTTTAAGCTATAATATGTAAATAGAAAATTATTACCATTATTTTGCGCTGTATCTAATATCAAATTTACTATTTGTTTTAAAGTATCTTCTTTTAATTTTTGGTTATATACATTTTCTATAAAGTACCCTATATAATCATAAATGTCTTTATATTCTATCTTTCTTCCGCTTAGTTTCCCAACATAAAGTAAAAAAGAAAGCAAGCCAATAAAAACCCCTGTTAAATCAAAACCGACGTTTTCTCCCTCCGCTTTCAATTTTCTTGTTATAATAAAATATGGATAATAAATTTTTATGTTTTCTTCTCTATCATCTATTTCATCTATAACATCTTTTATAATCTCATTATACATTTGCTCTTTTAATTCTTCTTCTGTAAAAACATCTTGATTCTTGTTTTCTAGTTCTTCCAATGTTTCACCTCTATTTTTAATTTTTTACAATTAATTCGATTTCATAATAAAATGGTAAATACTATTTAAATATTTTCAACTTATATTCGCACATACAATTTATGACCTGGCCCATATTGTCTTTGCTATCTTATAATTAAAAACTTCTTGTGGTATGTATTTTTTATTTTTAAATATTGTAAGCAAATTTTCTTTGTAGTTTTTATCAAATTCTTCTACAAACTTTTCTATCTTATATTCATTTATATTTTGATTAGTTCTAACTTCTCCTGGTGATTTTTCAATATCTAATATGATTTCATATCCTTTTTTATATGTAGAAATGCTATATTCAGCAAACCTCTCTTTTAATGATATATAAATATTTATTCCTTCATAATCAATATCTCCAAAATAATATATATTATCATTTTTATTTATTTTGAGTTCTTTTACAAAAGAAAAACTTTTTAATATTTTTTTACCTTCTCCATAAATAACCATATATATTTTATTTATTCCAAGTTCTTTAATAGCTTTTACTATTGTCCAAAAGGTGTCTTTGTTTTCTATTATTAATATTGCTTTATTTTCATAATCTTCATTTTTGTATTTTGTGTTAATATAATAGAAAAATGGCTCATATGTATCATAAGAATTTAAGTCTTTATAAGTTAATCCTAATTTTTTTAATATGTTTTCATTTTGTTTTAGATATTTTTCATTTTTATATAATTCATATGATCTTTCATTTACTGTTAATTCTTCTGTTTCTTTTCCTTTATTATTTTTTATAAATTCATTTATTGGTAATATTACTTCTTTTTCTTTTATATATTCTTTTGGGTTTTTTAAGTAATAATCTATTTTTATCTTTTTGTCTAGTTTTAATATCTCTTCTTTTATTTCTTCTTCGTTTTCTTCTTTTATTTTTAGTATTTTATATTTTTCGAAACTTCCTTGATAGTTCTTATTTGCTGTTTTAAGTGGTTTGATATATCCTTCCTTTTCTAGTTTTATTAAAATGTCATATATTATTTTATCATTTTGTGGTGTATATGGTAATTTTAAATTTTCATATATTTCACTTAAGTTCAATGTTTTTGTCTTTTTCTGCTTTATATATTTGATTATTTTTTCTTCTAATTTTTCATTCATAATTTTTATTCCTTTTACACTTAACATTTTTGTATGTGAAAAAATCTACATAGAGTCAAGATATCATTTGATTTTTCCTATATGATAGCAAAAAAATTATATCATAAATTTATGTAAATTTCCAGTTTTTTCTACAATTTTCTAAATTTGTATAAAAAATAGTAGCTTAATAATTAAGCTACTATTTATGGATTTTATCTTGTTGTTTTTAATAAGTATTCTTTCGGAACCCAATTTCTAAAAAATTCTGGATTCAGATTAATATAATTTAAATATATTTCTCTAATATCTTTTTTTGAATTTTTTATAATAGATTCCACTTTTTTCATTTCTTTTTTGTAACTATTAACAGGGATCCTAATAAAAAAGTTTGTTTTGTATGTTCTGAAAGATTTTTTATCCTTTTTTGTGTAATTTTCTATTAACCAGATTGTTAAAAACTCATTAAGTCCTTCCAAAAAGTCATTCTCAAAAATCTCTTTATTTCTTTTTAAATTTTGTGAATGCAATATTTCATGTACCACAAACGAAAAGCATAAATCTCTATTTCTTTTTAAAAGTTTATCAAATGGTATAAAAATATTCAGTTCGTCTGTATCTAGATCACATTAATTATTTTGAAATATTTTCCTTTTTTTACTTCTCTAGCAAGCTTGGTATTTTTATTTGAATAGTTTACTAAATTCATTTTTATAATATCATTTGTTACTATCATATTTTCACCTCTTTTTATTCTTATATGATAAAATGTAGTGAAAATCAAGCATTTTTTATTAAATTTTATAATATATTTATATTTTATCTAAATTACTAGTTTTTATTATGAATTACTATTTGAATTTTGTTTCAATTTACATATGAAACTTTTCCATTCTCCACCTTCAAGATTTTATCTACATTTTGTATTGTTGCTAATCTATGTGCAATTATAATAACTGTGATTCTATAGATATATCTTTCATATTATAACCATCTAATATGCATTTTCTATCCCAATGCTACATCTAATATCATCATTATTACAAACCCAATAGCTACACCTATAGTTCCAATATTAGAATGTTCTCCTTCTTGTGATTCAGGAATCAATTCTTCTACAACCACATACATCATAGCCCCTGCCGCAAAAGCTAACAAATATGGTAATATTGGAACAATTGCATTTGTTAACAATATAGTTATAACTGCTGAAATCGGCTCTACTATTCCTGATAAAGTACCATAGATAAATGCTTTTGACTTAGACATTCCTTGGCTTTTAAGTGGCATTGAAATAATTGCACCTTCTGGAAAGTTTTGAATTGCTATACCAATTGCCAAACTTAATGCACCTACTAGACTAATACCTACATTTCCTATCATAGCTCCTGCTAATGTTACTCCCATTGCCATCCCTTCTGGAATATTATGAAGTGTAACAGCTAAAACAAGCATTGTGGATTCTTTTATTTTAGCCTTAATTCCTTCTGGTTTATCTGCATGTAAATGTAAATGTGGTATTATACTATCTAAGATTAATAAGAAAAAAATTCCTAATAGGAAACCAATACTTGCAGGTAACCATGAAATTTCATGTTGTTCAGTTGCCATTTCCATTGAAGGCATTAAAAGTGACCAAAAAGAAGCTGATATCATAACCCCTCCTGCAAATCCTATTAATAATTTTTCTATTGTTTTATGTATACATTTTTTCATAAAAAAGACCATTGCAGACCCTAAGGTAGTCCCTAAAAACGGAATTAATAAAATTATTCCCATATTCATACTTTTTCCTCCAATTAATGAACATTAAAGCTAATCATTTTATATTTGTAAAATAAATATATAGAATCATTGTAATTATAATATTTTCATTAATTGCGAATGTGATTGGGGAATGATTAGAAAATCTTATTTTTCGTATTGAGCCAAGCAATTAATGAAAATATTATAATTACAATGATTCTCCCATATTATTTTTTAAACCATTATATAGTGACTTATTTAGAACTATATCTTAAAATATTGTTTGTTGCTTCTGGTCTTACTGGTGACATTAATATTTTTCCTGTTCCTCTATATACATTTACAAATCCTTCACCTGCAACAGCTGAACCTATTAAACTTCTTGTAGATTTTTCTACTGTAAAGTCTAAAGAATCAGACCATGCAATTGCCATATTTCCATCTATTTTTATTTGGTCATTTTGCAATTCTACTTCAATCAATTCTTCTCTTGGAACTGGACTTTCTAAAACAGCAATTCCTTGTCCTGATAATTTTAAATTAAATAACCCTTCTCCTCCTAACATTGCTGATGATAAATTACTTCTCATTACAACATTATTATTTAAACTTGCTTCACATGCTAAAAATAGTCCATCTTCTAAGACAATACTTCCATTCCAAGCTCCAACATCTTCTAATAAAATATAGTTATATGTTGGTTCTAATGCCAATAATCCTGTCCCATGATATTTAGGTTTTACAGTTGATTCGCTTGTTACACTTCCTTTTATTGCTTTTCCAAGAAAATCTCCAACACCTTTTACATTTGTTTTAGATTCAATATTACCAGCCATCCATTGCATTGCTCCAGCACTTGTTATATATTCATCACCTTGTAATTGGATAACTACTTGTCTTCTTCTAACATTCATTTTTGCTGCATAATATTCTGACATAGCTGTAATTTTATTAACACTTACATCTCTTTGAAATTCGATTACTGAAATATTCCCCTTTCTTTCAATGATTTTTACATCATCATTATCAAATAAATTTTTAACTGAAATCATAAAGATTACCTCCTTCTTTTTTTTACAAATTCATTATACATTAAACTTTTATTTTTTTACAATATTTTTGAAATAATTTGTAAAATTTGTTTTAATTTTATTTTCTTGTGGTATAATGATAAAGTATTAAAATTACAGAAAATACAAATCTTATCTTACAAATAAAATATTAGATTTTTATTTTGCTTTAATCAATAGATTTGATAGTATTTTCTACAATTAGACAAAAGAAAGGGAGTTGATACAAGTGGCAAACACAAAAGAAGAAGTAAATGTCTCTAAACTTTATGGAGAAGAATGTTTACTTTCTAAAAATGAATTTTTAAAAAAATACAAAATTAAAGAAGATGGACTTAGTCAATCACAGGCTGAAGACAAATTAAAACAATTAGGTCCTAATGTTATTAGACAAGCAAAGCCGAAAAAATGGTATCATTATTTTTTTGAAAGTCTATTTACACCATTTAACATTATTTTACTAGGAATTACTCTGCTTTTATGTTATACAGATATTATTTTACCCGAAACTCCTAGTTACGCCAATATTATTGTTATTGCAATATTAGTTACAGCAAGTACATTATTAGATTTTTTTGAAATATATCGTTCTAATAAAGCTGCCAATAAATTAAAAGAACTAGTTGCAACAACATGCCATGTTCTAAGAGATGGAAAAGAAATACAAATACCAATAAAAGAAGTTACACTTGGTGATATTGTTATTCTTACTGCCGGTAGTATGATTCCAGCTGATTTAAGGATTATTGAATCAACTGATTTATATGTTGGTCAGTCTTCTTTAACAGGTGAATCAGATGCTGTTAAAAAAATAGTAGAATCTGAAATGAATAAAGAAGATTTAGATAGCATTGCTGATTTAGACACGATTTGCTTTATGGGTACAAATGTTATCTCTGGTAGTGCAAGAGGTGTTGTTATAAAAACAGCTGATTCTACTTATTTTGGAAAAATAGCACATACAATAAGTACTGGTAAACCAAAAACCGCTTTCCAAAAAGGAATCGAAAGTATTAGCAAATTGTTAATTAGATTTATGCTTATCATAATTCCTATTGTATTTATACTTAATTTTTCAAAACATAGTATTATAACAGCCTTTACATTTGCTGTCGCAATAGCTATAGCAATCACACCTTTATTACTTCCTGTTATTTTATCATCATGTCTTTCAAAAGGTGCTGTAAAAATGTCTAAAAAGAAAACTATTGTAAAAAAACTAGACGCTATTCAAAATTTTGGTGCCATGAATATTTTGTGTACAGATAAAACAGGAACTCTAACAGAAGATAAGATAGTATTGGAAAAGTATTTAGACATACATGGTGATGAAGATATTAGTGTTTTAAAATATGCATATTTAAATGCTAAGTTCCAAACAGGTTTAAGAGGAAATATTGATGAAGCAGTTATAAAACGTGGAGACGAATATAACATGCCTGAAATAACACATAAATATATTAAATTAGATGAAATACCTTTTGACTTTGCACGTAGACGTTTATCTGTTGCTGTAAAAAATGAAAAAGGTCAAGATGAATTAATTACCAAAGGAGCTGTCGAGGAAATTCTTAATATCTGTACTTCTGTAGAATATAGAGGAACAGTTTCTCCTTTAACTAGAGAAATCAAAGAAAATATACAAAAAATCAGTAAAGGCTTAAACAAAGAAGGGCTTAGAGTAATTGCTGTATGTAAAAAATACAGTAATGAACCAGGTTATGACTTTGAAGTTAAAGACGAAAAAAATATGATATTACTAGGATTTATTGGTTTCCTAGACCCACCTAAAGAAAGTGCTAAACAAGCTGTAGAAAGAATGAACAAAGCAGGAATACGTGTAATTGTCTTAACTGGTGATAATGCAGAAGTTACAAAATGTATCTGTGATAAAGTTAATATAAAATCTAAGAGAATTATATTAGGAAATGAATTAGATAAATTACCAGATGTTGCTGTTCATAGACTAATTAAGAAAAATAATATTTTTGCTAAACTATCACCTATACAAAAAGCTAGAATTATAAGACTTCTAAAAGAAGAAGGAAATGTCGTAGGGTATATGGGAGATGGTATAAATGATAGCCCTTCTCTAACAAATTCAGATGTTGGTGTATCAGTTGATACTGCTGTAGATATTGCCAAAGAATCAGCTGACATAATATTATTGGAAAAAGATTTAAATGTTTTATTAGATGGTGTTACAGAAGGAAGAAAGACTTTTGCCAACTTAATGAAATATATTAAAATGGCTACAAGTTTTAACTTTGGTGAAGTTTTATCTGTTATCGTTGCAAGTATCGCTTTACCATTTTTACCAGAAACGCCTATACAATTATTAGTAGAAGGTTTGCTATATGACTTTGGTCAAATGACTCTACCTTTTGATGATGTTGATAAAGAAATTGTAAAAAAACCTAAAAAACTAGATATAAAAAGTTTAAAACATTTCATGTTATTTATGGGACCAGTTAGTTCTATATTTGACTTAATAGTATTTGCATCTCTATGGTTTATATTTGGAGTAAGAGAAGCTGCACTTTTCCAAACAATTTGGTTTAGTTATAGTATTGTTTCAAACCTAGTTGGAATGCACATCATAAGAACTGCAAAAATACCTTTTATACAAAGTAATGCAAATAAGATGGTATATTTCTCTTCTATTTTACTAATCTTAATAGGAATTATTGTACCATTTACACCTCTAGGTACATTAATTGGATTAGTTCCAATGGCTATAGAAGATATTGTGTTGATTTTTGTAGTAACATTTCTATATTGTATTTTGGCAATGTTTGCTAAAAAGATTTATATTAAAAAATATGGAGAATGGATTTAATCCCTTCTCCCTATTCTTTGTATCTATATTCTTCTACTATATTTCCATCAACATCTTTAATTATAATATCTTTTTCTTCTATCATTACATAACTATGTGGAGTATTTTCTTTTGGCAATGAAATAGAACCTGGATTTACAAATAATTGATTATCATATTTTTTAATAAAACAAGTATGGAAATGCCCATAAAACATAATATTAAAATCTTCATTTGGTATATTATCTATATTATATTTGTGTCCATGTGTAAAAAACATATTTTTACCATTGATTCTTTCCAATAAGTTATCTTTCATTTCAAATTCAGACACCATTTGATCTACTTCTGCATCACAATTTCCTCTTATTACTTCTAACTTATCCTTCAGACTATTTAGTAATTTTGCAACTTTTTTTGGTTCATATCCATCTGTTAATGGATTTCTAGGTCCATGATAATATAAATCTCCTAATACAATTATTTTTTCCGGCTTTTCTTTTTTTATAATTTCTTTTAATTTATCTGCATATACTCCTGAACCATGAATATCTGATACAACTAATACTCTCATAAAACTCATCCTTTCTTCATTTGCTATATTTGCATATTTAATTCTCATATATTCTAAACTATAAAAATATAAAATTCAACATTTTATATAAAAATTCTTTCAATTGCTAAATGTTACAACATTATATTCTTTATATCTTCATCTTGTTTCAATCTATTAGATATAAAATGATATGCTTGTTTATTTTGCTTTACTGCAATTTCTGCTAATTCTTTATCATCAATTAACTTTTTACTTGCATATTTTATTATAATCCCCTTATTTTCTACAGCCTCTTTTACTACTTCTTTATCATCTCTTAATTTTTCTGATGCAAAATATAAAGCTTGTCCATAATTCTTGCAACATTCTAACATAATCTCTTTATCATCAACTAACTTTTCTGATGCATAGCAAATCGTCCAAGGTGCTGTTTTGATTGCTAATTGCATTACTTCTTTATCTCCCTTTAGTCTTGTACTTGCAAATTCTAGAGCCTCTCCATCTTGTTTTAATGCTTCTAGTACTACTTCTTTGTCATCTTTCAAAGTTTCTGATGCAAATTCTAGATTTTTTCCACTTTCTTTTACAGCCTGTAACACAAATTCTTTATTATCACTATTTTTTTCTATATCTTGTATTTCCATTTTATCATCTCATTTCTAGTATATTAACATTTTATAAAAAGCCGCATAACCATTGTAGTTATAGAAAATGCAGTTTTCTATAATTTAAAATATGATTTTTTCTATGTCATAAAAATTACTTTCTTCTGTTAAAACTACATCAAAATTATCATTATATTTTTCTAAGTTTTTTGAAATATTTTTGTTTAAAAATCCTATTTTTAGCGATTTTTCATCTGGATATTCTCCCATCATTGCAATATCTTCAATTAAATCACCAATTACAATTCTATATTCCTTTTTTTCTATCTCTTTCTTTTTTACGTCTTGTAATTTATCTATATCTTTGTTACATGTATAGATTAAATTATCTTGAAATTTTTTCATGTTCCCATTTTCGTCGAATTTTATAAAATTACTAATTATATGTATATTGTTATAATTGCATTGCTCTTCTTTTAATGATTGCTCTATAACATTTCCTATACCTGCTGATAAAATAATTGTTAAAATATTATTTTCGTATAACTTTGAAATGAATTCCTTTCCCCCTTTTCTTAATGATAAATTACTATTATATATTGATTTTTCCATTTGTTCTTTTGTAAGATTATATTTATAATATAAATCCATACTTCCTTGATACCATTCTAACATGTATTTATCTTTATCTTTTTCATTTATTGTGTAATCTAATTCAATTGCTCCATATTTTTTATTACATTCATTCAGTTCATATAGAAGTTTTTCATTTGCTACCTTTTTATTAACAATTGCCATCCAAGAATCAACACTATTTGATGATGTAATTGTTTTATCATAATCTATAAATATACATATATTGTTTTTATTCATTTTTTCTTTTAATTCATTTATCTTTTTTTCATTATTTATATATAGCATATGTTACTTCCTTTCTTTACTTTGAATATTTTATCATACCAAAAAATCAATTGCAATACATAAAGTTTGATATACTTTGATTCGTAATAAAATGGAAAAAAGGGGGACTATTATAATATAAAATCGTTCCATTTTTTTATATTATAATAGTCCCCCTTTTTTCCATTCTATTACGAATCAAAGCACAATCTAGTAAAAACAAAATTTATAGGTTGCAGTCTAGTCTGCCGTATGTTATAATTCAAATATACATTTTATAAAGATAGGAGCCTGACAAATGAAAAATTTTTTTATCATATTAGCAATGAAATTATTAAATATTATATTAAAGATATTTGGTAAGCATGGAGGAAATTTCTTAGGAAAGATC
>CALXJV010000022.1 GCA_944388715.1 uncultured Clostridia bacterium
TTCTCATCTAATATCTCGTTCATAGCTATTCTCCTTTTCCTAATATTGTCAATTTATAAGATATTTTATCACAAAAGCTTGAAAAAATAAAGCATTTTGCTATAGACTTTCACTTAAATAATAATATATTTAAAAAAATTCATAATAATTAAAATGAAATTGGTCAGACGCATCTGACCAATTCCATTTTAATTATTATCCTCTTCATTTTCATCTATATCTATATGTAAATTCAAATCTTCTTCTGTTGGCAAAGCCTCCAAAATTTCTTTTGGTAAAATATTTGAAATTTCATAAGAACTTACACCAATAGGCTTATTTATATCCCTTAAAGAATACTCTACTGAAAACTTTTTCTTTTCTCTACATAGAATAATTCCAATACTTGGATTGTCATTTTCAGTTTTTAATAAATCATCGACTGCTGATAAGTAAAAATTTAATTTTCTAGTTCTGTTTCAATATAACTTTCTTTTAAATTAGATAAATCTAGTATATATGGATCTTTCATCATATCTCTTGCTAATTCACTTTGTGGAGCTTTTAATGTTCTTTTAAAATTGTTTGGCTTATCTCCTAATACTTGTCTCTTATAAAGATCACTTTTTATTTCAAAACCTAAAACATCATAAGACCATCCATTTAATTCTGTCTGTTCCATATACCATTGTCTTTGTTTTTTATCTTTGATTTTGCTTAAAATAAGAATATTATGCGACCATGGAATTTTTATTGATAACTCTTTCAACTTTTTATCTTTTTGACATTCTAATTTATTAAATCTGAAGGTTGACAAGGCCTCCAGATTATTCTGCAGGCCTTGTCTTCAGCCTATTGATATCTATATTATAACATACAACCTTATCGTGGTCAACATAAAATAAATTTTCTATTTTTTCTCGTAAGTTATATATTCATATTTAAAATGATTTTCTCCATCTTCTGGTCCTTTTTCTCTCTCAACTTCTTTCCATACTTCTTCATTAATTCTAGGAAAGAATGTATCTCCGTCAAATTCTTTGTCTATTTCTGTTACATACATTTTTTGTACATATGGCATTAATAGATTATATATCATTGCTCCCCCAATTACAAATACTTCTTCTTTACTTTCTATATATTCTTGGATTTCTAATATAGAATGTACTATTTGTACATTTTCATCATTTACTTTAAAATCTGGATTTTGTGTAAATACTATATGTTTTCTATTTGGTAATACTCTTCCTAATGATTCAAATGTTTTTCTTCCCATTATAATTGTATGTCCTGTTGTTAGTTTTTTAAATCTTTTTAGGTCATCTGATATATGCCATAATAATTTATTGTCTTTTCCTATTACATTATTTTTTGCTTTTGCTACTATGATACTTAACATTTTTTGCTGTTCCTTTCTTATTATATAGCTACTGGTATTTTACCAATTTTTACTTCTTTATTATAATCATATCCTTCTACTTCAAAATCTTCTACTTTAAATTCATAGAAATTTTTTGTTGGATTTTTTATTACTAGTTTTGGTGTTACCTCCATTGGCTCTGCCGATATTAATTTTTCAACAAGTGGAATATGTCTATCATATATATGACAATCTCCTATGTTATGTGTTAATGTTCCTACTTCTAAGTCAGATACTTGTGCAAACATATATTGTAGAGCTGTATATTGCATTAAATTCCATCCATTTGCTGTTAGCATATCTTGAGAACGTTGGTTTAAAATCAAATGTAGTTTTCCTTCTTTTACTAACCATTGCGTCCCGTAGGCACATGGTTCTAATTCCATATCTTTTAACTCTTCATGATTGAATAAATTTGTCATTATTCTTCTGCTTGATTGGTCATTTTTTAGTAGATATAAAACATAATCTACTTGATCCATTAGCTTTATTCCTTCTTTTGTTTTGAATTCGTATTTTTTACCTAATTGATATCCATAGGCTTTTCCAATTGTTCCTTCTTTATTTGCCCATTGGTCCCATATGTGTGAATTTAGTTCACTTACTTTATTTGATTTTTTTTGCCATATCCATAAAATTTCATCTATAGCATTTTTTATTGTTTTTGTATTATTTCTTAAAGTTATCATCGGAAATTCTTTTCCGACATCATATTTATTTTGTACCCCAACAATTGATACATAATTTGCTTCTTCTCCATCATCCCATCTTGTTCTAACATTTGTACCTTTTGATGAATAACCATTTTTTAAAATTTCTTTACATGTTTTTATAAATTGTTCATCTGCTTGTGTCATTTCATTTCCTCTCTTTCTAATTTGATTAATTAATATGTATTTTTTTCTCTTTTTCAATACTATCTTTACTATCTTTTGTATATGATAATACTTTTTTACCTTGTTTAACATTTTATATGTAATTTATGCAAGTAAATTGTAACATTCCATTTATTTTCTGTCAACGATTATATTCTAAATTTTTTACTGTATATTTTGGAACTTTCTCAATGTCCCCATATACATAAAAAGATCCAATTATAAAAGATACATAATCTACTTTGGCTCTACAAAATTGTATTGCTTTTTTTAAATCCATTTCGTACATTTTTATATTTGTACTTAATTTTTTTGAATACTCATACATTAAATGACTATCAGTATATCTATTTTTATCATTCCCATTTGTAAAAATATATATGTTTCCATCTTCTATAAGCTCATCTAGTATAGTTTTATAATCTTTTGATTTTAGTATTGAAATCACATATATCTTTTTTGATTTTTTATAATAAATTTCTATTGTATCTTTTAAGTTTTTTATAGATTGCTCATTATGTCCTCCATCAAATATTATTGTTGGATTTTTATGTATTACTTCAAATCTTCCCTTATGGACAACTGTTTCTAGTCCATCTCTAATCTTTTCTTCTGTTATAAAATAGCCTTCTTCTTTCAAGATATCACAACATTCTAATACTAAGGTTGCATTTTGTATTTGTCTTTTTCCCTTTAAATTTATTTTTATATCATGATATTTTTTGTAATCAAATATTTCGAAATCTTTGATAAATCTTTGATTTTTTATTTCTGTTTGTTGTATCTTATGTAATATATTTTGTTTTTCTTGACATGTTTGAATTATGATGTTATCTATTTCTGGTTTTTGTTCTAAATATATAGTTTTAGATTTTTCTTTAATTATCCCGTGCTTTTTGCATAGCAATTTGTTCTAGCGTATTTCCTAGAACTTGCATATGGTCATAACCAATAGAAGTAATTATAGAAATTATTGGATTTATAATATTGGTACTATCATATAAACCTCCCAATCCTACTTCTATTATTGCAATATCCACATTTTGTTCGTAAAAGTAGATAAGTGCAACTATTGTAAAAAATTCAAAAAAACTGATTTCTATTTTTTCTTTTTCAATTATAGGTTTAATTTTTATATAAATTTCTTTTATTTCTTCATTTGATATATTCTTGTTATTTATACTGATTCTTTCATTGTAACAAATTAAATGTGGCGATATAAATTTTCCTACCTTTAAATCATTTTTTATAAGAATATTATTTAGTGTTTCGACCACACTGCCTTTTCCATTTGTTCCTGCTACATGAATACATTTTAACTTGTTTTGTGGATTGTCTAATTCTTTCATAACTTTTTTCATTTTTTCTACAGATTGATTATCTGCTTTTCCATTTGACAATTTTAGTATAAATTCTTGTATGTTCATCTTTACCTATATTCCTTCCTTTTGTGACATAAACTAGTTTGAAAAATTTTTTTCTAATCTATATTTCCCATTTTGGTACATATTCTTCTTCGTGTTCTCCTAAATCTTGCATATATCCATTTTTTGTGTTCAAGTCATACACATATTCTTCTATTTCTTTATACTCTTCTTTTGTAAGTTTTCTATTTAAATCCTTACTTTCTTTTGCCTTATATGTAGGAAAATATTGTGCCATAATGTCGACATACACATTTTCATCTATATTTTCTTTTATCCATCTTAAAATCTTTTTGCTATTTTCTATATTATTTGGCAATACTAAATGTCTAATCATTAACCCACTTTTTATCATTCCTCTTTCATCTAATTTCGGACTTCCTACTTGTCTGTACATTTCTTTTATTGCTTTTACTGCTATCTCAAAATATTTGTCTACTTTAGAATACTTTTTTCCTAATTCATCATCATAATATTTTAAGTCTGGCAAATACACATCTACATATCCTTCTAATAATTTTAATGTTTCTACTTTTTCATATCCATTTGTATTATATATAATTGGTATATTTAGACCTCTTTTTTTAGCAATTTTTATTGCTTTTATTATTTGAAGTGTA
This sequence comes from uncultured Clostridia bacterium, assembly GCA_944388715.1. GTDB lineage: Bacteria > Bacillota > Clostridia > TANB77 > CAG-508 > CAG-269. The sequence continues at coordinate 4,319 of CALXJV010000022.1, forward strand.
TAATTTGTTGGTGTTATTAGATTAATATTTTCAGCCTTTCTATTTTGTTGTTTTATAAATATATCTGCTAATTCTTCTACTGATATTTCTTTTCCTTTACCTTCTTGGCTAATCTCATAATTTTGGCAATAAATACAGTTTAAATTACAATTAGAAAAAAACACTGTTCCTGAACCATTTCCACCACTGATACATGGTTCTTCAAATTTATGTATTGAATATAGTGCAATTTTTATTTTATCTGTACTTTTACATCTTCCTATTTGTTTTTTGGTTCTGTTTATCCCACATTCATGTGGACATATTTCACATTTTTCTAAATTCATTTTTTTCTTCTTCCTTTACTTAAAACAATTTAATAAATAGTCACTATTTTAATGTATCTTCTCAAGATTACATTATTGACCTAATGACTATTTAAATATATATTTTTATTCGACTTTTTTTACATTAGTTACATATATATTTCCATTTGAGTCTGTTTTTAATTCAATTTCTTTTTTAGTAAATTTGTCTATATTCTCTTTTACTAATTGTTGTATGTTTGTCTCATCTTCTGTACTTTTTACTGTTGCTATTATTTCATCATTTAAATTTTTTATTTGGATATTATATTCAGTTTGTTCTGTGTTATATGCTTCTGAATAGTCTTCTAAAAATTCTATAATTTGAACTGTGTATCCATTTTCTTTTTTCTCTATTTTGTCTAAAAGAAATACATCTTCTTGGTTATCTAATCCTGTTCCTACAGCATAATATTTATTTGTTTCCACATTATACTCCATATATTCATAACCTTCTTTAGGAAATTCCTTTTCTAACTCATCTCCAAAGATTTCTTTTTTCTTTTCTTCCAATTGTTCATATGATAGTTCATATTCTTCTAAATTCTTTTTTACAACCTCCCATATCCAAACACCTGGTGCATTATTTATATTATCAAAACTCGGTAATGCTTCTCCTGTTATTTCTTTCCACATATATATTTTTTGTAAGTATGTTTCTATTTTATTTATTTCATCTACTGTTACTTCATTATTTTTATTTTGTGTTATTTTATTTTGCCTATATACAAACATTCCTATAAATACTATTAATAGGATTACTATAATAACTATGAATTTTTTCATTTGCTTTTTCTCCTTGCTTCTTTTTGTTTTATTATATATCATTTTTTTTATTTTACCATACTTTATTAAATTTTTCTAAAATTTTTTATATTTGTGACAAGTTTCGACATCTTTCTTTTTTTCGTTTTGCTATAATGTTGACTGTTAACCAATGAAAAAGGAGGAAAAAAGGTGAATGTTGTAAAATTACATGATAAGGATAGTAGAGTTGTTGGTAATATTACTGGTCAAATTACTATTTCTATTTATAATGGAGAATTTAAAGGACATCCAAACTTCTTGATTCAAGCTGATCATTCAGTTTCTGAAATTGCTGATGTTATTGAAGATCTTTTATATTCTTATTAAATTACAAACAAATTTCAATTTGGGCCAGGTCACAAAATGTATTCTTGTTTCGACAAAATTTGACATATTTCATCTCTATAATATATTTGAATTTATATTTTTTCAAATATATTTATAAAAATATATTTTGTGACCTGGCTTAAATTATTTATTTTTAAATATACTTAAGAACTTTTTGATTTGTAATTTGATAATACTATATAAAAATTACAAGTCATCATATATTATTAGTTTAAATAATGGAAAAATTTGCAATTTTCTTCTTCCATAATTTGTATTTTTGATAAAAAAGTGGTACAATATAATTATACCTTTCAAAATTGAAAGGAAAAATAATACATCTAGGAGGACAAATTTATGGAACCTGTAGAATTCATCGGCAAGGATGTTTTCCTCGCTGGAACAACTAAAAAAATAGGAAAAGTGGTCTCAAGGATAAGAGGTATGTCTGTTGACATTCTTCTTCCCTCTGGTAAACTTACAATTGCCAGATTCGGGACAATGACAAATGGGCATTTCTGTCCATATAGCAGATATTCCTGTAATCCAGGATATTTTGCAAATATGTAAAAAATCTTTTGGATGGGAAACTGAATTCAGTTTCCCATCCTTTATCTTTTTTATTCAATTTATTTATAATTACCCCATTCTTCTATCAATATTATCAGCTTGATATTCAAAAACTTTTAAAAATAATTACATTATATTTTCTATCCAAAGTTATTTTTTACAATATTGATATCCCAACAAAAACTCCTGCTCCAATAGTAATTATTCCTACTATAATAATCCACATCATTTTTCTTTCTTCTCCTTCAATATAGCAATCCTGTGGATTTTCCGGATTATAATAAATATTTATTTCTTGTCCTACTTTATACTTGTCGCTAACACCAGCATATTGAGAGTTTCTTTTTAACTTGCGGTCTCCTACTATATATTCAAATACAGGAAACCAACTATGACTAATTCCATCTTCAGTATAACTCTTTCTTTCAACTATATCAATAACTTTGCCAATAGTTTTCTCTGTACATCTTGTTTGTATTTTTTTACATTATTGTTTATTATAATACCAGCTATAAGAAATATAAATCCCACTAATACAAACGTTCCCCCAATAGAAAGTGCAAGTATTAATGTATTATCCATTTTCTTCCTCCTTACATACTTTTTTTATTAACTTCTATTTTTTTATATCATAAGATAATAAAAAAGTAAATTATTTTGATACATTTTTTTAACAAATAAACTTTTCTTGCTACTATTCATAGTCTCATATCTATTTTATGAAATATTAATATATATACATTCTCATTAAAATTATCGCGGTTGTGAACTGTAACCTTTTCTTCTATTTTTTATTAATAAAATAATACATAATATACATATTCCTAAACTTAAACTATTTGCAATTTTCGTAACCAGTGTTTTTTCATAATTTAATATATAAGTCCCACTTTCATCAATTGTTGCCTGCAAAAATCCATTATCACTTTCAGTTAATTCTATTTCTTGTCCATTTATTTCTAAGTTATATCCCATATAATAAATTCTTGGTAATTCAATAGTAAGTGGTTCTGAAGTTTTGACTTCAAAAGTTAAATCTGGTACATCATCTAATATTTTTGTAATTTCTCCTGTACCACTTTCAATTATTATTTCTTTATTTCTATTATTAAAATATTCTCTATTTTTTAATGCTTTTTCTGGTAAATATTCTGCCTGATTTCCCATGCATTTAGAATTATTTATATTATGTATATCAATTTGTGATTCTTCTAAATGGTCAATATAAATGTATGTTCCAAATAGTGAAAGAATTAATAATATATAGCACAATATATTGAAATATTTTTTATTCTCTATTTGCTTTAAACAAATTCCAGATATTAATATAGCTCCAAATGCTATATACAGTACTAATCTCCAAGGAAATTGTAATGTTTGTAAAATATCTGGTGTATAATACCATGGAAAAATTTTTGTAACCATTATTGTTGATAAAACTGTAAAGGTTAATAGAAATAGCCATAATTTTTCTTTCCATAATTTTTTCTTTATAATAAAAAATATACTTACAAAAAACATTATTGTGACAAATAATTGAAGATTATATCTTACAAAATGATAATCAATATTTCTAAAAAACGCAAATAATTCTAATATTGAAATTGTACTAAATCTTAAATCTCCTTTTCCTGTCATAAAATATGGCATAAATACTCCATAACTTCCTTTTAGTTTTATTTCTAACATTGGTAACCAAAAAGAAGCTGTTAATAAAAAAATTAACACAGATGCTGATACTAGATATAATATATTTTTCTTTGTAAACATTTCTTTAAAATAAATTGTAAAAAAGCTTACTATAAGTATTATTGTAAAATATATTGTCATTGCTAAATGTGAATAAATTGCTAGTGTGTATCCTCCTACAAAGTACAGAAAAAATAATTTATATCGTTTTTCTTTTAAATATAATAAACCTAATATTATTAATGGTATTGCAATTGGTATAAACATTTCTGAAAAAGAGTCTCTGACAAATATTTGTGCCAAATGATATGGTGCTGTCATATAAAAAAATGATAAGAACATTGCTATTTTTTTATTTTTAAATATCTTTTCTCCTAAAAGATAAAATGTCACTCCTGATGCAAAAATTGTTAACCATTGTGTTATACGCATTCCAATTGCTACATTATTTATATTAAATATTGTTAATATTTTAGTTATATATCCTGCCGTTAAATGTGGTAATGGCGGATAAAAAAATCTTGTTCCATACCCTAAATCATTTCCTATATATTTTAATGGCTCTTGTACTGTTAGATTATCCCAAGATAATTGGTCAACAATTGCTGTTATTGTTGCTAAGTGAAAATCAGTGTCATGTCCTTTGATATATCCATTATGTACATCTATTATCATAATTATTATACTAAATATAAATATTGCTAATATGAAGTTTATTGTTCTATGTTTCATATATATCATCCTTTATTAAATCCTAATATTATTAAACTATATTTTGCCAGTTCATTATATCATAAATTACATTCTTTTTATAGTGTTTCATATTTTTTTGAATACACAAAGAAACTTGCCTAAAATAGAAAGTCAATTGCAAGCAGTTGGAAGAATATACAATAATAAAGAAGAATTTTAATACATACAATATAATCTATAAAACTGGTCTAAATTAAATCTTTAGATCAGTTTTACAAGTTAATACTAATATATTACATCTATAATAAACCTTGTCAGAATGCTTAAAATAAATACTATTATAGAAATTATAAATAAAAATTTTACCCATTTTTTTACTTCTTTATGCTCAGGTTGTTTTTTTGATTTTATTTTAGTTATTAACATATTACAACCCGTTATAATAAATACTACTACTGATACTATTTGAACTATAGGACAGACAATATTACATATTTTTATAGGCATAGATATAGGAGTAGGAAGGGCACCAGCAGTAGCAATATAAGGAGCAGGATTCACACCAAGAGTCGTTGCAAAAACTTTATTTTTCATTATCATTGTTATTACTATAGAAGATAATCCCATTTTTAACCACTTACTTGGAATATTATTTGATAAATTCCTTTTACTGACTTGCTTCATTTTTGGATATTCGTTTTTAACTTCATTTACAACATTTCTTATTTCCATATTCATCTCTCCTTATCATATTTACTAGCTATTTGTTTTAATATATTATAATCTTTATTGTAAAATTTTTGAATAAACATTTTTGAATTTTGTTTGTATAATTTTTCTGCCATCTTATCTGATACTTCAATAAAAATTTTCTCAGTCTCACATACAACTGGTGATAATTCATTTATATCATTAGTCAAAACAAAATTTCTACAGCCACATAAATGTTTACATCTTTTTTTTAAAGAACACTTTTTACAAATTTGATTTTCTTTTCTACAATTTTTTATTAAATTTATTCTTGCATTTATATTAATTCCATCTTTACAATTACCTATAATAAAATCTTTATTATTTACAAATTGCATGCAAGGATAAAAATTACCATCTGTTCCTATATTTATTGCTTTCATTCCAAATTTACAGTCTTCATTACAATTATATTCATCTTTTATGTATGTTTTTATTTTATCATCTATTAATGGAATTTCCACATCACATTCTTGCAAAATTTTATCAGCATATATTTCGGCGATTTCGCTATATTGTTTCTTTATTTCATTTAGATCTTCGTCTTGCCAATCTTGTGAATAATCAAATAATAAGTTTATGTATTTAAATCCTATATCTATTAAATACTCAACATTTTTACTTAAGTTGTATAAATTGTTTCTTGTTATTACTGACATAGCAACAACTTCATCAAAAGATTTTAAAACTTTTCTAACATTTTTTTCAACTATTTCAAATGTTCCATTACCATCAATTGTTTTTCTATTTAAATCATGTGTTTCTTTCATTCCATCAATACTATAGGAAATATTAATAAAATTATTTTTTTTCATATATTTTATAAAATCATCATCTAATAATGTTCCATTTGTCGTTATGCCATAATAAAAATCAGTTTTACACTTTTTAGAATTTATATAATCAATGGTATTCTTTATCATATTCTTTTGTAATAAAGGCTCTCCACCATAAAAAATAATTATTGAATATTTTTGTTTTCTACTTATCTCATAGTCAATCAATTTTTTTATATCTTCAAATGAAATGTCTTTATTTCTTTTGTTTTCATAGCAATATGTGCAATTAAGATTACATTTTTCAGTTAAATGAATTATATATTCCATACCTTTTCCCCTCTCGTATATATCATACAATATTTTTTTATAATTTTCAAATTTTCTTGATTACTATGCCTAATCATTTCAATTATAATAAAAATCTAAATATGATGTATTTTTTATTTTTTTATGCTATTACAGTCAAAAAACTGTAATAAAAAACAAGATTTATAGGTTGCGGACATTGTCTGCCGTATTTTATAATTTAGATAAATTAATTGTGTGAGGTATAAAATGAGTAGTAACGAAAAATTTGAAAAAATATATTCCAAACTAGTAGAAAATAATCTTAGCAATTTAGAAAAAGCAAGAGCAAATGCTAATCGAGAAAAAATCATAAATACTATAATATCAATAATATGCGTTATTGCAATAGTGGCTTTATTTTTTTCATTTTGCCTAATTTTTTATACAAAAAATTTAATGATTGCACTTGTCGTTTCTCTAGCTGTTTCTATCGCTTTTACTGCACATACAAGATTCAAACCTCAATATAGCAACCATAAAACTTATCAATATAACGATAAATTCAAATCGGAAGTCATTACAGCACTTTTAAATTCATTTAATGAAACCATTGAATACTTTCCATATAGGGGTATTAAACCTACTATTTATGATGAGGCTGAATTTGAAAATTATGATAGATTTAGCTCTGAAGATTTAGTATATGGAAAATTAAAAAATAATTGTAATTTTTTTATATCAGAGGTATTAACAGAATATGAAATTCAAGATAGTAATGGTAATCGATATTATAATCCAATATTTTGTGGAATATTTTCTAAAGTTAAAACTCCTAAGCCATTTAATGCTAGTTTATATTTACGAAAAGATAGAAAAGATAAAAACTTATTCGATAGAGCCTTTAGAACAAAATTACCTTTTGACAATTTAAGAGTAGAGACAGATTCACAAGAATTTGAAAAAGTATTTGATGTATATTGTACTGATAAAATAATTGCAATGCAACTCCTTACAACTGATATTATGCAACTACTAATTGATTCCCAGGAAGAAATGAACATGGATTATGAGTTAACAATAAAAAATAACTGCATATATGTCAGATTTATGTCTGGAAAAATGTTTGAAACTTCAAAATTAACAAAATCTTCTTTAGATAAAGAAACTTTGTATAAATATTATAAAATATTAGACTTTATTTTTTCACTAACTGATAAATTAATAAATCTAATAAAAAATACAGAATATTAATTAGGAGGATTAACATGATAATAGCAATAATTATAGTTTTTGTTTTAATATTACTTGTTTTTATACAATACAACCAATTGGCAAAATTAAAATTAAGAGTTGAACAATCTAAAAGTGGAATAGATGTCTATTTACAGCAGAGATTTGATTTAATACCAAATTTGGTAAATACTGTAAAAGGGTATATAGATTATGAAAAAGAAACTTTTGAAAATATTACAAAACTAAGAAATCAATATAATGAAACTAAAAATATAAAAATTAGTGAGGAATTAAATAATCAGATAAACCAAATAGTTGCAGTTGCTGAAAATTATCCGGAGTTAAAAGCAAGTGAACAGTTTTTAAATCTACAAAGAAATTTGTCTAAAATAGAAAGTCAATTGCAAGCAGCTAGAAGAATATTCAATAATGATGTAACAAAATATAATACTAAAATTAATATTGTCCCTTACAATATTATTGCCATTTTATTCGGATTTAATGAAGAATCTTTATTTCAAATTAATGATGAAACTAAAAATAATATTTCTGTAGATCTTTAAAAAAGATGGAGAGTTTTTATAACTCTCTCCATCTTGGTAGGCTTGGAACTCATCCTTTATACGTATCTAATAACGCTCGTATTTCATCTTCATTTTCCACTATAAAAAAGTTAGAATATATTGGTAATTTATACCTTTTAGCAAGTAAGTATCCTTTTCCATATTTAGCTATCTCTTTAATGTCACTTATTTTATTTCCATCTAACATATAACTTCTCCTTTTTATGCTTATTATAACAAAGAATATTCAATAAATTCCTCTCTCCTAGATTTTTTATTTGCAATATTTTGGCAAAATGTCTATATATTATCCACAAAATTAGTAATAAAATTCACATTTTGATCTTGTAAAACTTTTGTTCGTTTCATGTGATTAAAATAAAATACAAGTTTCCTTGTATTTTGGTGGGCAGGGAAGGATTCGAACCTTCGTACTCAAATGAGAACAGATTTCTTACCACTATAGTTTTCACTACCATAATTACATTATGTTTGTAGTCTGGACTTTCTCTTTATCTTTTCACAAAGATACCAGGTATAAAGTCTCTACACTCGGAAATTTCTTTCCTAGCTCGGGATTGTCATCAGCCTAACTGTTAAGAGTTCCCCGAATTAGCCCGGTGTTCATCATATAATCACTTATATGAGCTGCAAGTTTAGGTTTTGATTAACCAAAGACCACAGTCTGCCGCCTTTAGCCACTCGGCCACCTACCCGTATAAAAAAATGGTGCTCCCTCAAGGATTCGAACCTTGGACCCACCGGTTATGAGCCGGTTGCTCTGACCAACTGAGCTAAGGGAGCATTTATCATGTAAAATCCTTAACGCAAGATAAAGTATAAACTATTTATTCGTACTTGTCAATAGCTTTTTGCAAATTTCCTATTTTTTTTATAAATCGTAGTTACTATTCATTGTCTCAACTCTATTTTATAGATTGCAAATTGTAACAAATTAGAACATTGAAACATATAACAAACAAGTATTAAGGAGCTAGATTTTTCTAACTCCTATATTTTCATTTGTAAATCGTAAGTAATTTTATACTTTCATTACTATAAACATTATTAGTTATTTGCACCTTTTCCTTCTGGTAAAGCTGGATATTCTATTACAATTCTTATCTTTGTAATATATTTAATAGCTCTAACAATTTTACTATTTTTAATTCTTTGCCATAGGCTTGGTTTTGTCTCAAATGTAACAGATTGTTCATACTCTTGTTGAGCCACATTTTGCTCTACATTTTGAACAGCTTTTACTTTTTTAGCTTTTTGTTTTGGTTCAACTTGTTCTACTACTTGTTCTGTTGTTTCTACAGGTACTGTATCTTCTACTGGTGCTGGTATAGATTTTAATGCATCTGCAACTTCTATTCCTATATAACTTAGAGCTTTTGATCTATCTTCTATTCTTTCCATATCAATTTCTATATGTAGATTTGATTCAAGATTAGTAACCCTTGCATTTAAAAGTTTCATTGCATCTTGATAATTTTGAGATTTCTTTCCTTTTGATTTCCCAACAATATTTAATGTTTCAATTATATCTTCTGGAAATTCTTCTTCTGCTTTTTTTACTTGGTCTTTCCAATCTTTTTCTTTATTATCTACAGTATTGATTAATTCTTTTAATTTTCCTGATAGAGCTATATTTTGTTCTCTTTGTCTAATCAATTCCTCTATTTTTTTAGTATTTTCTTCAAATTGGTTTGTAGCATATTCTACTAACCCGTAAGCAGCTTTATAAACACTTACTGGAAAATTTTTCTTTTTAGGATATTCAATTAAATATGTTTTTATAGATTCTATCAAATCCTTAAAATATGTATCATCCTCTAATTGTACAATTTGTTTCTTACTGTTAGGATTTATAAGTTTATGTACTTTATCTATATTTGATAAGATTTTCTCCTCCGTGATAACCATTCTCACATTTACTATGCCAGATCTAGACATGTAAATTACCTCCTTTTTATCTTAAGCATGTTTATTCTTATTACAATTATAATTATACATTAACCTACAAAAAACTACAATAGCAACGGAAGATTTTTTTTTTAAGTTTTCGTTACAAAATTGTTACATTTTTGTTACAAAATGATTCATTTTCCACTTTTGCTTTAATTCATTCTATCCGTAAATAGTTTGTTTTACTTTTTATTCTATAATACAGTTTTTATTTCTTCAAATCTTTTTACTTTTTGAGTTGTTGTTTTTATTAATTCTTTATTTGTAACTGTTATATCTCTAACATATTTATATGCTGGCATTGTTTTATTTATTTTTTTAACTTCTTGCCATATTTTTTCTTTTAGTTCATCTGGATTTTTTGTTCCAAATACTTCTTCTACTGTTTCTTCATCATAAACAATTTTCGCACATATTTTATAATCTCCGTCATCTTCTGGTCTTCCATATACAAATGATTCTTTTACACCTTCGATTTTATTAATTAATGTTTCTATTTCTTCTGGATAAATATTCTTTCCATTTTTTAGTACAATAACAAATTTCTTTCTTCCTGAAATGAATATATACCCATCTTTGTCTATTCTTGCCAAATCTCCTGTATGCAACCAGCCATCTTCCAATGTTTCTTTTGTTGCTTCTTCATTATTATAGTAACCTAGCATAACAGATGGACCTTTAGCAAGTAGTTCTCCCACACCTTCTTCATTTGGATCTTCAATTTTAACATCTAAACTTGGAAAAGCTTTTCCTATTGAACCTATTCTTTGATATTTGTCATCTTCAGCTGCTATAACTGGTGAACTTTCTGTTAAACCATAACCTTGATACATCTTGAAACCTAATTGATTAAATCCTTTTTCTGCTTCTGGGTCAAGTGCTGCACCTCCAGCTACAAACAATCTTACTTTTCCTCCTAGTGTTTCATGAATCTCTTTAAATAATTTTTTTCTAATGTCGATTCCTAATTTTAATAAAAATTGACTAATTTTAATTCCTTTTTGTACAGTTCCTAATTTTCCTTTTTTCTCTATATTTTTCATAACTTTTTTGTACATAGATTCAAATAAAATTGGAACAGAAATCATTGCTGTTATTTGATATTCTTTTATATTATCTGCAATATGTCTAATTCCTTCACAAAAAGCTATCGCTCCTCCTTTTGATATAGGGTATAAAAATCCAACAGTACATTCAAATGTATGATGTAATGGCAAAAATGATAAAAATCTATCATTTTCATCAACTTTTATAACTGATGCTATATCCATTAAATTTGCACAAATATTTTTGTGTGATAACATAACTGCTTTTGACATAGCTGTTGTTCCTGAAGTAAATAACATTATTGACATTTTCTCTGCATCAATTTTTGCATCTAAAAATTCTCTATTTCCTGATTCTAATAATTCTTTTCCTTGTTTTATTAATTCATACTCTGAGTACACATTATCTTCTTCTTTTTCTAAATCCATTGAAATAAAATATTTTACTTTTGTGTTATTTTCTTTTTTTATTTTATTCATAACTTCATCATATTTTTTAGAATAGAATATAGCTTCTACTTCTGAACGTATGATTAGACTTTCAATTTCGTTTTCTGGTAATGATTTATCTAATGGAACAATTATTCCTGTTCCTGTAACTACCGCTAAATATACTATTCCCCATTCATATCTGTTTTCTGATATTACAGCAACTCTTTTATCTTTTAACCCCATATCTACTAATTTAGTTCCAAGTGCTTTTATATCATCCCTAAATTCCTTATGTGTAATTTCTCTAAATTTTCCTTCTTCTTCAGTCTTAAAAAGATATGCAGGTCTATCACCATATAGTTCTCCTGTTTTTTCTAACATATCTTTTAAATCTGTGAATTTCATAAATTCATGTATTGGCTCTCTCATTTTTTACCCCTTTCTTTTTATTACATAGGAAATGATATGAAATTTTTTAATTCATAACACAAAGTCAAAATAAAAATCATTTTTAGAACTATGTGGATTTTTCCATATGTATTTTATATTTACACTAGCTAATTAATCAAAATATTTTTATTATAACCTGTTTTACCTTTAAATCAACAAATTATTTTACTTTTAAACCTTCGATAACTGTATTTTCAAATTCTTTATATAATTTCATTATATCAAATTCTTCTTCATTCCTTAATTTGTATACCAATGTTGAACATATTAATCCATATATTTCAGACGCTATTACTTTTGGATTTCCTTTTTTAATCTCTCCTTTTTCTATTCCTTCCTTGACAATTCCTTCAATCTTAGTTATGTACTCATATACATGATTTTTACATTTTTGATTTCTTGCTTCATTTCCCCAAAATTGACTCAATAAAATTGTTATCAAATCTTCATATTTCATAACAATTTTTATCTGTATCAACACTATGGCTTTTAGTTTATCTATATAATGCTCATATTTTGATGTTTTTATGTCTATACTATTCTGTAATAGTTTCATTCCTTCTTCTATTAAAAAATTAAATATTTCTTCTTTACTTGAAAAATGATAATATAATGTTCCTTTAGCTACTCCTACTGTCGCAGTAATTTCTTCTATACTTGTTGCATCATATCCTTTCTCAGCAAATAGTTTCATCGATGTTTCAAAAATTTTTCTCTTAGTTTTATTCATTTTCTTAACATCCTTTCAATTTGATATATCAGTGGTTATATTATAACTTTAAACATATAATTTTGCAATATTTTTTTATGCTTTTATACTACCTATTCGGAATTTGATAACTTTTTTCTCTGTATCCAAAATCATCTAAAGAATGCTATTATACAAAACGCTAAAATTTCTAATATTATACTCATAAATAATAGATAATTTGTACTTTTTATTCCTATGTCATTTAACCTATCAAATGCATTTACCATAGCGTTTATTTCTTCTTTTGTAGATATATTTTTCTTTTCCATATATTCTTTTGCTAAAAATCTTGCTTTAATCATTGCATCATTTTCCAAATAACTTCTTACAAAATAATATATAAATCCTCCAACAATTAAAATTGACAGAAACGTCATTTTATATGGCAATGAATTTAAGGTTGCAAGAATTGATATTACAATAAAATACAATATATAAAGATTAGAATATATAAAATTGAACATCAATATTTTTCTATCTTGTATTGAATGTAAACATTCATGTGCTATTGTTTGAATACGTGTATAACTTTTCCTAACATTTGCAATTAAAATTTTGTTAGATATTGTAATATATAAAGAATTTACTGCCTGATTGTCTTCTTCTATATTCACATTTTCATTATTTAACATTTTCAAATACTCCTTACAAATTTCAATATTGTCAGGATATTTTTCTGCTATTTTGTCTAATTCTTTGTTTTCTGCAAGTTGTTTTATTTGCTTTTTACTATACCCAAATATTATTTTTAAAATAAATAATGTTATCAATAAAAATATTATAATTACCAAATACTCCATTTTCTATTCCCTTCTTAACATATAATACTAATTATGTTTTCAATTCTATTTTATAGAATATATAAATTGATTTTTTATCATTGTACTGAGTTTAAAAATTATGAAACATTAATATATTTTCCTTCTTATTAAATGTAGTTAAACTATAAATCGCAATCTAAGGTAATAGGGATTTTAGTTAATCCCTAAAATCCCTATTGCATTACATCTCTTACAGCTTCTCCGATGATTTTATTTACATCTGTCAAAACTATATTAAATTTCATTTCTGCATCAAAATATTTTTTTGCATCATCTAATTGTATTAATTCTGCATATAATTCTTTCATTTTATTTGTTTTTGCTTCATCTTCTTTTCCAGTTTGTATTTGTGTCAATTGGGCATCATATCTTGCTACCTCAAATTCTCCTATTTTCTTTTTCAAGTCTGGATTTAATGCTAGTGCTTCCCTTGCCATTTTATAATTTATATATTCTTCTGATTGTTTTATTTCTGTTGCAAGTTTATTTGCTGTATCATATACATTCATATTTCACATTTCCTTATACATATATTTAGGTTTTTTATAATGGTTTTACCTATAAACCCTTTATAAAATTTATGAATTTGTACTATTTGTAGTAGAATTTGTTGTTTGTGTTGTTTCTGCTGTTCCTTCTATTTCAACCTCTGCATCAGTTGGACAAATATTTACAAAAGTATTTCCGTCATTTACATTAATTTCATTTCCATTCATGTCTTGATATACTGTCTTTTCCTCTCTATCATTTTTTATACATTGTATTTTGATTGCTCTACCATTTGTAATATAATATCCGTCAAATGTTCCTATATTTTTTAATCCTTGTCTTCCTTTATTTTCTTTATCTGATAATGTATAGTTATCACAGAATGTGATGATTATATTTTTTGCTGTAACAGGTTCATCTGTATCCCAGTCTGTTTGCTCTTCTCCTCTTGCATATCTTACATATACTTTATTTTCTTCATCATATTCGTATTCTACTGTTTGTAAATCTGAATGTGGTATTGTAATTGTAGTTGCTACTTCACCCTCTTCTAAGTTTACTTCATCTGTTACATAATTTAACACACTTTCTTCTGTTGATGTTGTTCTATAATTTTTGCTTTTTGCAGATTCTAATAATTTTTGTGTACTTGTAACAGCATTATGTGGTGCTGATTTGTCTTTTACTCTCCAGAAAGTTGTTCCATCTTCTGCTATTCCATTTATATCATGTATACTATATTTCTTTATATCACTTTCAGCTTGTGGACTTTGTCCAAAATGTACATATATAGCATCATTTTCCATTGCATAATCTAGAAAATAATGTCTTGCACTTCTTACTGGTCCTATTTTTTCTAAATCTACTCCTTTAAAAAGTGCCATTAATCTGGTCTCTCCACCTTCTACTATAATTTCATATACCATGTACGCCTGATTTAATCCAGCTTGTGGCCATGCACCACTATGGTTGTCTATCATAACTGCTATAGGTCTATCATTTCCACTAAATATTTGAACTTGTTTTTCTTCTACTGCTTCTACTGGCTCATTTTCTCCCTCTTCTGATATTGTTTCAGTATTTTTATCTTGTGTTATTTTGTATGCTAATACTACTCCAGCTATTATTATCAAAATTATTAATATAACAATTAAAACTTTAACTCCACCTTTTTGCATAAGTATCTCCCTTCTTATTTTTCTTTCATTATAATTATTTAAGTTTTTTAAAATATCTTGTGTCTTTTTAAATTTTTAATGTCTGACCATTGATAAATTTAAATATATTAATTTTATAATTATAGAATATTATAAATTCAAATGCCTAACCTTATAGTTATCTTACTATTTTTAGTTTTTCAAGTACTTTTTCTTCTTTTTTCCTCATTTCTTTTTTATCTTCTTCTTCAATATGGTCATATCCCATTAAATGATAAAAACCATGAACTAGCATATAACTTAATTCTCTTTCAAAACTATGTCCATATTCTTTTGCTTGCTCTTTTACTTTTTCTATTGATATTACAATATCTCCTAATATATCTTCATGTAAAAAATCTTTTTCTTGTATTTTATTTTCTAGTTCTTTTTTCTCAAACATAGGAAAAGAAAGTACATCAGTTGCTTTATCTATATTTCTGTATTCTTTATTTATTTTTTGTATGTTTTCAGGATTTGTAAATGTTACTGTAATATATAATTTTGAATCTTCTATCTTCTCCTCCTCAAAACATTCATCAAAAACTCTTTTTACTGTTTCTTCATACTCATCTACTTCTTCAATATCTTTATATATTATTTCATATCTGTTCATTTTATTTCTTATCCTTTCATTGAACATTGGGGACGTGTCAAATCGGACATTTTTTGTCCAAAAGGGACAGGTCCTTTCTCCAATTACGAAGTTGAAGTAAGAACAATAGCGGGCTTCTTTAAACATTTTCTCTGTTTATAACATTTTAAAGCCCGCGTCATTGTTCGCGCGCCAATTTTACGTTAGTAAAATTGTGTGCAATCGTT